>WHUE01000069.1 GCA_009377375.1 Alphaproteobacteria bacterium | reverse complement strand
ATCCGCGGCCCGAAATCGGCGCGCGGCGGCGTCCCTGACAGCGGGCCGCCAGCTCCCTCCGGCTGCTCCGCCCACGATACCGATAACGCGGATTCCGCCCCATTGCAAAGGAGAACGGGTCGCCGGCCGGCCTCATCCCGCTTGCCCGGCGGGCGCCGCCGCGCCACTCTGCCCGCCATGGATGAGTTCGAGGTGATCGAGGCCGGAGACGACGCGGCGCGACGCAGCGCCTTCGCCATCCGCCGCACCGTGTTCTGCGACGAGCAGGGCGTGGCGCCGGAGGAGGAGTTCGACGCCGCGGACACGGATGCCGCCACCCGCCACTACCTCGGCTTCCTGCGCGGCGAGGCGGCGGGCGCGGCGCGGCTGCGCTTCCTCGACGCCCGCACCGCGAAGATCGAGCGCGTCGCCGTGCTGCACGCGCGCCGCCGCCGCGGCCTCGGCGCCGCCCTGACCCGCCGCGTCATCTCGGAGGCGCGCGCCGCCGGCGCGGAAAGCATCGTGCTTCACGCCCAGACGCAGGCCGAAGGCTTCTACGCCGCCCTCGGCTTCGTGACCTGCGGGGCCGGGTTCCTGGAAGCCGGCATCCCGCATGTGCGCATGGTGTTCGGCGCCGCGGCGCGAAACGCGCCGTGCAACGAGGACCCGCCCTTCCTATAATCGGCGCGGGCGGCGGCAGGCAGAAAGGTTTCCGACGCATGCGCATCGAAGCCATTTCCATCGGCGCGAACCCGCCGGACGACGTGAACGTGATCATCGAAGTCTCGGTGGGCGGCCAGCCGATCAAGTACGAGATGGACAAGGAGGCCGGCGTGCTGGTGGTGGACCGGTTTCTCTACACGCCGATGACCTATCCGGGCAATTACGGCTTCGTCCCGCACACCCTGTCCGAGGACGGCGACCCCATCGACGTCCTCGTCTGCAACACGCGGCAGCTCGTGCCCGGCTGCGTCATCAACGTGCGCCCCATCGGGGCGCTGATGATGGAGGACGATTCAGGCAAGGACGAGAAGATCATCGCCGTGCCGTCCTCGCACCTCACCAAGCGCTACGAGGGCATCGACAATTTCGCGGACCTCCCGGAGATCACGCTGCGCCAGATCCAGCATTTCTTCGAGCACTACAAGGACCTGGAGCCGGGCAAGTGGGTCAAGATCGGCGACTGGATGGACGCGCGCACGGCGCGGCAGATGATCGTCGACGCGATTGCCCGTGCCAGTATAGAATAGCGGTTGCCGGCCCCGCAGCGGCACGCCCGGCAGTTTATTTTCATTGCTTTTCTTCGGCCGAAGGTGCATATAGTTGCCTGTGGTCGTCGCGCGAGTTTCGGTCGAGTGCCGCATCGCCGCTCCGATCCATTACCGTTTTCACGATTAGACTTCGGTAAAACGAGAACCGCCGGACAGCGTGTACGGCGAACGCAACCTGTCGATTGGAAAAATCTATGACTAAAGGAACCGTGAAGTGGTTCAACGCTGCCAAGGGTTTCGGCTTTATCGAGCCGGACGATGGCTCGAAGGACGCATTCGTTCACATCAGTGCCGTGGAGCGCGCCGGACTCTCCAGCCTGGCTGAAGGCCAGAAGGTCGAGTACGAGCTGCAGAACGGCAAGAACGGCAAGACGTCGGCGGAGAACCTGTCGGTTATCGGCTGACACTTCGCCAAACCGGCAACGGTTTTGGAGGCCCGCCTCGTGCGGGCCTCTTTCGTTCCGGCAGGTGCCCGCCCGGGCCCGCCGGGCGTCCCAGAGGAAAGTTGACTCCCATGCGTGGAATGCGGCGGCCCTGCGGCTATCCGGCCTTCCTGCTGCTTCTGGCGCTGCTCGCGCCCGGCGCGGATACGGCGTCCGCCCAGGCCAGCGCGGCCCGCATGCCGGAGAACGCCAGCGCGCAGCTTTACGGCGACAGCTGGACATGCAACCGCGGCTATCGCCAGTCCGGGGAGCGATGTGTCGCCGTAACGGTGCCGAACCATGCCCATGCCGCCGAGGCATCCTACGGGCGGGGCTGGGACTGCGACCGAGGCTACCGGAGGATCGACGAGGGCTGCGCCGCCATCGCGCTGCCCGCCAACGCCTATCTCGACTCCTCCGGCGATCACTGGGAATGCGAACGGGGCTATCGCCGGATCGACGAGACCTGCGCCGCCATCCGGGTGCCGAAAAACGCCTATCTGGCGGGGTCGTCCTACGGCTCCGGCTGGGAATGCGAACGCGGTTACCGGGCGGTCGGCGATGCCTGCGTCGCCGTCCAGGTGCCGAAAAACGGATACTACGTGGACTCGTCCTACGGGACCGGCTGGAAATGCGAGCGGGGATACCGGGCGGACAGCGCCGCCTGCATCGCTGTTGCGATTCCGGCGAACGCCCATCTCGACCATACGGGCAACGACTGGGAATGCACCCCGCCCTACCGGAAGGAACGGGACGGGTGTGCTCCGCTGTGACGGAACGGGCGCGCGGCCGGACGGCCGGGCGACCATGCTGACCTGCGAAGGAGAAATCATGGCTGATGTAGCGACGAAAGACGCAATGGAAGGCGAGCGGGAACTGGAACCGCCCAAGGACCGCCAGTGCCTGCGCTGCGAGGAAACGTTTTCGAGCACCTGGTCCGGCGAGCGGATCTGCCTCCGCTGCAAGGGATCGAGCTCGTGGCGGCGCGGCGCGCCCCTTTAGCCGCCGTATGACAAGGAACCGTCAGCCATGAACCGATCAGACCGTGGATCCAAGCATCTCTGCGCCGACTGCGCGATCAAGTACTACGACCTGGGCAAGCCCGCCGCCTGCCCGAAATGCGGCGCCGCGCCGGTCCCGGTGCTGACGCCCGCCCAGATCCGCGCCGCGGCGCGCCGGAAGGCGCCGTAGCCGACGGGGGGCACCTCCCGCTACCCCCGGCTTCGAAGCTGCTGTAGGATCGGGTTCGAGGGCGCCTGCCGAGACCGCGAAGACGGTCCGCGCGCCCGCGGCAATCCTTACGGGAGGATCGAACATGGCCACGAACAAAGTCGTCTTCATGCCCGAGAGCCGGGCGACGCTCAGCGCCGACCCGATGGAGCAGCTGCGCGAGCGGCTCCTGCACGCCTTCCACATCATCGACCTGTCCGGCCAGCCGAGCGGCATGGGCAGCCACATGACGGCCCGCCTGCCCGGCGAGGACAGGATGCTGTTCCACATCCATAATTACGGCTTCGGAGAGGTCACGCCGGACCACATCTTCACCTCCGATTTCGACCTTAACGTGCTCGACGCGAACGGCGCGGACGTGGCGGTCAACCCGACGCTGCACATCCACACCCGCATCTACCGGATGCGCCCCGACGTGAACTGCATCGTGCATACCCACGCCAAGCACGTCACCGCGCTGAGCTGCCTCGGCCAGAACCTCGCCTGCATCACGCAGTCGAGCGCGCGGCTCTACAACGAATGCGTCTATTTCGCCGAGGAGGGCTCGGTCCTCGGCAAGGACAAGGCGCAGGCGCTGGCCGACGCGCTCGGCGGCAACTCCGCCATGGTGCTGAAGAACCACGGCCTGCTGACCGCCGGCCGCTCGATCCCCGAGGCGGTGCTGCTGGCGCTGGTGATGGAGCAGGAAGCCGAGATACAGCTCATGGCGATGGGCGCCGGCACGATCAGCCCGCTGGGCGAGGAAGGCGCGATGCGCTCCAAGGAGTATCTCCGCTCCGACAAGATGATGGGCCGCCATTGGGCCTTCCAGATGCGCAAGCTCGCCCGGCTGCGCCCCGAATTGCTGGAGATGTAGCGGGCCCGCCGGGTCCGGCATCCCGACGCGCCTCAGCGCCGCGCGGTCGGCGTCCGGCCGCAGCAGGGCGAACTCGACGGCGATGAAGGCCGCCACGGCCAAGGCGAGAAAATGATGGCCGATCGCCAGCACCAGATCGGTCGTCATCGCGTCGCCCCTCCTTCGTGTCTGCGGCGGGGAAGCAGCGGGAACCCTGCCGCTTCTCGATGCGACGGGCCGGTCACTCCGGCCGGTTGCAGTTGATCATCCACGGGATGCCGAAGCCGTCGACCAGCATCCCGAACCGCCTCGCCCAGAAGGTTTCCTCCATCGGCATGCGCACGGAACCGTCCTTCGCCAGGGCGTTGAAGACGCGCTCCGCCTCGTCCGGATCGTCGATGCAGAGGGTGACGGAGAAGCCCTGCGACGCCTCGTAGTGCTCGGGCGGCGCGTCGGAGCCCATCAGCAACTGGCCGTCGAGGTCGAGCTGCGCATGGATGATCTTGTCCTGCCAGTCCGGCGGCACGTGCTCGGCGGCCGGCGTCTCGCGGTGCGGGATCATCGCGCTGATCTTCCCGCCGAGGCAGGATTCGTAGAAACGGAACGCGGCCTCGCAGCATCCGTCGAAGGTCAGATACGGGTTTACTTGCATTGTCATATCCCTTTCGTTTCCCGTGCGCGCCTAGGCGTTTCCGCTGCGCGCCGCCGCTTCCGTGCGCATCTTTTCCTCGGCCGCGCGCATCTCGGGCGTGAACTCCTCGCCGAAATCCTCCGCCTCGAACACCTGGCGGATCCCGATGGTCACGTTGCCATCGGCATCGAGAGCGGGCCAGCGCCGCACCCAGTCGATCGCCTCCTGCCTTGAGGCGACCTGGATGAGGCAGTACCCGGCGATCAGCTCCTTCGACTCCGTGAACGGCCCGTCGGTCACGGTCGGCTTGCCGTCCGAGAACCTGACGCGCGCGCCCTTCGAACTCGCTTGCAGCCCCTCGCCTCCGAGCAGCACGCCGGCATCCGTCATCTCCTGCATGTACGCGCCCATCGCGCCGAGCAACTCCTCGCTCGGCATCGCGCCGGCCTCCGTGTCCTTGTCTGCCATGCGCAGAATCATGAATCTCATCGTATCTCTCCTGTGTTTCGGTTTCGCGTCCGGTCCTGAGGGCGGTTCAGCCCTGACTGACCGGTGTTGCATCCGGAGGACGAACGGCGCGGACTCCCGCCGACATTGACGACGGAATTTCCCGAAGAAAATTCCATCCCGCGTGCTCCTCGCCGTCCGCCCCCGTCGCGCCGCAGCGGGCGAGATAACGGCCGAAGGCCATGTCGCCCCGCGCCTCGATCTCCAGCTCGTGGATCTCGAACACCATCGGCCCCTCCATATGGGGAAAACAGGCCTCCAGATGCGCCCGGTGGGCGGCCACGCCCTTCAGCTCCATATGGGTGTGGCAGTCGTAGGAGAGGATTTCCGGCGCGTAATGCGCCAGGATGCCGTCCACGTCCTTGGCGCGGACCGCCCGCGCCCAGTCTTCCAGCAAGGCGCGAATCGCCGCGTCTTCCGTCGTGATGTCGTGTCTTGCGTTCATCGTGGCTCTCCTTGGTCAGTCAGGGTTTCCGTTACGAGGGTCGGTCCGCGTGGCAGCAGGACGCCGGGCGGGGCGGGATGTCGTACTCGTCATGGCGACGCCACCAGGTGTAGGGCGCGCCCTGCGGCCGCCCCGCGGGCGTGTCCTCCCAGTCCTCCTGCCGCCCGAACGGCGTCAGGTCGAGAAACGTCCAGGCGCTGCCGAGCGCCTCGACCCCGCGCCTCGTGGTGAAATAAGTGCGGAAGAGGCTGCCGCCGTCGCGGAGAAGGACGCTGAGGCCGAACATCTCGCCGGCGGCGGTCGTGACGCCGAAATCGGCGTTGAAGTCGGTGCCGGCCGACGAGAACCACGGCACGGTCCAGCCCATGCGGGCGCGGTAGCGCCGAAGCACCTCGAACGGCGCGCGGGAGACCAGCACAAACGAGACGTCGCGCGCGTGCAGATGCGCGAGGTGCCCGATCTGGTCGACGAAGAACGAGCAACCGGGGCAACCCGCCTCCGGCCAGCCCTCGACGTCGGGCGCGAACATGAAGTGGTAGAGGATGAGCTGGCGCCGCCCGTCGAACAGGTCGGCCAATGTCATCCTGCCATCCGCGCCGTCGAACGCATAGTCCTTTTCGATCCGCACCATCGGCAGCCTGCGCCGCTCGGCCGCAAGGGCGTCCCTCGCGCGGGTCGCCGCCTTTTCCTTCGCCAGCAGGGCGTCGCTCGCCGCCTGCCACTCGGCGGGCGAGACGATGGGTGGAAGTCCCGTGGTCGCTTTTTCCGTCATGATGAATGCCTTTCCGTCTTGCCGGTCCCTGCGGCGCGACCCGAAGGGTGCGCCTTCATCCCGAGGACGGACCGGGCCGTCGCAATCCGACAACCCGCACGAAAAAAATTCGTCAGGCCGGCTGGCTGTCCTTGAGAAGCCGATCGAGATAGAGCCGGATATGCGCCGCTTCCTGCGGCGTGTGGGCCAGCGCGATGGCCCGGTCGAACGCCGCGCGGGCCTCATCGGCGCGGCCGGCCTGCATCAGGAACGCGCCCTTCACCCCGAAGAAGTGGAAATAGCCGCCGAGGGCGCCGGCCAGCGGCTCGATCATCGCCAGCCCCGCCTCCGGCCCGCGCAGCTTGGCCACCGCCACTGCCCGGTTCAGCGTGACGACGGGCGACGGCTGGACGCGTTCCAGCAGGGCGTAAAGCCGGTCGATCTCGTCCCAGCCGGTGTCCTCCGGCCGCGCCGCATGGGCGTGCACCCCGGCGATGGCTGCCTGAAGCTGGTACGGGCCGGGGCGGCGATGACGCAGCGCCTTCTCGACCAGCGCATGGCCTTCCGCGATCGTCTCGCGGTTCCACAGGCTGCGGTCCTGATCTTCCAGCAGGACGATCTCGCCGGTTGCGTCCAGCCGCGCCGGCGTGCGCGCGTGCTGCAGCAGGCACAGCGCGGCGAGCCCCATGATCTCCGGCTCTGCGGGAAACAGCCGGAGCAGGATGCGGGCCAGCCTGATCGCCTCGTCGCACAGCGCGGCGCGGATATGCGCCGTGCCGCCGCTGGCCGAATAGCCCTCGTTGAACAGCAGGTAGACCATCGCGGTCACGGCGGCGAGCCGTTCGGACCGTTCGACCGCGCCCGGCGCCTCGAACGGCACGTCGGCGGCCGCGACCAACCGTTTCGCGCGGGTGATGCGCTGCTCCATCGCGCTTTCGCTGACCAGGAAGGCGCGGGCGATCTCCTTCACCGTCAGCCCAGAGACGATGCGCAGCGCCAGCGCGATCTGCTGCGTCGCCGGAAGGTCCGGATGGCAGCAGATGAACAGCAGCCGAAGCACGTCGTCGCGATAGTGCGAATTGTCGATCCGCTCGGCAATCCCGGCCTCGGCGTCGTCAAGGTCGGAAATCGCCTCGTCGGGCGGCAGCGGCCGGTTGCGGCTGTCGCGCCGCACCGCGTCCAGCGCGGCGTTGCGCCCGACCATGACCAGCCAGGCGACCGCGTCGCGCGGCGGGCCGTTCTGCGGCCAGTTCCGCAGCGCGCGCAGGCTCGCCTCCTGAAACGCCTCCTCGGCGCGGTCGAGATCGCGGAAATAGCGCAGCAGCGCGCCGACCGCCCGGGGCCGCGCCGAGGCCAGCACCGCGTCGATCCCGGCAAGCTCCGTCACGCGGCGGCGTCCCCGGGGCGAAACAGTCGCAGCGGCCGGATCTCGAACGCGCCGCCGGTCTCGTCGCCCTTCAGCTCGCGGGCGGTCTCGATGGCCTGCTCCAGCGACGCGCATTCGATCACGTAGAAGCCGAGGAGCTGCTCCTTGGTTTCCGCGAACGGCCCGTCGAGAACCAGCGGCTCCGGCCCCGCCCGCAGCGTCGTCGCCGCCGTCGTCGGCATCAGCCGCGCGACCGGGCCGAGCCGGCCCTGCGCCGCGATCCTCTCCTGCACCGCGACGCGGTGGGCCAGAACGGCGTCGTCCTCTTCCTTCGTCCAGCCCTCGATCACGGCCTCGTCGTGGTAGCAGAGTATTGCGTACAGCATCCGGTTCTCCGTTCGTCGTCTCCAGCCAAAGGACGAACGAGTATGCCCGATGCCGACAGGACGGCAAAAAAGTTCCGGAACGGCGCGCCTGTCCGCCGCGGCGCCTACGGCTGGATGTTCATGGCCCGCGAGAGGGCGAGGACGAGCGCTTCCTGCGTGTAGGGCTTGTCGAGCACCGGCGCGTCCTCGGCGCCGCCGACCCCGGCCGCGCCGTAGCCCGTCGCGAAGACGATGGGAACCCGGCGCGCCATCAACGCCTCCGCGACGGGATCGATACGCTCTCCGTCCATGTTCACGTCGAGCAGCGCCGCGTCGAGCAGCTCCGTTTCGGCGAGGGAAAGCCCGCAGGCGACCGTGCCGGCGGGCCCCACCACGGTCGCGCCGAGATCGGTCAGCATGTCCTCCGCCATCGCCGCGACGATGAACTCATCCTCCACGAGGAGTATCCGCTTGTTCCTGAAGGCACTCATGACGTGCTTTCTCCCTTTCCGGGAGCGGCGCGTCAACAGTGCACACGAGCCCTTCCGGCCTGAAATCCATATGCACGTCGCCTCTGAGATCCTTCGCCAGCGCCTGTTCGATCATGCGCAGGCCGAAACCGCGGCGCGTCGGCGGCGACACGGCAGGACTGCCGTATTCGCGCCACACGAGCCTGAGACGAAGGTCCGGCGCGCCGGAGACGCTCCATTCAAGCGCGATCCCGCCGGTTTCGTTGGACAGGGCGCCGTATTTCATGGCGTTGGTGCACAACTCGTGAAGCGCCATGGCAATCGTGCCGGCCTGTTTCGGCTGCAGGAAGACGAGCGGCCCGTCGAAGGAAATCCGGCTTTTTGCCGGTCCGCAGGCATGGGTCGCCGCATCCGAAATTTCGTGCAGGACGGCCTTTTCCCAGTTCCCCTGGGTCAGCAGGTTGTGCGCCGAGGCCAGCGCGCCGAGCCGGCCTTCGAACGCCATGCGCGCCTCCGGCGGCACGTCCTGGCCCCTGAACGTCTGCTGGGCCAGCCCCTGCACGATCGCCAGCGTGTTTTTGACGCGATGGTTGAGCTCGTCGATCAGCAGCTTGCGATGCTCTTCCGCGGCCCTGCGTTCGGTGATGTCGAGGGCGACGCCGACGGCGCCGATGGGGGTTCCGGCATCGTCCCTGATGGGCGTCGCGTTGACGATCACCCAGCGCGACGTTCCGTCGGCGAACACGACCTCCAGCTCCTGGTCGCGAACCTCCTGCCCGCTGGCGGCCCGCTGCACCGGCAGGTTTTCCGGCGGCACGTCCTGGCCGTCCGTCACCGCGCGGAAATTCGCGGGCCTTTGGTCTGGCGGCGCGCTGAGGGACTGGTTGATGTCCGACGGCATCCGGAGAACCTCGGCCGCGTAGCGGCTGCCGGTGATGTGCCTGGCTTCCGGATCGTGCGCGATCCAGATCGCCGCAGGCGCGGTCTCCATGACCGTCTCCAGCTGGGCCGACTTCTCCCTCAGCAACTCCTCCGCCTGCCTGCGGCCGGTGATATCGACCGTGGCGCCGACCAGCCGGACCGGCTTTTCTCCTTCCCTCAGGACAGTCGCGTTGGCGAAGAGCCAGACCGTCTGGCCGTCGGGCCTGACCGCACGGAACTCCATCTCATAGGGCGTGCCGTCCTCCATTGCCCGCGCGAGGGCGCCGGACACGCGCGGGCGGTCGTCCGGATGCACGAGCGACACGAAGCCTTCGACCGTCGCGTCGAGATCGTGCTTCCGGACGCCGTATATGGAATAGAGCGAATCCGTCCACGAAACCCGGCTGGCGGCGAGGTCCCAGTCCCACAGCCCGACCTTGCCGGTCCGGGTCGCCATGCGCAGCCATGCCTCGCTTTCCCGCAGCTCCTTCTCCGCGATGCTGCGTGCGTCGTCGGCCCGCAGCTTTTCCAGGCTGAACCCGAGTTGACGGCCGAGCGTGATTGCGAGATCGATTTCCTGGCCGGCGAAGACGTGAGGGGTGTCGTAATAAACCATGAACTTCCCGATGACGGTGCGGTTCGCCACCAGGGGAATGAAGGCGAGGGCGCGGATGCCTTCCTCCTTCACCGTCGCCTTGATCCAGTCCGGCCGGTCGGCGGCATCGATGTCGTCGATGAAGACCGGCAGCGGGTCCGTCTCTCCCGCGCTCCACGGCGAGTGGCCGTCCACCGCCTTGCGATAGGCGTCGGACAGCCCCCGCCAGTCGACGAAACGCATGACGCCGGCCTCGTCGAAGAGCAGGATCGCGGCGCGGCTGCAGAGGAGCGCGCCGAGAATGGCGTCCAGCCCCGTCTCGTAGATCTCCGCCCGCGACCGCGCGCGGTGCAGCCTGTAAACGAACCTGTAGAGCGCGGCCTGCTCGTTCATGCGCGCAGTCAGGGAGCGTTCGTTGCGCTTGCGCGCGGTGATGTCCCGCGCGATCTTCGACGCGCCGATCACGTTCCCGTCGCCGTCCATGACGGGCGAGACGGACAGCGATATGTCGACCAGCGTGCCGTCCTTGCGCCGGCGGAGGGTTTCGTAATGCCCCACGTGCTCGCCGCGGAGGATCCGCTCCACGTTCCGCACTTCCTCGCAATGCCGGTCCGCGGGAACGAACGTCGTGACGGGCTTTCCCACCGCCTCTTCCGCCGAATATCCCATGAGTCGTTCCGCGCCCCGGTTCCAGCTCGTGACGATGCCGTCGAGATCCTGGCTGAGGACCGCATCCTCGGAGGAATCGACGATGGAGGCGAGCCGGTACGCGGACAGCTCCGCCTTCATGCGGTCCGTCATGTCCTGGAAGCAGTTTATGGCGCCCTCGACCCGGCCGTCGGCGGCGCGGAGCGGCTCGATGTCGACCCTGACGACGATGCGCGAGCCGTCCGGCCTTTCGATGATCACGTCCCTGTTATGCTGCGGCTCCCCGGTGCGAAGCGCCACCTCCATCGGGGTGGATGCGTGCGGCAGGGGCCGGCCGTCCAGGTGAAAAAGCCGGAAGGCGCCGCAAAACTTCTGGTCGGTATCGCCCGGCTGCGGCACGCGTCCCCAGAGCTCGGCGGCCCAGCGGTTATAGCGGACAAGCACACCGTCGCGCGCGCAGACATAGACTGCCGACGGGATGGCGTCGAGGACGCTCTGGTCGATGCCGAGCAGCGATTCGAACGCCGACAGGGCGGGACTGGCGATGGGTGTCGCGTTTCTCATCGGAACTCCGTCACCGAAATGGCGCAGTCGGTATTTACGCGTGACAACGCCCCGGCACAGCGAAAACAGGCCGCCGATTGTCCCATCCCGTCGCATCGTTAACAAGATACCTCCGCGGGAGTAACCGCCGACAACCGTGGGTAGCGCGGCCGGGAGATGGCGGTCGCTCCTCTCATGCCGTGTGAACCGCGCCCCGCCCTTGCGCCGGCCGGCGGCGCTGCTAAGCTTCCGGTTCCGCGCCCATCACAAGGACATCAGATGAACACCGTTACCGAGACCGTGCTGCCCCCCGGCGAAGCCTGGCATGGCGCGCTGGGGGCGGGGCAGGTGCTGCGGGTCACGGCCGAGAGCGTCGTCGACTTCGTGGCCTACAGCCGTGCCGATCCGGCCGAATATTTCGACGCCGCCCGCACCCGCATCTACAACCTCAACATCTATCCTGCGAACGGGCAACGGCTGTTCTCCAAGCAGAACAATCCGATGGCGAAGATCGTCCGCGACGATTTCGCCGGCGCCGGGCGGCACGACCTGCAATCGCCGCATAGCTGCGGCGCAGCGATGCTGAAGGCGCTGGCGTCGCTGAACGTCACGGCGGACGACCTGCCGGACCCGCTGGGGCTGTTCCGCAACATGACGATCCGCCAGTCGGACGGCGCGATCGCTCCCGCCCCGCTGGCGCCGCCCGCGCCGATGAGCGTGGAGATCGAGGCCGAGATCGACCTCCTCGTCGCGCTGGTCAACTGCCCGGACCCGAAGACATCGCCGCCGGGCCGCGACGCCGTGCTCGAAATCCTCGCCCCCTGACCCGTGCCGGAGAGCATCCCGTGAACATCATCCGCGACGACCATGTGCCCGCCAATTCCGGCTGGGGCGCGCCGATCGAGAAGGGCCAGGTGCTGCGCCTGACCGCTATGACCATCATCGACTTCGTCTGCCTGAACCTGCACGACCTGGACGAGCGCTTCGACCAGGCACGGACCAAGGTGCATGACGGCAAGATCTGGATCACCGAGGGCGACCGGCTGGTCAGCAAGCGCGACAACGTGATGATGACCATCATCCGCGACGATTTCGCCGGCACCGGGTTCCACGACCTGCAATACGGCACCTGCTCCGGCCCGCGCTTCGCCCGCGCCGCCGCGGAAGGAAGGCTGAACCAGTACCATCACGGCGATGACATCCCCGTTCCCGACCACGGCTGCTGGGAGAACCTGCAGGACGCGCTGTGCGCACGCTGGGGCGTGCCGAAGGAGTTCATCCCCTCCCCCATCAACATCTTCCAGCATGTCGAGATCGACACGGAGACCGGCGCGATCAGCCATTCGCCGGTCCGCCCCGCGACGCCCATCTGCGTCGACCTGCGGGCGGAGATGGACCTCGTGGTCGCCGCCAGTGCCTGCCCCGATCTCGCCGCGCCGGAATTCGGCCAGCCGATCCGGGCGACGATCTACCAGCCGTAGGCGCATGGAAACGATCCGCGACGAGACCGCGCCCCGCAACACCGGTTGGAGCGCGGAGATGAAATCCGGCCAGATCCTGCGGCTGAGCGCCCGCACCATCATCGACTTCGTCTGTTTCGACCGCGCCGATTTCGGCGAGGCATTCGACCAGGCCCCGACCAGGGCCGCCAGCGGCTGCCTCTATTTGCGGGAAGGCGACGCGATGCTGTCGCGCGGCGGCGCGCCCCTGATGACCATGATCGAGGACGGGTTCGCAGGGCTCGGCACTCATGACACGCAGTTCGGCATGTGCGGCCGCGCCCGCCACCGCCGCGCCGCCGCCGAGGGCCGGCTGGGCGAGTACCTGAACGCCGCGGTGCAGGTGCCGGACCATGGCTGCGCGGAGAACCTGACCGCCGCCTGCAAGCCCTGGGGCATCGCCTACGAGGACATCCCGAGCCCGGTGAACCTGTTCCAGAACATGGCGATCGACCAGCGGACCGGCCGCATGGCCCGTACGCAGATCCGGCCGGCCCGGCCGGTCCCGGTCGTCTTCCGCGCCGAGCGCGACCTGCTGGTCGCCTTCAGCGCCTGCCCGGACCTCGCCTCCGCCACCGGCGGGCTCGAGGTGCGGGCGGAGATCGTGCAGCCATGACCGCGCCCCGCGAGGCCCGGATCGCGCCCGGCGCGGGCTGGGCGACGACGATGGCGGCGGGCGAGACGCTGTCGGTCACCGCGCGCAGCATCGTCAGCCTCGTCTGCCTCAGCGCCGCCAACCCGCGCGAACGCTTCGACCAGGCCCGCACCAAGGTCTACAACATGAAGATCTGGCTCGCCGCCGGCGACGCGCTGTTCAGCAAGCTCAACAACCCGATGATGACGCTCGTCGAGGACGGGTTCGACGGCGCGGCGAGGCACGACGCCCAGTATCCCGGCTGCCGCGAGGCGCTGGCCGCCGCGCTCGCCGGCCACGGCATCCCGGAGGCGGAAACGCCGCAGCCGCTCAACCTGCTCCACCATGTCGAGATCGACACTGCGACCGGGCTGATGACCCCGACCCCGCGCCGCCCCGCCGCGCCGGTGACGATGGTTCTGCGCGCCGAGATGGACCTGATCGTCGCCGTCGCCGCCTGCCCCGGTCCGCTCGCCCCGGGCGGGGCGGAGCCGGTATGGGTAACCGTCTCCGGCTAACCGGCGACGCGGCGGGCGAAGGTTTCGAAATCCGTCGGCGGACGGCCGAGCAGCCAGCCGAGCACGGCCGGGCTGCCGACCAGCCCGTGGGCGTCGTAGTGCGGCATCATCCTCGCCATGCAGAGCTGTGCGTAGTCGCTCGCCCCGTGGCCGGCGGCGATCTTCAGGAAGGCGTCCATCTCCTGCTTCTCCGCGCGGATGTCGCGGCCGAGCACGCGGGTCAGCACCGCCGCCTTTTCCGCGAGCGTGATCGCGGGACCGGCGAGCTCGTAGATGCCGTGCGCGAATCTCTCGTCGGTCAGCACCCGCACGGCCGCCGCCGCGATGTCGTCGAGGTCGACCAGGCTCATCGGCGCGTCGACATCGTAGGCCATGCGGTGGACGCCGCTCTCCACCGTCGCCGCCCAGCCGGGCAGCATGTTCTGCATGTAGCTGCCCGGCTGCAGGATGGTAAACGGGACGCCGGATTCGATGATCGCCTGCTCGACGAAATGGCGCTGCCAGTGATGCGGCAGCGCCTCGAGTTGCGGGTGCAGCACCGAATGGAACACCAGCCGCGCGCCGGCGCCCTTCGCGGCGGCGATGACGTTGTCGCCCAGCGCCCGTTCGCGCGGGTCCATGTTGGGCGCGATGTAGTAGATCGCCGCGCAGCCCTTCGCCGCCCGCATCAGCGCGGCGGCATCGGCGAGGTCGCCCGCAGCCGTCTCCGCCGCCCCGTCGCGCAGCGCGGCCTCCGCCGCCGCCTCGCGCCGGACCAGGGCGCGCACGGGCCGGCCAGCGGCCGCCAGGGCGGCGATCGCCGCCCGGCCCGTCTTTCCGCCGGGGCATGTCACCAGGATCATCGCGGTCTCCTCTGCATCCGGCGCGCAGGATACGGCAATTTGCCCGCCGCGCCAGCACGGGCGATACTCTTGGAGGGGCGGAAATCCGCCGTCGCGGAACGGGGCCGGCGTGGGGCGGGAAAGGCTTTGTAAACCAGTGGCGGCTAGGGTCTGCACAGACGGGCGGCAGGCGCCGCCCCTCGGCTTTTTTGCGCTTCAGATGCGAGGTGGATGGTGCCCGTTGCCCTCAGGACCGCGGACACCGGGATGAGGCACCCCGGCGAGGACACGCGGCTGGCCTCGGCGCGCGCCATGCTCACGGCGGGGAAGCCCGACAAGGCGGAATCCCTGGTCAAGCGCATGCTGCACTACCAGCCGGACCATGCCGGCGCGCTGCATCTGGCCGGGCAGATCGCCCGCGCGCGCGGGCGGCTGGTCCGCGCCGTCCAGCTGCTGGAAAAGGCGGCGGCGGCGCGCCCCGACGCGGCCGATATCTGGTGCGATTACGGGCTGGCGCTGAAAGCGGCGGGCAGGCACGACGAGGCCGTTGCCGCCCAGCGCTGCGTGGCCGGGATGCTGCCCGCCTCGCCGCTGGCACTGGCCAATCTCGGCGCCGCCTGTATCGCCGCCGGGCTGACCGCGGAGGCGCTCTCCCACCTGGCCAGGGCCGACGCGCTGGCGCCGGGCAACGCCGAAATCCTCTACAATCTGGGCAACGCCCAGCTCCGCGCCGGCGACTGGCCGGCCGCCGAGGCCGCCTTCTCGCGCGCGCTGGACGTCGAGCCCCTGCATGCCGGCGCCAAGACCAACCTCGCCTCCGTGTACAAGGAACAGGGCCGGCTGGAGGATGCTCTCGCCCTGCTTCGCGTGGCCCGCGCCATGCATCCGGACAATGCAGACGCCGAATGGAATCTGGCGCTGTCCCTGCTGACAGCGGGTGCGTGGAAGGAAGGCTGGGCGCATTACGAGGCGCGCCGCCGCATCCCCGGCTTCGCCCTGCGCCATCTCCGCCCCGCGCCGTGGGACGGCAGCCCGCTGGACGGCCGCCGCCTGCTCGTCCACGCCGAGCAGGGCATGGGCGACGCCATCCAGTTCTGCCGCTACCTGAAACACGCCGCCGCATGCGGCGGAGAGGTCGCGTTCCTCGTCCACGACCGGCTCGCCCCGCTGCTGTCCACGCTGGACGTCGATATCCGGGTCCTCGAGGCCGGCGGCAAGACGCCGCGCTACGACGTCGAGGCGCCGCTGATGTCCCTGCCCCATCTGCTGCGCCGGCCCGACGCGGGCGCGGACCGCAGCCCCTATCTGAAGGCCGACCCGGCGCGCGTGGGGCGCTGGCGGCAGGTGCTGCCGGCGGACGGGCGGATCACGGTCGCCATCGCCTGGCAGGGCTGCCCGGACTATGCCGCCGATACCCGCCGGTCGATCCCGCTGGCCCGGTTCGGCCCGCTGGCCGCGCTCGACGGCGTGCGGCTCGTCAGCCTGCAGAAAGGCGGCGGCGCGGAGCAGCTCGGCCTGCAGGGCTGGGCCGGGCGCGTCGCTGCGCCGGACGAGACGCTGGACGCCGACGGAGCATTCCTCGATTCAGCCGCGATCCTGCGCAACGCGGACCTGCTGGTGACCTCCGATACCGCGATGGCCCATCTGGGCGGCGCGCTGGGGGTGGAGACCTGGCTGGCGCTGGCCCATGTGCCGGACTGGCGCTGGGGCCGCGACGGCGAGACCACGCCGTGGTATTCCGGCATGCGGCTGTTCCGCCAGCGGAGCCCGGGCGACTGGGACGGCGTCTTCGCCGCGATCGCGGCGGAATTGCGGAAGCGGCTGCCATGAAGCCCGGTTCCGCGCGCGCCGGTGGCGCCGTCGCCTCGGTCCGGGTCGCGCTGTCGCCCGGCGAGCTGATCGACAAGATCACCATCCTCGAGATCAAGGCCGAGCGCATCGGGGATGCGGCCAAGCGCGCCCATGTACGGGTCGAGCTCGATCTTCTGACCCGCACGCGCGACGCGGAGATTCCGCCCGGCCCGACGCTCGACCGGCTCACCGCCGGGCTCCGCACCGTCAACGCCCGTCTGTGGGACGTGGAGGACGAGCTGCGCGACTGCGAGCGCGAGCAGTGCTTCGATGCGCGTTTCGTCCGGCTCGCCCGCGCCGTCTACCGCACCAACGACCGCCGCGCCGCGCTCAAGGCCGAAATCAACGCCCTTCTCGGCGCCGAGATCGTCGAGGAAAAATCCTACGCGCCGTACTGAAGGCGCGGCCCGGGCCGGCCCCGTCAGCCGCCGCTGGCGATGATGTCCTGAACCCGCTTGACCAGCGCCGGCGGCGCGGAGACGGTGCTCCGGATCACCCCAGCCACCTCGTCGCCAGTGGACCACAGGATCGGCAACTGCCGCGCGCGCGCTTCCTTGAGGAATTCCGGATCCTTCATCGTCGCCTCGAAGGCCTTGCGCAGTGTCGCCACGCGCGAAGCGGGCGTGCCCGGCGGCAGCGCCAGCGAGCGCCCGACGACCGATGGCGAGGCGGCGAACTCCAGAATCCGCCGGTCCTCGTCACTGCCGGCCAGCTCCTGAGCCAGCGGGATGTTCGGCAGGTCGGGATGCTTCTTCAGCGCGTACTGCATGATATGGGTGACGACGCCGGGCTTCATCCAGTGCTGCTTGCGCGTCTTGATGCTGATCCAGGTGGCGGCGCGGCTCTGCACCTCGCCGTTCTCGAAGGCCTTGTCGACCAGGCTCACGCTGTTGTAGCCGGCTATGATCTTGATCTTCGCGCCGAGCAGCGCCTTGGTCAGCACCAGGTTCATGTAGCCGATCGAGCCCTTGCCGGTGGCGCCGGCCACGACCTCGGTCTTCCGGAGCTCCTCCAGCGACTGCGCCTTGGTCGACGCGTTCCATACGGAGAAGATGTTGACAACCCCGTCCATGCTGCCGAGCCAGTGCATCTTGCCCGCGTCGTAGCGCACATTGGTGCCGCCCTTGAGCATCTGCGTCAGCGCGATGGCCTGCGACAGCATGCCAATCGTCGTGCCGTCCTTGGGCGCGGCGGAATAAAAGTAGTTCGCCGCCTTCACCCCGCCCGCGCCGGTCATGAACTGCGCGACCATCGTCGGGTTGCCCGGGATGTGCTTGCCGAAATGCTTGTTGAGGACGCGGGTGTAGATGCCGTACATGCCGCCTGCGCCGAAGCCGGAGAGGACGGTCACGGTCCTGTCCCTGAAGAAGTCGGCCTCTGCGTCCGCACGGGCGGGCGCGCCGACGGCAACAGCGGCGGTAAGCGCGCATACGAGGGCCACAGCGCCCTGCCGCAATGGTGTCGTCATTGTTCCTTACCTTCCCTGCAATATCCATCCGTGGCGAATGGTTGTTCTCATCTTGCCCTCCGCCCATCCGCCCGACAAGCCGGGACGGCCCGCAATTATCCACAGGCATAACCGTCCCAGCAGAGCCTGCCGCAGGGCGGCAGGAAGGAGCGCGCGGTCCCGGCCGCCGCTGCCGGCGGCGACGGAAATCCGCCATCGGCCATGCCTGTCCGGCTGGCATGCGCTTTGCAAGAGACGGGACGTTGCCGCGTAGTAGGCGTAGTAGCGTAAAGCGTAGCAGGCATCCGGGGCGGCCGCGCGTTCAGGCAACGGCGCGCGCCGCCGATCCCGCCGTCCCTATTCGTGCCGCAGCGCCTCTATCGGGTCGAGCCGGGACGCCTTGAGCGCCGGATACCAGCCGAAGAAGACGCCGACGGCGCCCGAGAACCCGACCGCCAGCGCGATGGCCGAGGGCGCGACCACCATCTGCCACCCCGCCACCTCGGCCGCCAGCAGCGTGCCGCCGGCGCCGAGCGCGATGCCGATCAGCCCGCCGATCAGCGACAGCGCGACCGCCTCGATCACGAACTGGACCATGATGTCGCGCCGCGCCGCGCCGACCGCCATGCGCAGCCCGATCTCCCGCGTCCGCTCGGTCACCGAGACCAGCATGATGTTCATGATGCCGATGCCGCCGACCAGCAGCGAGACGCCGGCGACGGAGGCGAGCAGGAAGGCCATCGTGCGCTGGGATTCGGCGCGCGCCTCCACGATCTGCGCGATGTTGCGGACGATGAAATCGTCGGGATTGTCCGGCCGGATGCGGTGGCGCTGACGCAGCACCTCCGTGACCTCCTCCTCGGTCTGTTCGACCAGCTCGGCGGAGCGGGCCTTGACCGTGATCGAGTCCAGGTAGTCCCCACGCACCGCGCGCCCGCCCAGCACCCGCTTCTTGGCCGTCGTCAGCGGCAGGAAGATCACGTCGTCGAGGTCGCGCCCCCAGGGCGTCTGCCCCTTGGCGTGAAGCGTGCCGATCACGGTAAAGGGCACGCGCATGATGCGGACGGTCCGGCCGACGGGATCGCCGCCTTCGAACAGCTTCTCGGCCACGGTCTGGCCGATGACGGCGACCTTGCCGGCGGACCGCTCCTCCGCGCCGCTGAAGCCGCGCCCGGACGCCAGCGACCAGTCCCGCGACTCCAGATAGCCGTTGGACACCCCTTCGATCCGGGTGAACCAGTTGGTGTTGCCGTAAATGACCTGTCCGGTGCCGCCGACGGCGCCGGCTGCCACCTGGATCGACGGCACCTGGCGCTCCAGCGCGACGGCGTCGTTCATGGTCAGCGCGGGGCGCGTGCCGGCGCCGCGCCGCGCCCCGCCGCCGATGCTGGTGCCGTTGATCACGACCATGACATTGGCGCCGAGCCCGCGGATCAGGTCCTGCATGCGCCGCTCGGCCCCGACCCCGATGGCCACCATCGCGATCACGGCGGCGACGCCGATGACGATGCCGAGCGTCGTCAGCGCCGTGCGCAGCATGTTGGCCCGCAACGAATCAAGCGCCGACAGCAGGGAATCCAGCAGGGTCATTCGGCGCCCGCCTCCGCCCGCGCCGGCGCGACGTTCAGCTGGTCCGTCACCAGCGCGCCGTCGCGGAAATGCAGCACGCGACGGGCGAACCGCGCCACCTCGGCCTCGTGCGTCACCAGGATGACGGTGATGCCGGACCGGTTCAGCCGCTGGAACAGCTCCATGATCTCGGTCCCCGTCCTAGTGTCCAGCGCGCCCGTGGGCTCGTCGGCGAGGATCAGCACGGGGTCGTTGACCAGCGCGCGGGCGATGGCGACGCGCTGCATCTGGCCGCCGGAAAGCTGGGTCGGCAGGTGATGCGCCCTGTCGGCCAGCCCGACCGCCGCCAGCGCCTCCGCCGCCCGCCGCCGGCGCTCGGCGCGCGGCACCCGGCCGTATATCAGCGGCAGCTCCACGTTGCGCTGCGCGGTGGCGCGCGGCAGCAGGTTGAACGACTGGAACACGAAACCGATCTTGCGGTTGCGCAGCGAGGAAAGCGCATCGCGATCGAGTCCCGACACGTCCTCGCCGTCCAGCAGGTAGGTGCCGGAGCTCGGCGTGTCCAGACAGCCCAGCAGGTGCATCGAGGTGGACTTGCCCGATCCCGACGGCCCCATGATGGCGACGAAATCGCCGCGCTCGATGGCGACGTCCAGCCCGAGCAGCGCATGCACCACCTGCGTGCCGACGCGATAATCCCGGGCCAGCGACCTCGTGACGATGATCGGGTCGGACATGGCCCGCGCCGTCAGCCGCGCCCGGGCCGGGTGCGGTCGATGCCGACGATCACCTTGTCGTCCGGCCCGATGTCGCCGCGCACGATCTCGGTCAGGTTGCCGTCGGATATCCCCGTCATCACGTCGATGCGCCGGGGCCTTCCGTCCGCCCCGACCACGTAGAGCCGGCCGGGCCGCGCCCCGCCCCCGCTCCGCTCCGCTCCGCCATCAGCCGGCGGAAGATCGGGCGCTGCGCCTCGTCCAGCAGCGCCTCGATGCGGGCGTCGTTGCCGCTGCGCAGATCGGCCGCCATACGGCGTATGGCGTCCGAACCGGCGCCGGACCGCCGCAGCGCGCGCAGCTTGGTCCCCATCTCGCCTATCAGTTCCTCGATCCGGCCGCGCTGCTCCTCGGTCAGCTTCAGCGCCTCGTCCAGCCGCTGGAGCAGCGCCCCGCCGCCGCGACGGCGGCCGCCATAGCCCGTCGCCGCGGCAAGCGGGTTACCGCCCGACGACGCGGCCGGCGGCGGCGCCTCTTCCGGCGGGCGAAAGCGCAGCGCGGCGTTGGTCACGCGCAGCGCGTCGTCGCGCCGGCTGACGATCACCTGCACATTGGCGGTCATGCCGGGAAGCAGCGACAGGTCGCCATTGTCGGCGTCGGCCACCACGGTATAGGTCACGACGTTGGAGACCTCCTTCGGCGCCTTGCGGATCTGGCGAACCTTGCCGGCGTAGCCGCGGCCGGGATAGGCGTCGACGGAGAAGGTCACCCGCTGTCCTTCGCGCACGCGGCCGATATCGGCCTCGTCGACGCTCAGCTCCACCTGCATGCGGCCGAGATCCTGCGCGATGCGGAACAGCACCGGCGCGTTCAGGCTGGCGGCAACCGTCTGGCCGATGGCGACGTCGCGGCTGATGACCACGCCGTCGACGGGAGAGCGGATCACGGTGTGCTCCAGCTCCAGCTCGCGGGTGCGCAGGGTGGCGGCTTTCGAATCCACGGTCGCGCGCGCGTTGTCGAGCTGGGCGCGCTGCTTGGCGAGGCGCGCGCGGGCGGCGGCGAGGTTCGCCACGGCCTGGTCCCGCGCGGCGGTCGCCTTCTCCACCTCGCTGCGGGCGACGACGCGGCGTTCCAGCAGCGAGCCCTTGCGCGCCAGCTCCAGCTCGGCTTCCTTCAGCGCGGCCTGGGCGCCGTCGATCCCGGCCTGAAGCTCCAGGACGCTCGCCGCCTGCATGGCGACATTGGCGCGCGACACCGCGAGCTCGGCGCGCGCCTCTGCGACCTTGGCCTCGAAAGTCGCCGGGTCGAGCCGGGCGATCACCTGCTGCGCCTTCACCTGCGTGTTGAAGTCGGCCGGCAGCGCGGTGATCTGGCCCGAGACCTGCGAGCCGACATCGACCGTCACCACCGGGTTCAGCGCGCCGGTGGACGAGACCGTCTGCAGGATCGCGCCGCGGTCCGGCGCGGCGAGCCGGTACGTCGTCTGCTCCGCCTGTCCGCGGTCCCACAGGTACCAGCCGCCCGCCGCGGCGGCGGCGATGACGACCGGGACTCCCCAACGCAGGAACGACATGACGGTACGACCGGCTTCAGGCTGCGAAATACGACGCGGAGCCGCGCTTTCGGGCGCGCGGCCCGCCGAAAGACACGGCGCGGACCGGACGAATCCGTCGTATCCGATGCCGGAAGGGCGCGTCGCGGTGGATCAGCCGGCCTCCTCGTCGGGGCGGAAATCCAGTGAGACGGAGTTCATGCAGAACCGCTTGCCGGTGGGCGCGGGGCCATCGTCGAACACATGGCCGAGATGGGCGTCGCATTTGGCGCAGCGCACCTCGACGCGGCGCATGAACAGCGAGCGGTCCTCGTGCAGATCCACCGCGTCCTGGCCGACCGGCGCGAAGAAGCTCGGCCAGCCGGTGCCGGAATCGAACTTGGTGTCGGCGGTAAACAGCGGATTGCCGCAACACGCGCACACGAACCGGCCCTTGCCCTTGAAATCGTTGTACTTGCCGGTGAAGGGACGCTCGGTCCCGCCCTGGCGGCAGACATGGTACTGCTCGGGCGAAAGTTCCGCCCGCCATTCCGCGTCGGATTTCTCGATCCTGTCGGCCATCCCGGGCCCTCCCGCCGGTTGCGTCCTGTGCCCCTTAGATAGCGTGCGGGCGGCGCAGCGGCAATGCGCGCGTGGTCCGCCCGCCCTCCGCGATCCCGAATTGTTGATGATCCGGGCGGGAACGCCGGTGGCATAATGGGTCCGATCAAACGTTCAGGGAGACCTCGATGACTATCGAAACGAAACCGGTGGCCGAAGGCGGGACGATGGAGATCGACCCGCGAATCTACGCCCTCTATGACGAGTACTGCCACAGCGCCATGAGCCGGCGCAGCTTCCTGGAACGCGCCGCGGCCATCGCCGTGGTCTTCGGCTCCGGGCTGGCGATGGCCCAGGCGCTGCTGCCGAAATACGCCCAGGCGCAGACGATCTCCTTCACCGATCCCCGCATCAAGGCGAATTACGTGGAGTACGATTCGCCCGGCGGCACGTCGGGCAGGATGCGCGGCTACCTGGTGCAGCCGGCGGGGGCGGGTCCGTTCCCCGCGGTCGTGGTGATCCACGAGAACCGCGGCCTCAACCCGCATATCGAGGACGTCGCCCGCCGCGCCGCGGTCGAGGGCTTCCTCGCCCTGGCGCCGGACGGGCTCGCGCCCGTCGGCGGCTATCCCGGCAACGACGACGACGGCAAGACGATGCAGGCGAAGCTGGATCCTGCGAAGCTGCGCACCGACCTGCTTAACAGCGCCAAATACCTGAAGGCGCACCCGCTGTCGAACGGCAAGCTCGGCGCCACCGGGTTCTGCTATGGCGGCGGGGTGGTCAACTTCCTCGCCGTGGCGATGGGCAGCGACCTCAACGCCGGGGCGCCGTTCTACGGCGCGGCGGCGAAGCCTGCGGACGCGGCGAAGATCAAGGCGCCGCTGCAGATCCATTACGCCGAGGACGACCCGCGCATCAACAGGATGCGCGAGGATTTCGAGCCGGCGCTCAAGACCGCGGGCGCGACCTTCGAGATGCACAGCTATCCCGGCACCAAGCACGGCTTCCACAACAACTCGACGCCCCGTTACAACGAGGCGCAGGCGAAGATCGCGTGGGAGCGCACCATCGCGTTCT
>WHUE01000068.1:22622-23264 GCA_009377375.1 Alphaproteobacteria bacterium | reverse complement strand
CGTTGGCCGAAAATTCCCCCGGGATGCCCTTCGGGTCCACAAGAGGTTCGGCGGCCCGCGCGGCGCCCGATAGCATGAGTACGGCCGAGGCCGCGATGATGGCCCGTCTGATCATGGTAAAATCCCCCAATGACGAAGATACAAGATGTTAAGCCATTGGGTTCATAGGGAGAATTCAGTTCGTTCACAAGACAAGTTGCGGTGGCGTGAAATTTTTATTTCAATTGTTGCGAGAAAAACACAGCTCGCGAGAAGGTCACACATGTCTTCAACGCCACGGGACCGGTGTCGGGAAAGAGGAGATTTGAACTATACTGGCAGGAATGGCTGAATTTGCCTAATAAATACGCATAACAGACTATTATTCAGGCGCAAGATGGCGCGTCGTCATGCCGCCGGCAGGCTGGGCAGCGGGCTGCGATCCGGCGCGAGCGCTGCGACCGTCCACGCCGCTCTTCACCTTGGCGGCGAATTCCGGCATACAGGGGCGCCTCGGGACGGGCCCGGGCGCAGGATCGGAGCACATGGCTGAAACCGATATTCGGAATGCGACCGCTTCCGGCGAACCGGCCGGGCGCGATTTCATCCGGGACACGGTGCGCGCCGATCTGGAATCGGGGCGGGTCGCCGGGGTCGTGACGC
>WHUE01000068.1:17379-22612 GCA_009377375.1 Alphaproteobacteria bacterium | reverse complement strand
GATCTGCCTGAACTTCGGCCTTGCGCGCGAGTTCGGCGGGCGCTGCCATTTGCGCTTCGACGATACGAACCCGGCCCGCGAGGAGCAGGAATACATCGACTTGATCCAGGAGGACGTGCGCTGGCTCGGCTTCGACTGGGGTGACCACCTGTACTATGCCTCCGACTATTTCGAGCGGCTGTACGGCTGGGCCGAGACGCTGATCGAGGCCGGGCTCGCCTATGTCGACGACCAGACCGCGGACCAGATCCGCGAGCGCCGCGGCACGCTGATCGAGCCGGGCGTGCCGAGCCCCTTCCGCGACCGCACGGCGGCGGAGAACCTGGACCTGTTCCGCCGCATGCGCGCGGGCGAGTTCGGCGACGGCGCGCGCGTGCTGCGGGCGAAGATCGACATGGCGGCGGGCAACATCAATCTCCGCGACCCTGTGCTCTACCGCATCGTCCACGCGCCGCATCCGCGCACGGGCAGCGAATGGTGCCTGTACCCGACCTATGACTACGCCCACGGCCAGTCGGACGCGATCGAAGGCATCACCCATTCGGTCTGCACGCTGGAGTTCGAGGACCACCGGCCGCTATACGACTGGCTGATCGAGCACCTGCCGACGCCGTCGCGCCCGCGCCAGTACGAGTTCGCCCGTCTCAACCTCACCTATACGGTGCTGTCGAAGCGCCGGCTGATGCAGCTCGTCCGCGAAGGCCACGTATCCGGCTGGGACGATCCGCGCATGCCGACGATCAGCGGGCTGCGCCGGCGCGGCTATCCGGCCGCCGCGATCCGCGATTTCTGCGCCCGGATCGGCGTGGCCAAGGCGAACAGCACGGTCGAGATGCAGATGCTGGAAGCCAGCGTGCGCGAGGCGCTGAACCGCAGCGCCCCGCGCCGCATGGCGGTGCTGGACCCGCTGAAGCTGGTGATCGAGAATTATCCGGACGGCGGGTCCGAGACCGTCGCGCTGTCGAACAACCCGACCGACGACGGCGCGGACACGCGCGAGACGCCGTTTTCGCGCGAGCTCTATATCGAGCGCGAGGATTTCATGGAGGACCCGCCGAAGAAGTTCTTCCGCCTCGCCCCCGGGCGCGAGGTGCGGCTGCGCGGGGCCTATTTCGTCACCTGCACCGGGGTGGTCAGGGGCGCGGACGGCGAAATCGCCGAGCTGCGCTGCACCTACGATCCGGCGACGCGCGGTGGCAACTCGCCGGACGGGCGCAAGGTGCGCGGCACCCTGCACTGGGTCTCCGCCGCCCACGGCGTGCCGGCGGAGGTGCGCCTTTACGATCACCTGTTCGCCCGGCCCTATCCCGGCGCCGGGGGCGACTTCCTGGACGATATAAACCCGGATTCGCTCACCGTGCTGACCGGCTGCGTGGCCGAACCCGCCCTGGCCGAAGCGCAGCCAGGCGAAGCCGTGCAGTTCGAACGGCTGGGTTATTTCTGCGTCGATCAGGAATCCGACCGCGGCCGTCTGGTCTTCAACCGCACTGTCGCGCTACGGGACGGCTGGGCCAGGACGCAGGCCAGGGAGGGCTGACCGCGCGGGGCGCTGCGCACAACGCAGATGGTTCTATTTGGAACAATCATGCTCTAAACGAAGTCGGGCCGCCCCTGGCGGCGGCCCGCTGTCGTTCAGGATTGTCGCGACCGGCGTCAGCCGACCGGCACGTACTTGTCGCGCTTCGATCCGGCGAGGTTCCGGCCCTCGACGCGGATCAGCCGCGTCTCGCCGGCGCGGCTCGGCGAATGCAGCACGCCGACGCCGTAGGCCTTGGCCATGCCGGGCTTCAGGTCGTAATCGCGGACCTTCTTCACCTTGCCGGGTTCGCCGTTCTTCGCGGGCTCCACCTTTTCCCAGTCGGTCATGGTGGTGACGCCCATCGCCTGACCGTAAATGGCCCAGCTGTCGGCGTGATCGTGCGGGTTGCTGCCCTTCGCGCCCTTGTAGACATGGGCGAGGATGCAGAACTTGTACTCCGGGTCCTCGTACAGGACCTTGCGCTCGTCCTCGTTGTCGTCGCCGAGATAGGTGTCGATGAATGCCTGGTCCTTGAGAGCCTTTTCGATGTTCCGGCGCACCTCTTCAATGCCGCCGGGCCCGTTTTCCCTGGCCATCGCGGCATGGCAGTCATTGGCCAGCTGATCGAGGGTATATGCCATTTGCGTCATCTCCTGATTAGGTCGCGGGTCGGGTCAGGTTTGCGATGCGGGGCGCTCAAAGCTCCTCCCCTTGCAGGCATATAATAGCGACCCGGCGGCACCGGGTACAAGCCAGCCGCGCGGCGGCCCTTCCTCCTTGCGGGGGCTCGTTCGGATCGGCGAATCCGCCGGCGACGATCCGGGTCAGCGGGCGGATCGGGGGCGGCGGCGCCCTATCCGGCCTTGGCGATTTGCGGCCCGCCCTCGGCGACGATGCGTTCCGGCGGAAGGCGGAAGGTTACAGTGGTGCCGACGCCGGGCTGGCTCTGAAGATCGAGCGAGCCGCCGTGCAGCTCGACCAGCGACTTGGACAGCGGCAGTCCCAGCCCCGTGCCTTCGTGCTTGCGGCTGAAGACGTTGTCGATCTGGCCGAACAGCCCCAGCGCCTTCGGAATGTCCTCCAGCGCGATCCCGATGCCGTCGTCGGTGATCTGGAACACGATGCCGCTCTCTACGCCGCCCCAGCAGGAGATATTCACGTGGCCGCCGGCTTCGGTGAACTTGATCGCATTGGTGATCAGGTTGATCAGCACCTGCCTCAGCTTGCGCTTGTCGGCCCGAATGACCGGGGGGCAGTCGGGCAGCTTGACCGTCAGCGTCACGCGATCGCGCTCGGCGCGGCTGCGCACGATGCGGACCGCGCCCTCGAGCAGCTCGTCGATGCCGAAATCGTTCTCGTTCAGCGTGTCCTTGCCGGACTCGGCCTTCGCGAGGTCGAGAATCTCGTTGATCAGCTCCAGCAGGTGGCGCCCGGATTCGAATATGTCCATGGCATAGGCGCGGTATTTAGGGCTGCCGATGGGGCCGAATGTCTGCTCCTTGATCATCTCGGAAAATCCGATGATCGCGTTCAGCGGGGTGCGCAGCTCATGGCTCATGTTCGACAGGAACTGGGATTTCGCCCGGCTGGCCTCTTCCGCGGCGTCGCGCGCCAGGGTCAGCTCGCGCGCCGTATCCATCAGCATGGCGCTCTGCGCTTCCTGGCGCGTTCGGGTGCGCTCGAGCTCGATGAGATGCTCGTGCAGCTCCTTCCGGCTGCGCTCCAGAGACTGTTCCGCCGCCTTGTGCTCCGAGATGTCGAGCGCCAGCGCATCGTTGATCAGCCCGCCGTTCATCTGCCGCCGGGGGCGGGAGCGGATCAGCAGCCACTTCATGCCCTCGCTGGGATGCGGATAGCAGACGTCGCGCGCCGACGGCTCCATGGTCTCCACCGAAAGGCGGAACATGGCGAGCAGGGTTTCGCGCTGGACCGGGTCGAACCGGCCGATGAAGCTGTCCGCCTTGCTCATGACCGCGTCGGGCAGCAGGCCGATCAGCGACTGGGCGCCGTCGCTGACGAACGGAAACCGGATTTTGCCGTCGTCGCCTTCCTGCCACTGAAAGACCATACCCGGCAGGTTCGAGGTCAGGCTGATCATCCGCTCGGCGGTTTCGTGGCGTTCCTCGTTGGTGAGGTAAATTTCGAGCGCGACGCTGGCCAGATCGGCGAAGTCGCGAACTGTCTCGATCTCGTCCCGGCTGGGCGCGCGCGGGGTGTCGTGATAAATGGCGATGGTTCCTGCGACCTCCCCCGACGGGCGGCGCACCGGATGCGACCAGCAGGCGCGCAGCCCGTGGGCGAGCGCAACCTCCTTGTAATCCGCCCAGAGCGGATCGGTCTCGATGTCGTCGACCACGACCAGTTCGTTGCGGAAGGCGGCGGTTCCGCATGACCCGGCGTTCGGGCCGATCCGGATGTCGTCGACGGCGGAGATATAGCCGGCGGGCAGGCTGGGCGCGGCGCCGTGGCGCAGCCGTCCCGGGCCGCGATCGAGCAGAAGGATGGATGCGCGGGCATCCGGGAGCCGCTGCTCCACCGCCGCGCATACCGCGTGCAGCGCCTTGGACGGATCGCCGTGACGCGCAATCAGCTTCAGGATTTCGGCGAGCTGGGCTTCCATGATCCGCTAACGGTGATTCCGCTGTCTCGACCGGTGCGAACTTTCTCGCCTCCGCCGGGATTCTTCCTGCGCCCAGTCTACGGACGCCAACATTGTCGATTGGTTAACGGCGCGAGCTCCGCGGATTAAGGGAAGTTTTATCAATTCGTGTGAGTATGGGTTTCCCTGTAACCCGGCTTCAGCTTGGTCCGAGACAGCTATGAACCTCTACGAACTTGCAAGGCAGATCGTTTGCAGCATCATCGCCGTCGCGCTTTCGATGACGGTCGCCGCGGTCGAGAGTCTGCTCCCGCACCGCCCGGACTGGCTCGAACGGGTCGAACATCTGGCGTTCCGGCTCAAGACGGTCCGTTCGGGGGACCACAAGCCACAGCCGGCGCCGGAGACGGACGAGGCGGCCGACAGGGAGCCGGAGCTGGATCCCGAGCGGCTGCTTCGTGCCTACGGCGAGCTGTGGCAGTTCGTTCATGCGTTGCGGAGCGAAGGTCTGTCGCTGGACGAGGGATTCTGTGAGCGCGTCGAACGCGAATGGTCCGTCAGCACCTTGCTGACCTACATGCGCAATGCCGACCGGTCCCTGCAGGAGCACGCGAGCAAGGCGCTGGACACCGCCGCGCTGATGTTCCTGCCGCCCATCGGCAGGGGAAATCGCGGCTAGCTGCTGCTGCACGGCACCCCGCCGCGTTCCACCTCGCGCCATAATGCGCTAGGGTCGCCCCGGCCTATCGTGCGGCGGGGGTGGATTTACGACATGAAGCTGATGGTTCTTCCCGGTGACGGGATCGGGCCCGAAATCGTCGAGGCCACGGTCACGGCGCTGGAGGCGCTGGATGCCGCGCGCGGTCTCGGCCTTTCGCTGGAACGCGCCGAGATCGGGCTGACGGCGCTGGCCGCTCACGGCACCACCGTTCCCGAAAACGTGACGGCGCGCGCGTTCGAGGCGGACGGCGTGCTGCTGGGTCCGGTCTCCACCGAGCATTACCCGCCCGCAGCCGAAGGCGGAATCAACGCCTCGGCCTGGTTCCGCACCCGGATGGATCTCTACTGCAACATGCGGCCCAGCCGTACCCTGCCGGGCGTGCCCGCCCGCGGCG
>WHUE01000068.1:0-17369 GCA_009377375.1 Alphaproteobacteria bacterium | reverse complement strand
CTCTACTGCAACATGCGGCCCAGCCGGACCCTGCCGGGCGTGCCCGCCCGCGGCGGCGCGATGGACCTGGTCATCATGCGGGAGAACACTGAAGGCTTCTATGCCGACCGCAACATGGCCGTGGGCTCCGGCGAGTTCATGCCCAGCCCGGACATGGCGATGGCCGTCGGCAAGGTGACGCGGGCGGGATGCGAGCGGATCGCCCGCGCCGCCTTCGAGCTCGCCCGCCGCCGGCGCAAGCGGGTCACGGCGGTGCACAAGGTGAACGTGCTCAAGCTTTACAGCGGCCTGTTTCTCGAGGCGGTGCGCGACGTCCATGCCGACTATCCGGACGTGACGGTGGACACCGTCATCGTCGACGCCATGGCGGCGCTTCTGGTGCGCAGCCCGGAACGGTTCGACGTCGTCGTCACCACCAACATGTTCGGCGACATCCTGTCGGACGAGGCCGCGGAGCTGGCCGGCGGGCTCGGGCTCGCGGGCTCGCTGAATTTCGGCGACACCCACGCCGTCGCGCAGGCCGCGCATGGCTCGGCGCCCGACATCGAGGGGCAGGACGTTGCCAACCCGGCCGCCTTCATGTGGTCCACCGCGATGCTGCTGGAGCATCTCGGCGCCCGCAGCCAGCGCCGCGACCTGGTGGCGGCGGGGGCGGCGCTGTCCGCCACAGTCGATGCGCTGCTCGGCGATCCGGCGACGCGGACGAAGGATCTCGGCGGCGCGCTGGGCACGAAGGCGTTCGGCGCCGCCGTTGCGAAGGCGCTTTCGGCGAATTAGGATTCTGCTGAAAGCGGCGTGCGCACCGTTGCAGGGAGGACGGGATGGAATATCGCCAGTACGGCGGCACCGCGATGATGGTGTCGCAGATCGGGCTCGGCTGCATGGGCATGTCGGGCATCTACGGCCCGGCGGACGACGCCGAATCCATCGCCACGATCCGGCGCGCGCTCGATCTCGGCGTCAACTTCCTCGACACCTCGGCCAGCTACGGCAACGGCCATAACCAGGAGCTGATCGGCAAGGCCATCGAGGGCCGCCGCGACAAGGTCTTCATTCACTGCAAGTTCGGCAGCCGGCGCGACGCCGCCGGCAAGGGCGCGTCCTCCAGCGCCAGCGCCGACCGCGCGCGCGAGGATTGCGAGAACGCGCTGCGCCGGTTCCGGACCGACTATGTCGACGTCATGGCGCCGTCCCGCGTCGACCCGGACGTGCCGATCGAGGAGACCGTGGGCGCGCTGCAGCGCCTGGTGGAGGAGGGCAAGCTCCGCTATATCGGGCTGTCCGAGGCCGGGGTGGGCTCCATCCGCCGGGCCAACACGGTGCATCCCATCGTGTCGCTGCAGATGGAGTATTCGCTGATGACCCGCGACGCGGAGGCGGAGCATCTCGCCTGCTGCCGCGCGCATCAGATGACGTTCGTCGCCCACGGTCCCTTCGCCAAGGGGATGCTGACCGGCGCGTTCGACGCCTCGCAGGACTTCGCCGACGGCGACAACCGCCGCGGCAACCCCCGCTACGCGCCGGAGAATTTTTCCCGCAACCTGGCGCTGGTCGAGACCGTGGCCGCGCTGGCGAGGGAGAAGGGCGCGACGCCGGCCCAGATCGCGCTGGCCTGGGTCATGGCGCAGGGCGCGGACATCCTGCCCATCCCCGGCGCGAAATCGCGCGCCCATATGGAGGAGAACGTCGCCTCGGTCGACGTCACGCTGGACACGGGCGACCGCGCCCGGCTCGAATCCACCTTCGTTCCGGGCGCGGCCGCGGGAAACCGCTACAACGACCGCGGCATGACCCGGGTGAACCGGTAAGGGCTTCCCGTTCCGGTCTAGTGGCTGTGGCCGCCCCCGTGACCGCCGCCCGGCGCCATCGCGCCGACGCCGCGCACCGCGATCTCCACCGTCTGCCTGCCCGCCTTCTCGAAGGTGAAGGTGAGCGGGAATGTGTCGCCCTCCTTCAGCGGCGCCTTCAGCCCGATCAGCATCACGTGCAGCCCGCCGGGCTTGAAGATCACCTCCTTGCCCGGCGCTACGGCGACTCCGTCTGCGAGCTCGCGCATCTTCATCACGCTGCCATCCATGATGTGGGTGTGGATCGCGGCGCGGGCGGCCGCCGGGGTCTCGATCGCGATCAGCCGGTCTTCGGCGTCGCTCCTGTTGTGCAGCGTGATAAAGGCCGCTCCGGCGCGGGCGACGCCGGGCGTGGCGCGCGCCCAGCCATGGGCAACGTGCATCCCGGTCATGTGCGAGGCGTCGTGGCCGTGGTGCCCGTGGGTCTGCGCGGCGGCGGGCGCGGCGGCGATCATCGCCGCGCAGGCGGCGGCGCGGGCAAGCGTCTTCATGCAAGTCATCTTTCGGTCCTTTCCTGATGCGGTGCGCGCGGCCCGCTGGCCGCGCCTGATGCCGGCGTTCAGGAAGGGCAAGGCGGCGCGCGCGGGCGGTGGCGGGAAGGCGTCTCGAACGACGCGACGCGGGCCGCCTGCACCGGAACGGCAACGGCGAGCCATCCGACGGCAACCGCTGGCGCCGTCCCGGCGGCCGACGCCAGCGCCGTCGCCGCCGGGCCGGGGCAAAGCGGGCAGTGCAGCCCCGGCCCGGCGTCGCCGCCCGGCGGGACCGGCGTATCCGCCACGCTGCCGCCTTGACAGATCGGCGCGTCGAACGGTCCGGCGAACATCGCCGCCTTGGCGCGCGCGCCTGCGCCGGCGAGCGCCGCGGGAGCCAGCACGTTGGCCAGGATCGCAAGCGCGCCGAAGACGGCGGCAAGGCGGTTCAAACGGGAGCGGCGGGCGATTTTCACGGCGTCAGCATACCTCGCCGGTCCGGGCGGAGTCTATTTTCCCGCCTGCGCCAGGATGGCGGCGCGCAGCCGGTCGGGGGTGCAGGGGGCGCGCGTGACGCGCACCCCGGTCGCGTGGCGGATGGCGCCGAAGATCGCGGGCGCCGTGGCGCAGAGCGCCGGCTCGCCGATCCCCTTGGCGCCCCACGGGCCCGTCGGCTCCGGATCCTCGACGATCACCGGCACGATCTCCGGCACGTCGCCGATAGTGGGGATCAGGTAGTCGTGCAGGTTCTCGGTCCGCCCCGGCACGTATTCCTCCATCAGCGCGAGCCCGATCCCCTGCGCGACGCCGCCCTGTATCTGTCCCTCGACCTGGGTCGGGTTCAACGCCCGGCCGACATCGTGGGCGGCATCGATGCGCGTCACCCTCACCGTGCCGAGCGCGATATCGACCTCGACCTCCGCCGTCTGGGCGGCGAAGCCGTAGGTGCCGTACGGGCTGCCCTGGCCGTTGGCGTCGAGCTGCCCCGCCGGCGGGTCGAAATAGCCCTCGCCCAGCAGCACGTCGCCGTTGGAATCGGCCGCCAGCGCGCCGAGGTCGATCTCGCGCACGGCGTCGTCCTCGCGCAGCAATATGCGGCCGGCGGACAGACCGATCGCCGCATCCCCGCCGACATTGGCGAGGCGGAGGATCTGCGCCCGCAAATCCTCACCCGCCAGCTTGGCGGCATTGCCCGAGACATAGGCCTGGCGCGAGGCGGAGCTCTTGCCCGAATCCGGCGTGCGGTCGGTGTCGCCCCAGACCAGACGGATGTCGCGCATCGGTACGCCCAGCGCATCGGCGGCGGCCTGGACCATGGTGGTGTTGGTGCCCTGGCCGATATCCTGCGCACCGGAATAGAGCGTGACCCCGCCGTCCTGCGCGAGCCCGACGCGCATGGTGGACGGGTTGCTGAGCGAGGTGTTGCCGCAGCCGTACCACATGCAGCCGATGCCGACTCCGCGCCGCACCGGCCCGTTCGCGGCGGCGTTGAACGCCTCGGCGGCCTCGCGCGCCATGCGCCAGCGCGGACGCAGGGCCTCGAGGCACTGGTCCAGGCCGGCGCTCTGCAGAATCTGGCCTGTAGCGGTCGGCTGGCCCCTGCGCAGCGCGTTGAGCAGGCGGAATTCCAGCGGATCCATGCCGCACCGCTCCGCCATCATGTCCATCAGCGCGTCATGGGCGATGGCCGCCTGGGGCACGCCGAAGCCGCGGAACGCCCCGGAAACGGGATCGTTGGCGAAGACGGCGCGGCTGCGGGCGCGCATCGCGGGCACATAGTACGGCCCGGTCGCGTGGATCGGCACACGGTCCTTCACTGTCAGCCCCCAGGACGTATAGGCGCCGGTGTTGAAATCGCCCTCGAAGGCGAATCCGGTCAGCCGGCCGTCGCGGTTGCAGCCGTATCGCGCCCTGATGCGCGACGGGTGGCGCTTGGTGGTCGCGGCCATCGATTCCGGCCGGGTGAAGACGCAGCGCACCGGACGGTCCAGCAGCCAGGCGGCGATTCCGACCAGCGGCTGCACCGCGATGTCCAGCTTGCCGCCGAACCCGCCGCCGCAGGCCGTGGGGACGATGCGCACCGCCTCGGGCGCGATGCCGATGATCTGCGCGACCTCGTCGCGGTCCATGTAGGGGGTCTGGGTGCTGACCGCGATCTCCAGCCGGTCGCCGTTGCGCTGCGCCCAGCCCGCCTCGGGCTCGATATAGGCATGCTCGACGAAGCCGGTCTCGAACGCGCCCTCGACCACGATGTCGCTGGCCGCCAGCGCCGCCTCGGCGTCGCCCTTGGCGGCGTAGCCCTCGGCCAGGACGTTGCCCGGCCTGTCGTCGTGGAGGACGGGCGCGCCGGCTTCGAGCGCCGCGTCCATGCCGTGCAGCGCCGGCCGTTCGGTCCACGCGATGGGCAGGTCCTCGTCGCGGATGCCGAACACGGCGTCGTAATCGCCGACCAGCGCGCAGACCGCCTCGCCGCGGTAGCGCACCCGCCCGTCGGCCAGAACCGGCTGATCCTTCACGTCGGGATAGATGCCGAAGCCGTTATTGCCGGGCACGTCGGCGGCCGTCAGCACGCGGACGAGGCCCGGATGCCTGGCGAAGAGCGGAGCTATGTCGCCGATCTCGAACGTCGCCGACCAGTAGGGCGAACGCACCGCGCGCAGCCACAGCGCGTCGGCGGGCGCGGCATCGTCGCCGAACAGCTCCGCCCCGGTCAGCTTGGGTATGCCGTCGGTCTTGGCCGCGCGCGCGCCGACCGCGCCGCCGGCCGGCGGATCGATTGTGCCGGCGTCGGCCGGATCGCCGACATGCAGCACCGCGTCGACGATCTTGCGGTACCCGGTGCAGCGGCACAGCACCCCGCCCAGCGCGTCCAGCACCGCCGCCTCGTCCGGCCGCGGATTGCGCGCCAGCAGGTCGCTGGCCGCCATCAGCATGCCGGGGGTGCAGATGCCGCACTGCGCCGCGCCGAAGGCGTGGAACGCCTGTTGCAGCGGATCGTGCGCGCCGTTTGAGGCGAGGCCTTCCACCGTGGTGACGTCGCGTCCCTCCGCCTGGGCCACGGGCACCAGGCAGGAACAGATTTGCCTGCCGTCCATCAGCACCGTGCAGGCGCCGCAATCGCCGGCGTCGCAGCCGATCTTGGTGCCGGTAAGGGCGAGATCGCGCCGCAGCACGTCCGCCAGCCGCCGCACCGGATCGGCCGCGACCGAGACGGGCGCGCCGTTCAGGGTGAATCTCACATCCTGAAACGGAGTCATGCCGCGCGCCCGAGGGCGTCGAGCGCGCGCCGCACCAGCGTCAGCGCGGCGTCGCGCCGGTAGGCGCCGCTGCCGCGCACGTCGTCGATGGGGCTCAGCGGGGCGAGATGGCCGGGCGCGACGGTTTCGCCCAGCCGCGTCATGTCCCTGCCGACCAGCGCCGCCTCCAGCGCCGGCAGCCGGCGCGCGACCTCGGAGCATGAGCCGACGGCGACCCGGACCGCGGCCGCGGTCCCGTCATGCGCGCGTTCCGCCACCGCCGCGACCATGGCGATGGAGATGACGAGGTAGCGCCGCGCGCCGAGCTTGAGAAAGGCGGAGGAGGCCGCGGCGGCCGGTTTCGGCACGAGGATCGCGGTGACGATCTCGTCCGTCCGTCGAACAGTGCGCCGGTTGCCGGTGATGAACGCGTCGAGCCGCAGGGCGCGCGTGCCGGAAGCGGAGGCAAGCTCCACCGTTGCGTCCATCGCCATCAGCGGCGGCACGCCGTCGGCGGCGGGCGAGGCGTTGCAGAGATTGCCGGCCACCGTGCCCCGGTTCTGGATCTGCATGCCGCCGACCTCGCGCGCCGCCTGCTTCAGGGCGTCGAACAGGGCGGGCAGCGGCCGTTCGATCACGTCCGTCCATGTGGCCAGCGCGCCGATGCGCCAGCCCGAAGCGGTTTCCGAGATGCCGCGCAGCCCCGCGAGACGCGAAATATCCATCACGTCGTCGTCCAACGGCCGACCCACCCGCGCCGGGTAGAAATCCGTGCCGCCGGAGACCACCGTCAGCGAGCCCGCCGCGAGCGCGCCGAGCGCTTCGTCGAGGGAGCCGGGGCGGAGGTAGAGCGGCATGTCAGTCTGTCGCGGTCCGGAAAACCGTCTGTGTACGAACAATCGCGACCCGGAGTCTCCGCCGCCGCACGGACATCGTCAAGTCTTCGCTCCGCCGTGCGGGCGCGCTGCGGCTGAGCCGGGCTACTGAATCCGCTGTTGCAGCCGGCGTTGCTCCGCCTGGCGCGCGACCTGCCTGCGTGCCTCGATGATGTTGCGCTGAATGGCGGTGTCGTGCGGCGCGTATTGCGCGGCGTACTGGAACAGACGCAGCGCCGTCGTCCAGTCGCCGCGCTTGGCGATCTGCGTCGCCTGCCGGTTGATGCGGTCCGCCGTGCGCAACTGCTGCAGCGCGCGCATCTTCGGGTTCAGCGCCGGCGCCATCGTTTCGGAAAGGTTCGGCTGGTCGCGCTGCAGGGAGCCGGGGCCGGGCACGTCGTTCACCGAGCCTGTCCGGTCGTCCTGTCCGGCGGCGAGCGCATGGCAGGCCTCCGCCATCGCCTCCGGCGTGCCGGGCACGATCGTCTCTTCCCCGTAGATGCCCGATCTGGGCCTCGGCTTGGCAAGCTCGGGGTGCCTGGTGAACAGCTCGATGCATTCGCCGGCGGTGGGCGGCTTCGGCGAGGCCGTGACGGTCTGTGCGGCCGCGCCGCCGATAGCGGCAAGCAGCAGCGCCGCTGCAAGGAGGACAATCGTAGGGATGCTGCGATGCGTCATGACGGCCACGCGGTCAGCCACGCAGTTCGATGCTCTCGCCGTCGGGGCCGCGGAAGACGACGCGACGCCAGCCTTCCTCGCGCGGCTCGCGGGCGGGGGTGTCGTGCGGCTCCTGGATGCAGGCGATTCCCTCGGCCTTGAGCCCCGCTACCGCGCCGTCGAAATCGTCGGTTTCGAAGCAGAAATGGAATCCGTTCATGCCGCCTTCGTCGCGCGCTACCAGCTCGATCACCGTGTCGCCGATCTTGAGATAGGCGATGCGGAAGCCGCTGCCGGAGCGATGCTCGAAATAATGACGGCAGCCGAAATACCGCTCGTAGAAAGCGATCGACCGGTCGATATCGGCGACATGCAGCGCGATATGGTCGATGCGGCGGAACTGCGCCATTGTCTCCTCCGGTCCGGCGGATTTTGGCCATGCCCGATGGCCGAAAATGGATTATATAGCGCTCAAGACGTTTCCATGCAGTTATTAAAATCGGAAGCGTCAGCCGGGGATGCGTGGGGAGAAGAACAATCCGTTCATGCTAGGAGTCTGACAGATGAAGAAGATACTGATCGGCATCGCCGCCGTGGTTGTGATCGCCGTAGTCGCGGTGGTCGTGCTGTATTCCAATATAGGTTCCATCATCAAGGCTGCGGTCGAGGAGGTCGGCACGCGGGCGACCAAGGCCACCGTCACGCTGCGCGAGGTCGATCTGTCGGCCACCTCCGGCGAGGGCACGCTGCGCGGTTTCACCGTCGGCAACCCGGCCGGCTATCAGACCGCGAGCGCCATGCGTCTCGGCGAGGTCAAGGTGAAGGTGGATGTCGGCTCCGTTACCGGCGACACCGTCGTCATCAACGAGGTCGTGATCGCCGGGCCGGAGATCACCTACGAGCTGGGCGGCGCGGCCGGCAGCAATATTCAGACCATCCAGAAGAACGTCGACGAATATGCCGGCGCCGGCAAGGGCGGCGCCTCCACCCCCGCCGGCGGCCAGCCGCCCGAGTCGGAAGGCGGCAAGAAGCTGATCATCGAGAACCTGTATGTGCGCGACGGGCGGATCGGCGTCAGCGCCGACTTCCTGGCCGGCAAGCAGATGGACGTGGCGCTGCCCGCCATCCATCTGAAGGACATCGGCAAGAGCAAGGGCGGCGCGACCCCGGCGGAGGTGGCGGACCAGCTCATGACTGCGATCACGACCAGCGCGGCGAACGCGGTTTCCAAGCTGCCGGGTCTGGACAAGGCGATGGACACGGTGAAGGGCGGCGCGGACGCCGCGAAGAAGATGATGGAAGGCGGCGCCGAGGGCGCCGGCAAGGGCGTCGGCGATGCCGTGAAAGGCCTGTTCGGCAGCGAGAAGAAATAGCGCGAAGCGGTTCTTCCGCCGGGCGGTCGCATGACCGCCCGGCGGGCTTCGCCTACCGGTATTCCCGCAGCACGTTGCGGGAAATCACCATCTTCATGATCTCCGTCGGGCCTTCGGTGATGCGAAAGCTGCGCGACTGACGCCAGAACCGCTCGATCGGCATGTCGGTCGTCAGCCCGATCCCGCCATGGATCTGCAGGCAGCGGTCGGCGGCGCGAAAGCCCAGCTCGTCGGCGTACATCTTCTGGATAAAACCGTCGGTGCGATCCGCCTCGCCGGCGGCGGCGCGGTCGGCGGTGTTGTAGACCATCAGCCGGGCGGCCTGCAGCTCGACATAGGTATCGGCGATCATCCACTGCACGGCCTGGCGGTTCGCCAGCTTCTCGCCGAACGTGCTGCGCGCCTGCGCGTATTCGCACATCATGTCCAGGCAGCGCTGGGCGGTGCCGACGCCGCGCGCGCCATGCTTCAGCCGGCCGTGGGCGAGAAAGCGCTGGCCCAGCGAGAAGCCTTCGCCTTCCTCGCCGATGCGCTGCGTCGCCGGCACCTCGACATTGTCGAAATGCAGCTCGCAGGGCGCGTCGCCCATCATCGTGTCGTATCTGGCGGTGATCTTCAGCCCCGGCGCGTCCATGTCCACGAGGAACATCGAAATGCCGCCGCGCGAGCCCTTCTCCCGGTCGGTGGCGGCGAGGAGCTGGCAGAAATCGGCGGTGTCGGCATCGGTGATGAAGCGCTTGGTGCCGTTGATGACGTAGACGTCGCCCCTGCGCACCGCCGTGGTGCGCATGCCGCCCGGGTCGCCGCCGGCGTCGGGCTCGGTCTGGGCGAAGCAGGCGGTCCTGTCGCCATCGAGGACGGGGTAGAGGTAGCGCTCCTTCATCGCGTCCGAAAGCTCGTAGAGCGGCGCGCGCACCTGCGGCCCCATGATGCCGCCGAGCCCGCGCGACGGCACCGCGACAGTGCGGCCGAGCTGCTCCCACACGATGACCAGCGAAACGAGGTCGGCGCCGACGCCGCCGTATTCTTCCGGCACCTCCATCTTCCAGAGGCCGAGCTCCCTGGCGCGGGCGTGGAACTTCTCCCGCCACTCGGGTTTCAGCTCGCCGCCCTCGCAGGTCTCCATCTCGTGGGGGATCATCTCCTCGTCGACGAAGCGCCGGACGGTGTCGCGGAACATGCGGTGTTCGTCGGATAGCGGGTATTCCATCGGTCCTCCCTCGTGACAACGTCCCGTCGATGCCGCTACGGCAGCGGCCGGAGCCCCTCGGCGCGGATCGCGCGCTCATAGACCGGAATGTCGATCTGCGCGGGCTGGGCTTCGGCCTGGCCGAACATGTCGGCGATCCATCCCCGGTGGTAGGCCCCGTGAATGGCGAGATGGGTGAAGCACATGGCGCGCGAGAGCGATCCGGTATTGCCACCGATCAGCGTGTAGTCCACCACCTCCTCCAGCGCGTCCCCGTCGAGCCCGTCCAGATAGCCGACCAGCGTGCGGTCCATCTCCTGGCGCGCCTGCCAGAGCGCATCCATGTCCTCGTAAAGCCTGGCGCGCAGCTCGGCGATGCCGTGGTCGCGGCGCTGCATATGGGCGAGCCAGATGCGGTCCACCGCGAGGAGATGGTTGAGGCTGAGATGGATCGATTCCAGCCCGGTCTTGCGCTTCTTCGTCACCTCCTCCGGCGGCAGCGCGCGGACCTTCCGGAACAGCTCCGCGTTGGCCCAGGCGTTGTAGTCGAGCAGGCTGCGCAGATAGACCTTGTCCTTCATCGGTTTTCCTCCCGTCCGGCCTTTGTGCGCTCATGATAACCGTTGCGGCGAAAGCGCGATAACCTCATTCGTCGCGGCGATTTGACCGGCCTGCCTCCCGCGACTAGAACGGGGCGGGTCAGGCGATATCCAGGCCGGAGGGACAGGAGATGGGCGAGCCGTTCAGCGCATTGCTGCTGCGCGAGGCCGACGGCAAGGTATCCGCCGCGGTCGAGACGATCGACGAGGCGGCGCTGCCGGACGGCGACGTCACCGTCCGCGTCGCTTATTCTACGCTCAACTACAAGGACGGCATGGTGCTCAAGGGGCTGGGCCGGCTGGTGCGCGAGTACCCGCACGTGCCCGGAATCGATTTCGCCGGCACGGTCGAAAGCTCATCCGCTCCTGCCTATCGGCCGGGCGACGGGGTGGTGCTGACCGGCTGGCACGTGGGCGAAACGCACTGGGGCGGCTATGCGCAGAAGGCGCGGGTCCGGTCCGAGTGGCTGGTGCCGCTGCCGCGCGCGCTCGACGCGCGGCAGGCGATGTGCATCGGCACGGCGGGCCTCACCGCCATGCTCTGCGTGATGGAGCTGGAGGACCACGGCGTCACCCCGGCATCGGGTCCGGTGCTGGTGACGGGCGCCAATGGCGGCGTCGGCGGGGTTGCCGTCGCGCTGCTGGCGAAGGCCGGCTACGAGGTCCATGCCTCGACCGGGCGGATGGCGCTCGCCGACCGGCTGAAGGCGCTGGGCGCTGCCGAGATCGTTCCGCGCGAGGAGCTGGCCGAGGCGCCGCAGCGTCCGCTGCTGTCGGAGCGCTGGGCCGGGGCGGTGGATGCCGTGGGCGGCGTGCCCCTGGCCGCCATGCTGCCGCAGATCAGGTACGGCGGCGCGGTCGCGGCCTGCGGCCTGTCCGCCGGCACCGCGCTGAACACAACGGTGATCCCGTTCCTGCTGCGCAGCGTCAGGCTGCTGGGCGTCGATTCGGTGATGTGCCCGCTGGCCCGGCGCAAGGCGGCCTGGGCGCGGCTCGCGACGGACATGACGGGCGAGGCGCTCGACGCGCTGTCCGACGTGGTGCCGCTGGCGGCGCTGGCGGGGCTGGCCGACCGTATCCTGAAGGGCGAGACGTGCGGCCGCATCGTCGTCGACGTAAACGCCTGATCCGATAGAGACCGCTTTCGTAATGCGCCGGCCCGAAGGCCGGCCCTGACAGGAGACCGCGATGGATTTCAACCTGCCCGAAGAGCTTCAGATGCTGAAAGCCAATCTGAGGCGTTTCGTCGACACCGAGCTCATTCCCATCGAACGCGACACGATGGTGGACAACGAGATGAAGCCGGACGTTCTCGCCGCGCTGCAGGAAAAGGCCAAGGGGCTGGGGCTGTGGATGTTCGACGTGCCGGAGGAGTTCGGCGGGCTCGGCCTCGGCGCGCTGGCGCGCGTGGTGATGTGGGAGGAGCTGTCGCGCAGCATCGCCCTGCCCAGCCGCAACTCGGCGCTGTTCGGCCCGCGCGTCAGCCCGATCCTCTACTTCCTCAACGATGGGCAGAAGGAGAAATATCTCTATCCCGTCGTCAAGGGGGAGAAGCGCACCTGCTTCGCCCAGACCGAGCCCGAGGCCGGGGGCGATCCCGGCGGGATGCGGACGACGGCGGTGCGCGACGGCGACCACTACGTCATCAACGGGCACAAGCGCTTCATCACCGGCGCCGGCCAGTCGGACTTCATCCAGGTGGTCGCGGCGACAGACCGGGCGAAGGGATCGCGCGGCGGGCTGACGGTGTTCATGGTCGATGCCGGCACGCCGGGCATGAAGCTGCTGCGCCAGCAGGAGCTGATGGTGGGCGACCGGCCGTGGGAGATCCTGTTCGAGGACTGCCGCGTGCCTGTCGCCAACCGCGTCGGCGAGGAAGGCGACGGCATGAAGGCGGCGCAGGGCTGGCTGACCGAAGGGCGGCTGCGCCACGGCGCGCGCGGCGTGGGCGTGATCGAGCGCTGCCTCGAACTGGCCGCGGGCTACGCCAAGCAGCGCAGGACCTTCGGCGCGCTGCTGTCCGAGCGCCAGACGGTGCAGAACATGCTGGTCGACATGTACCAGCATCTGCATCAGCTTCGCCTCATGGTCTACAACGCCGCTTGGCGCGAGGACCAGGGCGAGGACGTGCGCAACGAAAGCTACATGTGCAAGTATTTCGGCGACGAGATGAGCTTCCACGCCGCCGACCGCTGCATGCAGATCCATGGCGGGATGGGGCTGACCACGGACCTGCCGATCGAGCGTTTCTGGCGCGACCAGCGCAGCTTCATCATCACCGAGGGGCCGACGGAGATCCTCAAGATGGCGCTGGCGCGGCAGATCCTGCGCGAATACGGCAACTGAGGGGGACGGATATGGCCGAAACCGAAGCCATGCCGAAGAGGCCGGACCTGCCGCCCGCGCGGCCGTCGCTCAAGGTATTCGGCGCGTTCTCCGCCGGCATGGGGATGCGGCTGGTGGAGTGGGAGCTGGGCCGCGCGGTGATGGAGATGGACGTGGTGCCGGCGCTGCTCAATGGCGTCGGCACACTGCACGGCGGCTGCATGTCGACCCTGCTGGACACTGCGCTGGCGCATTGCGCGATGTACTGCACCGTGCCCGACAACATCCGCTCCGGCACCACGGTGACGCTCACGGTGAGCTTCAACCGCCCTGTGTTCGAGGGCAGCCGCGTGACGGTCGAGGCGCGCCAGACCGGCGGCGGCACGACCGTGTTCATGTCGGTGGCGGAGGCGAGGGACGAAAGCGGAAAGGTCGTCGCCACCGGCCAGGCGGTCGGGCGGTTCCGCGACGGCTGCCACGTGCCGGAAGGCATCCCGCGGCCGAAGGATCTGCCACCCGGCCACTCCCTGCCGCGGCCGCGCGAGTAGGCGTGCGCGCGGGCCGTTCCTTGACACGGTTACACCCGCGTACGGATAATCCCCCACCAATGAGAAAGGGGGGCCGCCTTGCTTCAGAATGGAACGTCATGTTCCGGCCGGTAGCGCCGCTGCTGCAGCCGAGCAGCCTGGCCATCGTCGGCGCCAGCGAGACCGGCGGCAGCGGCTGGTCGAAGGTCCTGTTTCATAACCTGAAGGACGCCGGGTTCCCCGCGCGGACCTACCTCATCAACCCGAGGCGGGACGAGCTGTGGGGCGAGAAGGTCTATGACGATTTCGACTCGCTGCCGGAACCGGTCGATCTCGCCCTGGTGATCGTGCCCGCGCCGCTGGTATGCGACGTGATGCGCGACGGGCTCGCACACGGGCTCAAGGCCGCCTGCATCTATGCGTCCAGCTTCGGCGAAGGCCGCAAGGGCGTCGGCGCAAAGCGCGGGGCCGAGCTGCGCGGGCTCATCGCCGACAGCGGGCTGTCGGTCTGCGGGCCGAACTGCATGGGCATGCTGTCGCTCGCCCGCGACATCCTGCTCTATCCGCGCCGCCGGACCGACTACATGCAGGGCGGCCATATCGGCGGGATCTTCCATTCCGGCGGTACGCTCGGCTACTGGTTCACCCAGGCGGCGCAGCGCGGGCTCGGCTTTTCCTACGCGGTGAGCTGCGGCAACGAGTTCGGGCTGGATGCTGCCGACTACCTGAACTTCCTGGCGGACGACCCGGACACGCGGATCGTCGTCGCGATGCTCGAATCGATCCGCCGGCCGGACGCCTTCATGGCGGCGGCGCGGCGGGCGTTCGACGCGGGCAAGCCGGTGATCGTGATGAAGCTCGGCCGCACCGAGCTCGGCAAGGAGCAGGCGAAGACCCATACCGGCGCGGTCGCGGTGGACGACGACGTGTTCAGCGCGATGTGCGAGCGCTACGGCATCGTCCGCGCCGCCACCATCGACGAGATGGTGGATTTCGCCCTCGCGTTCAGCCAGGCGCGCCTTCCGCGGGGGCCGAAGATGGGCATCGTCACCTCGTCCGGCGGCGCGGTCGGCATCGCGCTGGACGCGGTGGGCGACAATGGCGGCGTGCTGGGGGTGCTGTCGCGGGACACCGGGGCGGGCATCGCCGGGCTGATCACCGAGGACGTCGACGTCTACAACCCGATGGATGCGGGGCCGCGCCTCGCGGTCGACGTCGAAAGCTTCTGCAAGGTGTGCGGCCACTTCGCCGCGGACGGCGATATCGACATCCTGGCCATGCAGGCGCGCGTGCCGACGGGGCGCGATAGCGAAGAACACGTCGATTCCTATGTCGAGATTCTGGGCGCGACGGACAAGCCGGTGCTCGGTTTCACCCGCATGGCGCAGAACGCGGATCAGGCACTGCGGGACTTCCAGACGCAGACCGGTCTGCCGGTGATCATGGGCATTCCGACCATGGTGCGCGCGATGCAGGCGCTGGTGCGCTATGCCGCGCGCCGCGAGGCGGGCATCCCCGATCTGCCGGAGCCTGCGGGCAGCGAGGCAAACCTGGCGCCCGAACGGCTCGCGGCGACGCTGGACGGCTACGGGCTGATGCCGCCGCGCCAGGTCTTCGCAGAGACGCCCGAGGACGCCGCGCGCGCGGCGTCCCGGATCGGTTTCCCGGTGGCGCTCAAGATCGTGTCGTCGGATGTGAGCCACAAGACGGAGATCGGCGGCGTACGGCTCGGCCTTGCCGACGAGAATGCCGTTGTCGCCGAAGCGCACGATCTTCGCCGGGTCATGACCGGGCACGATCTTTCGGGGTTCCTGGTGCAGGAAATGGTGGACGGGCTGGAAATGCTGGTCGGCTTGCGCAACGACCCGCAGTTCGGCCCGCTGGTCGTGGTCGGGCTCGGCGGCGTGTTCGTCGAGCTGATGCGCGACGTGTCGATAAGGCTCGCGCCTGTTGACGAAGCTGAAGCAAGTGCCATGCTGGACAGCCTGAAGGGAGCAAGGGCGCTTGGCGCTTTCCGCGGCCGGGCGCCCCGGGACAGGAAGGGATTGGCACATGCCATCGCCGGACTTTCGCAGTTCTTTCTCGATCACCGGCACTGGCTGGACGAAATAGAAATAAATCCGCTCATGGTGTTGGAGGACGGCGCGGGCGTGCGCGCCGTCGATGTCAGGGCGGTGAAAAGGGGCTAGCGTTGCACCGGATGCACGCAGGGAACGTTTCACAGGACATGAGGAGACCAGGATGCTGACGAAGAAATACACTTGTGTCAAAGTCGACCAGCGCAAGGACGGGATCACGTTCGTGATCTTCAATCGGCCGGAAAAGCGCAACGCGATGAGCCCGACCTTCCATATCGAAATGATGGACGTGCTCAACGAGCTGGAGATCGATCCGGATACCAAGGTGGTGGTCCTGACCGGGGCCGGAACCGCCTATTCGGCGGGCCAGGACCTGAAGGAATATTTTCGCGAAGGCGACAAGAATCCCAGCGTGCGCGCGGCGGCCAGTGCGGCCAGCCGGTGGCGCAGCGACAAGCTCTGGCTCTACAGCAAGCCGACCATCGCAATGGTCAACGGCTACTGCATCGGCGGCGCGTTCACGCACTGCATCTGTTCGGATTTTGCCGTCGCGGCAAACGAAGCGATCTTCAGCCTGTCGGAAGTGAACTGGGGAATCCTGCCTGGCGGCATGGTCTCGAAGATGGTGTCCGATACGCTTAGTGCGCGCAACGCGATGTTCTATGCTTGCACTGGACGCACGTTTAACGGCAAAAAGGCAGCTGAGATAGGCTTGGTCAATTATGCCGTGCCGCTCAAGAGCCTCAAGAAGGAGGTCGTGAAGCTCGCCAGGGAATTGATGGAAAAGAATCCGAACGTGCTGCGTGGAACCAAGCACGCTATTCGCGCAACCCAGAACATGGACTGGATGGCGGCCGGCGACTACCTCGCCGCCAAAGGCGCGGAGATCAAGCAGCGTGATGCAGCGCGGAACCACGACGCATATTCGGAGGGCATTCGTCAGTTCATTGACGAGAAAGCATACAAGCCGGTGTTCTCGCCCTATCACGGCGCGGCATCCGGCAAGCCGCCCGCCAAGCTGCCTTCGACACGCAAGAAGAAGGCAGCCGCAGCCAGCGCGGTGACGAGGTCGACTTCTTCCGGGCCTGCACGGAGCAGTTCAGGGGGGAAGAAGGTTTAGACAAAGCAGTCCGTGACCGTGGTGTTGGTTGGTCACGCAGAGAACCCTAGAGAGAGGACCGCAGCAATGAGAGCACCCGCAAAGAAGTCTCCGGCGAAGAAGGCGGCAAAGAAGGCTCCCGCCCGCAAGAAGGCGGCGAAGAAGGCCCCTTCGCGGAAGAAGGCCGCAAAGAAGGCGCCCGTGCGCAAGAAGGCCCCGGCCAAGAAGGCTCCGGCCCGCAAGGCCGCGAAGAAGGCTCCGGCTCGCAAGGCCGCGAAGAAGGCTCCGGCTCGCAAGGCCGCGAAGAAGGCTCCGGCCCGCAAGGCCGCGAAGAAGGCTCCGGCCCGCAAGAGGTAGCGGGCTGCCTTCTACAGGATGAGGGCCCCGTTCCGGCCAGGATCGGGGCCCTTCCCGCATACGGCCTCCAGGGTCGATTCAGCCCGCGCCGCTGAGCCGCAGCACGGTGGCGATCAGCGTTGCCGCATCGGCAACGCCGCGCCCGGCGATATCGTAGGCGCTGCCATGCGCAACGGTCGCGAACAGCACCGGCGTGCCGATGGTGAACGCCGCCGGGTTGCGCGCCGCGAGCTTTGCCGGGATATGTCCCTGGTCGTGCAGCATGACCAGGTAGGCGTCGAATTTTCTGTCCAGATACATCGTGTCCGCGCCGAACGGGCCGTGCGCGTCGATGCCCTGCGCTGCTGCCTCGGCGATGGCCGGCGCGATGTGGTCGATTTCCTCCCGCCCGAACAGCCCACCCTCGCCGGCGTGGGGATTGACGCCCGACACGGCGATGCGCGGCGCGTTGACGCCCAGCCTGCGCAGCGCCCCGTCCGCCGCGCGCAGCGCGCGCGCCACCCGGTCGCGGTCGATGGATGCCAGCGCATCGCGCACGCTTGCATGGAGCGTCGCGTGCACGATGCGGCGGTCGTCGTCCACCAGCATGAGAAACACGCCGTCGGGATCGGCGCCGGCACGCACGAGTTGGCGTTCACCACGGAGAACACCGCCGACACACCGCAGCAGGTCTTCCCCACGTTTCCCGTGGTCGTCGGCTGGGGTGCGGGCGGCGGTGTGATGCGCAACATCGG
>WHUE01000067.1 GCA_009377375.1 Alphaproteobacteria bacterium | reverse complement strand
AGGGTGTTTATCCGTGCCCTCTATGTGGCGTGACGCCCGTGAAACGACAATCTGCAGGGCGGCGTCCAGCACCTCGCCGCGCTCCATCGCGTCGGCCAGGATGGCCTCCATGGTCTCGCGCAGCCCGCCATCCTCATGGCCGGAGGTCAGCTCCAGCAGCAGGTACTCCCCGTGCTCGCCCGCGAGCGGGTCGCGCGTGCCCTCGATATGGTCGAGCGCGAAGCCGAGCCCCATCCGGGTGATCCATTCGCAGGCCGTGACCCTGTCGTCGCTGGCCGCGCGCGCGCGGGCCAGCAGGTCGATCACCGCCCGGCAGTCGCGCACCGCGCAGAACGCGGTCTGCACGTCCTTGGGCGCGGGGAACAGCTTGAGCACGGCAGCGGTGATGACGCCGAGCGTGCCCTCGGCGCCGATGAAGAGCTGCTTCAGGTCGTAGCCGGTATTGTCCTTGCGCAGGGCGGAGAGCCCGTCCCAGACGCGCCCGTCCGGCAGCACGACCTCCAGCCCCAGCACCAGCTCGCGCGCGTTGCCGTAGCGCAGCACCCCGGTGCCGCCTGCGTTGGTAGACAGGTTTCCGCCGATCCGCGCCGTGCCCTCGGCGCCGAGCGACAGCGGGAACAGCCGGTCGGCCGCCGCCGCCGCCTTTTGCACGTCGGCCAGGATGACGCCGGCCTCCACCGTCGCGGTATAGTTCAGCGCGTCCACCTCGCGCACGCGGTTCATCCGCGTCAGGGCCAGCAGGATCTCGTCGCCCGTCTCGTGCGGCGTCGCCCCGCCGCAGAGCCCGGTATTGCCGCCCTGGGGCACGACCGCCGTGCCGGTCTCGTGGCACAGCTTCAGCACCGCCGAAACCTCCGCGGTGGAGGCGGGGCGCACGACCATCGGGGTGCGGCCGACATAGGTCCCGCGCTCGTCATGCATCAGCGGGTCGATATCGGCGGCATCGCGCAGGACGCCGGCGGGCCCGACGATGGCCTCGATCCGGTCCAGCACGTCCGGGGCGATTGCGCTCTTGATGTCGTCCATGGGGTCGGTCCGTCGCAGCGGCGTCTGTGCGCGCCAGTGTGGCCGAACGGCGCGCGGGCGGCAAGACGGCGAGGACGGCCCGCTCGTCCCGCTAGTAGTGCGGCGGCGGGGGCTCTTCGCCTGCCTCGTCCTCGCCGCGTTCGTCGGCTATCGACGCCAGTGCCTGGGTCAGGCCGTCGACGGTCTGCGTGAGCCGGTCGATCGTCTCCCACTGCTTCGTCACGACGTCGCTGAGATCGCGGATCGTCGCATCATGATGGGCCAGCTCCGCCTCCAGGGCATCCAGCCGCGTCGCCGTAGTCGCGTCGGTTTCGGTCATGCCGTCCTCCTTCGGTCAGTCGTGCGCCGCCCGCCGCAGCCGGTCGTTGATGGCGCGGCCGAGCCCTTCATCGGGAATTGGCATTGCGGCGATCCGCGTGCAACCCGCGTCGTCCAGCGCCCGCATCATGGCGAACAGGTTGGCCGCCGCCTCGCGCAGTTCGCCCGCGGGGCTCAGGTTCAGCGTCGCGCCCGCGCCCCGCAGCACGTCCCGGCCGAAGGCCAGCAACGCCTCGTCGGTGCCGGCGGAGGTTGCATTCATCCGCAGCGGCGTGCGCGTGGCGTAGTGCCGCGCCAGCATGCCGGGCGAAGACGGCGCGGCCCCGTCGCCGGCGCGGTGGTCCGCCAGCGTGCCGGCGACGGCCTCGATCCGCTCGGCAGTAATTCCCCCGGGGCGCAGGATCGCGGGGCGCGGGCCGGTCATGTCCAGCACGGTGGATTCGACCCCCACCGCACAGCGCCCGCCGTCGAGGATCATCGCGACGGCATCGCCCAGCGAGGCTTCGACATGGGCGGCCTCGGTCGGGCTGACCGCGCCGGAGGCGTTGGCGCTCGGCGCGGCGACCGGGCAGCCGGCGGCCCCGATCAGCGCAAGCGCCACCGGATGATCCGGCACGCGCACGGCCAGCGTCTCCAGCCCCGCCCCGGCCAGAAGCGACACCGGACAGCCCGCCCTGCGCGGCAGCACCAGCGTCAGCGGGCCCGGCCAGAACGCCGCCGCCAGCGCCCGCGCGGGGCCGGTGAAGGCGACGATCTCTTCGGCCGCTGCGGTGTCGGCGAGATGGACGATCAGCGGGTTGAAGCTCGGCCGGCCCTTCGCCTCGAACACGGCGGCGACCGCCTCGCCGTTCTTGGCGTCCGCGCCCAACCCGTACACGGTCTCGGTGGGAAAGGCGACCAGCCGGCCCGCGCGCAGCAGGGCGGCGGCCTCCGCGACGGCGGCCGCGTCGGCCCGGTGCAGGCTCATGTCCCTGCGTTTTCCGCCGGGTCGTCGCGCCCGCGCGCGATGAACTCGTCATTCAGGAAATGTGGCTTGCCGTAGCCCATCTCTGCGCCGTCCAGCGTGCGCACGCTGCCGCCGGCGGCGCGCAGCACGGCATGGCCGGCGGCGGTGTCCCATTCGCGGGTATGGCCGTAGCGCGGATAGATGTCGGCCTCGCCGCTGGCTACCAGGCAGAACTTGATGGAAGAGCCCGCGACCTTCACCTCTGCGATGGTCAGGTGGCTGAACAGCGCCTGCATCTTCTCCCGGTCGCCGTGCGAGCGGCTGCCGACCGCGACCAGCCCGCCCGCCGGGACCGCGCGGGCGGCGATGGGCGCCGGCGCTGCGCCGCTGCGCTCGACCGTCGCCGTGCCCGGCCCGGCGGCGGCGTAGGTCAGCGCCAGCGCCGGAGCGTGCACCACGCCGAGCACCGGGGCGCCGTCCACCACCAGCGCGATATTGACGGTGAACTCGTCGCGATGGGCGATGAACTCTTTGGTGCCGTCCAGCGGGTCGACCAGCCAGAAGCGGCCGCCGGAGACGTCGACCGCGGCGCCTGCCGACATCGCCTCTTCGGCGACCACGGGGATGCCGGGCGTCAGCTCCCTCAGCGCGGGCAGGATGATCGCCTCCGCCGCCTCGTCGGCGTCGGTGACGGGCGAGGCGTCGTCCTTGCGGCGCACGCCCATCTCGCCCTTGTAATATTTCATGATCTCCGCGCCGGCCTCCAGCGCCAGCGCGCGCACCGGCTGGAGCAGGCGGCTGATCTCGGCGTCGGTCTTCATGGCGGCTCCGGTCCGGGTGGCGACGCGGCGGTTATGCCCGAACGCAGGCGGCTTTTAAAGCGTTTCGCGCCCGCCCGGTTCCGGCCGCGCCTGGGTCCGGGACGCGCGGGCCGCCAGCTCCGGCCAGCCGACAGGCGCGCCGGCGACCTTCATCGCGTCCTGCCACGGCGTGTCGGGCTCCCAGTCGCGGCCGATGAAGCGCCTCCCCGTCACCCCGTCGGACGCGGTGGAGCACAGCCAGCGAATCGGCGCGACCATCACCCTGGGGTCGTTGAGCTTGCTCCGGTCGTAGCCGGTTTCCGGCGGCACCATCGGGGTGTCCGCCGCGCCGCCCGGCACCAGCACGTTGCAGGTCACGCCGGTGCCTTCCAGATCGCCGGCCCAGGCGGCGGACGCGGCCTCCAGCGCCGCCTTGGTCTGGCCATAGGGCATGTTCGCGCTGCGCATCATCGTGTTGAAGCTGGTGGTGATGTTGACGATCCGCCCCCAGCCCTGCGCGATCATCAGCGGCGCCACCGCGCGCGCCATCAGCCAGGGACCGCGGATATTGACGTCGAAGATGTCGTTCCACCGTTCGGCGTTTCCTTCCCAGAAGCGGATCGGATTCACCGTGTAGTCGCGCGCCAGATAGGCCATGCCCAGCCCGGCGCAGTTGACCAGCCCGTGCGGCCCGCCGACGGCCGCCTGGGCGCGCCCGATGGCGGCGTTCACCTGTTCCGCCCGCCGGACGTCGCAGGCGACGGTCAGCACCCGGCCGGGGCCGGAGGAAGCGGCGGCGGTTTCCTCGGCCGCCGCCAGGTCGATGTCGAGCGCGACGACCTGCGCGCCGGCTTCGGCCAGCCCGATAGTCATGGCGCGGCCGAGCCCGCTGCCGGCGCCGGTGACGATGATGACCCTGTCCGAAACGTCGATATCCGCCATTGCCCTGCTTTCCTTCCGTCCTGTCGCGGGCCGCAGGATAGGGCCGGGGCCTGCCGGCGACAAGGCGGCTACGGTCCCGCGCCGCCCCTGTTCCGGCGGGCTACTTCCAGCAGCCGATACGGGCCACGAAGGCCCGTGCGCGGGCGAACAGCGCCTCGTCGTCGAGGTCCGTGAAGGATGGGTCCGGCGTCGGCGCGACGCCGTGCCGGCACAGGAAATCCGTCGTCACCGGCAGCCTTATGGCGTAGCCGAGGTCGCGGACGAGCTGGCCTGTGGCAGCGAAGACGCCGGGCGTGTTGACCTTCGCCACCACGACCCCGACGATCCGGCCGCTCCGGTCGAGCACCGGGCCGCCCGAATTGCCGCGGCGGATGTCGATCGACATGGCGAACATGTCGGCGCGCGGCGGCGATGTGCCGATATAGACCTGTCCGGTCACCAGGATCGGCTTGATCGTCACCAGCCCGTGCAGCGGATAGCCGACCACGGCGATGTCCTCGCCCTGATGCAGCGTGGCCGGGTCCCGGAACGCGGCGACGCCGTCCGGCCGGGCCGCGATCTTCAGCAGGGCGAGATCGTGCCCCGCATCGGCAGCGAGCAGTTCGGCCTTGCTCTCGTCTTCCCCGGCCGGCGCCACCGATATGGCCGCGCAGCCATCGACCACATGGTTGTTGGTGATGAGATGGCCGTCGGCGCTGACGAAGAATCCTGTGCCCGACCCGCGGCGGCGCTGGCCGGCGACCGGCGGGACCCGGCCCTGGAGCCGGCGGCGGACGCGCTCGATCCGCTCGGCCTTGATCCGGGCCGCCCCGGCGTCGTCGACCACCTTGCCCGTGCAATCCGCGGGCGCCGTGCGCCGCACCAGGTCGCGCCCGGCGTCATGGCACCAGACCGGACCGGAGGCGCCTTGCGCCGACACCTCGCCGGGCACGGCCAGGACGGCTATGGCGAAGGCCATGGAAAGGAAAATCGGGCTTCGGCGCAAGGGAGCTGTCTTCGGGTATGCCGGGCGTCAGGTCGCCCGCAGTGTGCGCCGGGCGACGGCCGCGCGCAACTATTCGGCGATTTCCACCACGCGGAAGCGCGAGGCGCGGAAGCCGTCGCGCAGCGGGCCCCGCGGCAGCCCCGCCTTGTCCTTCAGCGCGTCCAGGAAACCGGCGGGATCGGGCAGGGTGTGCCACACCTGGGGCAGGAACAACCCCCGCGCCCCGTCGGCTTCGAGCAGCAGCCCGTCCTCGCCGGGGGCCAGCGCGGCCAGCAGCGCCGCCTCGTTCGCCGCCGCGAGGGGCTCCGGCTCGGTCAGCACCGAAATCCCTATTTCCACTCTGCCGTATTCGGCGACGGTGAGCGGCGGAAAGCGGGGGTCGCCGAAGGCGGAGTTGAATGCGTTCTCCGACACGTCCTCCACCAGCGCCCGCCGGGCGCGGGCCGACCCGGTGCAGCCACGCAGGGCCCGGTCGATATGAAGCGTGACGAAGCTGGCGGCAGGCCCGCGCAGCGCGTCGTCATAAAGCTTGGTGTCAATGGCGGCAGGGCCGCCAGCGCGCAGCCCGTTCAGGATCGAGGCGCGGGCGACGCGGAGCAGGATGCCGCCATGCTCGGCCAGCGCGCGGGCGATTCCGTCGCGCTGGTCAGCGCAGGACATAGGCGCCGTACCCGACGACCTCGCCCCGCGGTCCGGCGGTGTCGCCGGAGCTGCGCAGGTCGATACAGGCGGCACGCATGCCCCGCGTCCGGGCGCAGCGCAGCAGCCCGCCGATGGGCGCGCGGCCGCAGGTCTGCTCGAACCCGATGCGGGTCTCGTCCAGCGCGACGATGGAGGCGGAGGTCGCGGCGTCGATCGCCCTTGCTGTGGCGTAATCATGGTAATGCGACAGGTCCGAGCTGATGACGATCAGGGTTTCCTCGCCGCCCCACAGCGTCTCCAGCACCTCCTCCACGTCCTCGTCGGGCGCGTCGCCGACGACCAGCGGCACCAGCGAAAACGTCCCCAGCACCGTCTGCAGGAAGGGCAGGTGCACCTCCAGGCTGTGCTCCGCCGCATGTGCGTCCGGCAGGATGACGACCTGCGGCAGGGCGGAGAGGGCGGCCACCGCCGCCGCATCCACCTTCACCGCGCCGAGCGGGGTCGCGAAGGCGTCTACGCCGGGCAGCGCCAAGCCGCGGAAGGCGACGCGGTGCGCCGGGCCGAGCAGCACGACGCGGTCGATCCTGTCCCTCAGGGGGGCGAGCCGGGCATAGGCGCTGGCGGCGACCGGGCCGGAATAGACATAGCCCGCATGCGGCGCGATCACCGCCTTCGGCGGGGGCTCGCCGGCCGCGTCGCCGGCCTCGGACAGGCACCGGGACACCGTTTCGGCCAGCGCCGCAGGGTCCGCCGGGTAGAACATCCCCGCGACCGCCGGAGGTCTTGTGCTAATCATCCTTCGTCCTCTGCCGTTAACCGTTCTGATATGGGACGTCTTCTGCGGGGATAAAGCGCCGGTTGACCGGGGCGCCCCGCGTTCCATCTCATGGCCATGGCCGAGCACAGGACGGAACAGGCGATTTTCGAGGAAGGCGGACGACGTATCGACGCCGTGGCCGGGCGCTACTGGCACGCGCTGAAGGACGGCCGCATCCAGTGTGACCTTTGTCCGCGCCTCTGCAAGCTGCGCCCGGGCCAGCGCGGATTGTGCTATGTCCGCGCCTCTGACGGCGCGCGGGTGTTGCTGACGACCTGGGGGCGGTCGAGCGGCTACTGCATCGATCCGATCGAGAAGAAACCGCTGAACCACTTCCTGCCCGGCACCCCGGTGCTCAGCTTCGGCACGGCGGGGTGCAACCTGACCTGCAAGTTCTGCCAGAACTGGGACATCTCGAAATCGCGCGAATGGGACACGCTGGCCGACGCGGCGACGCCGGAGGCCATCGCCGACGCCGCCGAACGCCTCGACTGCCGCAGCGTCGCCTTCACCTATAACGATCCGGTCATCTTCCTCGAATACGCGGTGGACGCGGCGGCGGCGTGCCATGAGCGCGGTGTGAAGGCGGTGGCGGTGACGGCCGGCTACGTGGAGGCGGCGCCGCGCGCCGAGTTCTTTTCCGCGATGGACGCCGCGAACGTGGACCTCAAGGCGTTCAGCGAGGATTTCTACCGCAAGATCTGCGGTGGACGCCTCGGCCCCGTTCTGGAGACCCTGGAGTACCTCGTGCACGAGACCGACGTGTGGGTGGAGATGACCACCCTGCTGATTCCCGGCGAGAACGATTCCGACGCCGAGCTGGAAGCGATGACGCAGTGGGTGGCGGAGCATCTGGGCGCGCACGTGCCGATGCATTTCACCGCCTTCCATCCCGACTGGAAGATGCTGGACACGCCTGCCACCCCGGCGGCGACCCTGAGCCGCGCCCGGCGGATCGCGCGCGCCGCCGGCATCCGCCACGCCTATACCGGCAACGTCCACGACGCCGAGGGCGGCGGCACGTATTGCCACGGCTGCGGCGAATTGCTGATCGGCCGCGACTGGTACGTGCTGTCGGACTGGAACCTGACAGATGACGGGCATTGCGTGCATTGCGGGACGCGCTGCGCCGGCGTGTTCGACGGCCCGCCCGGCGACTGGGGCGCCAAGCGGCGGCCGGTGCGCCTGGCCGAATTCGCCGCCTGAAGGCTCCCGCCGACTCGGAAGGCGCGCTAGCCTTCTTTCATGTGCGGACGGTTCTCACTCACCACGGCGCCCGAGGCGATGCGCGCCCTGTTCGATTACGAGAACCTGCCCAACCTCGCCCAGCGCTACAACATCGCGCCGACCCAGCCGGTCGCGGTCGTGCGCGCGAGGGAAGGCGGGGCGGGGCGCGAGCTGGTTATGCTGCGCTGGGGCCTCGTGCCGGGCTGGGCGAAGGAGATCGGCATCGGCGCGAAGATGATCAACGCCCGCGCCGAGACCCTGGCGGAGAAACCGGCCTTCCGCGACGCCTTCGCGCGGCGGCGCTGCCTGGTGCCGGCGGACGGGTTCTACGAATGGCGGATGGAGGACGGCGGGAAGCAGCCGTTCCGGGTCGGCTTCAGGGGCGGCCGGCCCTTCGCCTTCGCCGGGCTGTGGGAGCGCTGGCAGGCGCCCGCGGACGGCGGCGGGGTGAAGCAGGGCGAGATCGTGGAGTCGGTCGCCATCGTCACCACCGACGCCAACGACAAGCTGCGCCCGATCCACCACCGCATGCCGGCGATCCTCGATCCCGCCGGCTATGCCGCCTGGCTCGACGTCGCGGGCACGCCGGCCAACGATGCCGGCGCCTGGCTGCGGCCCCACCCGCCGGAGGAGATGGCGTTCTACCGGGTCGGGCTCCGCGTCAACAACGTCCGCAACGACGACGAGGCCTGTTTCACCCCGCTGAAGGCGGCGGGAACGGCGGGCTGAGCCGCGCCAGTTGCGGGATTTATCCCTAAAATGCCCTGTGCGGGCCGTCTTTTCGCCCGGTTTTCCACAGAAAACCTGGTTGCGGGGCTGGTTTTCGCTTGATTCGCCCCCCGGCCCACATTTAGTGTTGAGCCGTTATGAGGCCACGATATATAGGGGTAGGTGCAATGCAGTGGACTCCGGAACGGGTAGAAGCCCTCACACGGCTCTGGGCGGAAGGGCTTTCGGCCCGCCAGATCGCGATCAAGCTCGGCGGGATCACCCGCAACGCCGTGATCGGCAAGGCGCACCGGCTGAACCTGCAGCGCGGCGCGGTGCTGCCCGAACCCGCGCCGGCGCCGGAGCCGCAGGTCTTCGTGGAGCCGCCGGCCATCGACAACCCTGACGTCAAGCCGTGGATGTGCCGCTGGCAGACTGACGAGCCGGGCCGTCTCGGCCTCCATATCTGCGGCAAGACCGCCCAGCCGGGCCGTCCCTACTGCGCGGAGCACATCACCGTTTCCTATCTTCAGCGCAAGCGCACGGCGGCCTGACGGCGCGGGCGATCCCCGTCATCGACGATGCGGCGGCCACGGGCCGCCGTTTTCGTTTCCGCACCGGCCCCACGGGTGACGCTGCGCCCGGAATGCGCTAGGAAAGGCGACGCTCAGGATTCTATGCATTCCGGCTCGGGGAGGGGCCTCGCGGCATGGCGGACAGCGCGCGTTACCGGCTCGGTGTGGATGTCGGCGGCACACACACCGATCTGGTGCTGCTGAACGTCGCCAGCGGCGCTATCGCGGTGGAGAAGGTGTCCAGCACACCGGCCAACCCGGCGCTGGGGGTGCTGGACGGGATCGGGAACTTCGTCGCGAAGGGCACGCCGCCCGGCGCCATCGAGTTCTTCAGCCACGGCACCACGATCACCACCAACGCGCTGCTGGAGATGCGCGGCGCCAGGGTCGGGCTGCTGATCACCAGGGGCTACCGCGCGGTGCAGGAGGTGCAGTCCCAGGCGCGCGACGGCAATCCGTTCGACTATTTCTACGACAAGCCGGAGCCGCTGGCCCCGCAGAGCATGACGCGCGAGATCGGCGGTCGCGTCGATTACGAGGGCAACGAACTCGCGCCGCTGGACGAGGACGCGGTGCGCCGCGCGGTGGCCGAGCTGCACGCGGCGGGCGCGACCTCGTTCGCGGTGTGCTACCTGTTCTGCTACACCAACCCGTCCCACGAGCTGCGCACCCGCGAGCTGATCCTCGAGGCATTGCCGGAGGCCAGCGTCTCGCTCTCCTGCGAGGTGCTGCCGCGCATCCGCGAATGGCCGCGGCTCTCCACCACGCTGCTCAACGCCTATCTGCAGCCGGTGCTGGTCCGCTATATCGGCCATCTGAACAGGGAGCTGGACAAGGGCGGGGTGGAAACCCGGCAGCGCTTCCTGATGCAGTCCAACGGCGGGGTGATGCCGTTCAGCGCCGCGGTCGCCGGCGGCAAGACGGTCTACACATTGTTCTCCGGCCCGGCCGCCGGCGCGCGGGCCAGCGCCTACCTGGCGGGGGAGGACGCGCAGCGCGGGATCGTCACGCTCGACATGGGCGGCACTTCCTGCGACATCGCCTTCATCGAGGGCGGCGCGCCGCTGGAGGTGACCGAGGTCACCGTCGCACGCCGTCCGCTCGGCGTGCCGGCGCTGGACCTGACCACGATTTCCGCCGGCGGCGGGTCCATCGCCTGGATCGACCGCGGCGGGTTCCTCTGCGTCGGCCCGCACAGCGCCGGCGCCGATCCCGGCCCGGCCTGCTACGGCAAGGGCGGCGAGGACCCGGCGGTGACCGATGCCGACGTGGCGCTCGGCTATCTCAACCCCGGCTATTTTCTCGGCGGCGCGCAGACGCTGGACGCGGCGGCGGCGGAAGCCGCGCTGCGGGACAAGGTCGCGGGGCCGCTGGGCATGACGGTGCGCGAGGCGGCGGCCGGCATCCGCCGCATCGTCGACATGCGCATGGCCGACGAGGTCAAGGTGTTCGCCGCCAAGCGCGGCGTGGACCCGCAGGATTTCACCCTGCTGCCGTTCGGCGGCGCCGGCGCGGTGCATGCCGCCGCGGTGGCCGACGAGTTGGGCATCCGCCGCATCCTGGTGCCGCCGCGCCCCGGCGCGTTCTCGGCGCTGGGGCTGCTCTGCACCGACGTGGTGCACGACTACATCCGCTCCGAGCTGCGCCCGCTTGACCAGGTGCCGCCGGACCACGCCGAGTCCGTCTACGCCGCGCTGGAAGAGCGCGCGAAGGCGGAGCTGGCGGAAGAAGGCCTCGATTCCGCCGCTTCGGTCTTCGAGCGCGAGCTCGACATGCGCTACACCGGGCAGGGCTACGAGCTCCGCGTCGGGCTGTCCGGCCTGGGCGCCGGCGGGCTGGACGCCGCGGCGATGGGCGCGGCGCGCGACCGCTTCGACGACCACCATGCGCGCATCCACGGCCACGCGGCGAAGGAACGCCCGGTGGAGGTGGTGAGCTACCGGCTGCGGGTGCGCGTCGCGGTGCCGAAATACGTGCCGGTCCCGGCGGCGGAGTTCACCGCCGCGCCTGCGCCGAAGGACGCGGCGAAGGGCACGCGGGCGGTCTGGTTCGACGCCGCAACCGCGACCGAAACGACGTTGTACGAGCGCGACCGCCTGCCGCCGGGGGCGGTGCTCAAGGGGCCGGCGATCGTCGAGCAGTTCGATTCCACCACCGTGGCGCCGGCCGGCTGGACGGCGTCGGTGGACGGCGACTACAACCTGATCCTGACGAGGGAGGGCTGATCCCATGCCCGATACGGCCGATGCCAGGCGCAAGGACACGGCGGTGGACGCGGTCACCATCCAGGTGCTGCGCAACAAGGTGGCCAGCCTCGTCGACGAGATGCACTACCATTTCTATCGCTCCGGCTATTCGACCATCATCCGGGAATCGCGCGATTTCTCCTGCGTGATCCTGGACGCGCGCGGCCGGCTGATCACCCCGCCGCCGATGTTCTTCCACGGCACGGTCTATCCGCATTTCGTCGGCCGCATCCTGGAGCTGTATGCGCCGGAGGACATTCGGGACGGCGACGTGTTCGTCTCCGACCACCCGTACGAGGCCGGGGTGCCGCATGTCTCCGACATGGGGTTCGTCGCGCCCATCCTGTGCGACGGGGTGCTGATCGGGTTCTCCGGCTCGATCGCGCACAAGGCGGATATCGGCGGCACCAACCCCGGCAGCACCTCGGCGAACTCCACCGAGATCTATCACGAGGGGCTGCTGCTGCCGCCGATCAAGATGTGCGAGGGCGGCGAATACTCCACCGATATCGAGCGGCTGATCCTCGCCAATTCCCGCCAGCCGGATCTCGTGCGCGGCGACATCCGCGCTCAGATCGCCGCCACCCGGATGGGGGTGACGCGGATGCAGGAGTTGGGCGCGCGGTTCGGCGCGGATGTCGTGATCGGGGCGTTCGACGCCATCCTATCCGGCGCGGCGGAGGAATTGCAGGCGGCGATCCGCGCCATGCCGGACGGGGTGTCCACCGCCACCGGGTACATGGACGACGACGGCATCGACCGCGACCTGGCGGTGAAATTCTCGGTCACGGTCACGGTGGCGGGCGACGACATCGCATTCGATTTCTCCGAGTCCGGCCCGCAGGCGAAGGGGCCGGTGAATCTGCGCCCGTCGATGGTCGAGGCCTGCGTGTTCTATTCGCTGATCGGTGCGCTGGGGCCCGACCTGCATTTCAACGACGGCATGCGCGACGTGGTGAAATTCGTCTACGCGCCCCGCACCGTGACCAACGCGGAATCGCCGGCCCCGGTGTCCAGCTACCAGAAGGCCAACCTGAAGCTGGTCGACGTCATTCTCGAGGCGCTGGCGCATTTTACGCCCGAGCGCGCCATCGCCGGGTCCGGATCGTCGGGCTCGCTGCTCGTCAACTGGCAGCAGGGCGGGCGGGAAGGCCATACCAACCTGCAATACGAGATCTTCGCCTCGGCCTATGGCGGCGGCGCCGGGCATGACGGCGCCTCGATGGTGGCGACGCATTTGTCGAACCTGCACATCACCCCGATCGAGATCCTGGAATCGGAGTTTCCCTGCCGCATCTCGGAGTTCGGCATCGTGCCGGATTCGGGCGGCGCGGGCGAATACCGGGGCGGCGCCGCCTTCCGCCGGCGCTACGAGCTTCTGCAGGACGGGCTGGTGGTGCGCCGCTACGACCGCGCCAAGTTTCCCTCCACCGGCATCATGGGCGGCGCCGACGGACGGCCCAGCCGCTTCGTGCTGGTAGACCGCGACGGCAAGGAAAAGGATGTGCCGGCCGCCGGCCGGTTCGAGCTCACGGCAGGGGAGGGGTTCTATCTCGAAAAGGCCGGGGGCGGCGGCTACGGCGACCCGTCGAAGCGCGATCCTGAGGCCATCGCCCGCGACATTGCCGAGGGCTACGTGACCGCGGAAGCCGCGAAGCGGGATTACGGCTACGAGGAATAGCGCCTCGCCGCCGGGCGCCGGAAACGGCGCGGGCCGGAGATCGCTCTCCGGCCCGTCCGCAGGGTGGCGCTCACAGGAACCCGCGGGATTGCGGGCTCCTCACCTTTCCGGCAACGCCCGCCTGGCCTGCTGGACCCGGGCGGGCGCGAATTCATCGTGGGGGCGGCGTCATCCGTCGCCTCCTGCGCGTCAGCGCATCGGGAGAAACATGGTTGAGCGCCCGGCGAATCCCAAGGGCGGCGCCAGAATATTCTGCGGCACGAAAAGCGGGCCGGGGCCTGTGCCCCGGCCCGCCTGTCCGGCCTGAAGCTCGCCTGGAGCTATCCGCCCAGGACGGCCTTGCGCGCGCGCTCCACGACGGCGGGCTCCATCTTCAGCACGTCCTCCACGATGGCCTGGATCTCGGCGCCGGTCTTGGGATTGACCTCGAGGCCCCGCTTCTCCACGGAGGCGACGAAGGTCTTGTCGGCGATCATCGCCTCGAAGGATTTGCGCAGCGCCATCGAAACGTCCTTCGGCGCGCCGGGCGGCGTCGTCAGCCCCCGGCCGATCGGGCCGAGCGACGCGACGAAGTTGACGATCTGCCGGTCCTCCTCGGTCTTCGCGATCTCGCTCGCCATCGGCACGTTGGGCAGGTCCGCCTCCTTCTTGAAGCCGACCTGCAGGATGGGAATGGCCTTGGTCGGGTGATCGCTGTCGTCGAACCATTTGGAGCGGTTCTTGGACAGCGTCAGCCAGGTCAGCGACACGCCGTGCGCCTCGCCCAGCTCCATCGCATGGGTGGAGCCGCGGGAGCCCTTGTAGCCCATGACGACCTTGAACTTGGCGCCGAACACGCCGTTCAGCATCTGCGGCACGAGGCTGGTCTGCGACCCCTTGCCGGTGGAGGCCATGATGACCTCCTGCTTCATCACGTCCTCCCACTTCTCGACGCCGGAGCGCCTGGTGACGGCGATCACCGAATTGGATTCGATGACATTGCCGAGCCAGGTGAACTTGCTCGTGTCGTAACGCACATCTTTCGGCCGCAGCAGCTGGTTCACGATGATGGAATCGGGCGGCATGAACAGGAACATCCCGTTCTTCGGCATCACGTTGCCGGCATGGTTGCTCGCCTTCAGCCCGCCTGCGCCCGGCATCGACTGGGTGATGATGTTCGGGTTGCCGGGGATATGGCGCCCCAGATGTTCCGCCAGCATGAGCGAATACTGCCCGTAGGTGCCGCCGACGCTGAAGCCGAAGACGATGGTGACGGTCTTGCCCTTGTACATCGCGGCCATATCGGCCCGGGCCGGCGCCGCGAAAACGCCCGTGGCCAGCGCAGCCAGCCCGGCAATGGCTGAAACGATCAGTCTTTGCATGTAGTCCTCCCAGAGTTGAATACCGAACAACCCGCCGCTCCCAGTGCCCGCGGCGACGGGATCGGGGCCCGGAACGGCGTTCCGGAGCCCCTTTTCGTCAAAGCTTCGAAATCAGGCCGTTCGCCCGGTCAGCTCTCGCCGCCGAAGATCGACTTGCGGGCGATCTCGATCGCCGCCGGCGACATGCCCAGGATCTCGTGAACGGTTTTCTGGATCTCCTCGCCCTTCTTCTGCAGCAGCGGCAGCTTCGTCTTCTCGGCGTCCGCCGTGAATCCGGCGGAGTGCACCGTGGCCCAGAACGCCTCCCGCAGCGGCCCGACCAGTTCCTCGGGCGCGCCCGGCGGCAGGGCAAGGCCGCGCCCGATCAACGAGGAGGTCGCGATCAGGAGCGCCGCGGCCTTGCGGTCGGGATCCCTGGTCAGCTCGGAGACCAGCGGAAGGTCCGGCCAGTCCCGGTCGCGCTCGAAGCCGCTCTGCACCAGCGCGGCGGCAAAGGAGTCCTTGCCCTTGAACCAGTCGGCCTTGTCGTTCTTCCACGACGCCCAGGCCAGCGAAATGCCCTGGGTCTCGCCCTGTTCCATGGATTGTTTGGTGACGGCGGAGCCCTTGTAGCCGGTGACGATCTTGAACTTGGTGCCGAGCAGCCCGTTCACCAGCGCGGTCACGATGAAGGTCGGCGAGCCCTTGCCGGTGGACCCCATGATGACTTCCGTCTTCATCGCCTGGTCGATCGACACAACCCCTGTGTCGCGGCGGACGGCGAGCACGTTGTTCGAGCCGAAGACGCGGCCGAGCCAGATGAACTTGCGCGCGTCGTACTTGACGTTTTCGGGCCGCAGGGCCTGCGACACCATCGACATGTCCGGCGGCATCAGGAGGTTGTGGCCGTCCCTGGGCATCACGTTGGCGGCGTAGTTCGCCGATTTCAGCCCGCCCGCGCCCGGCATCGACTGGGTGATGACGGTCGGGTTGCCGGGGATATGCCTGCCGAGGTGGCGGCTCAGCAGCAGGCTGGTCTTGCCGTAGGTTCCGCCGGCGCCGTAGCCGTACAGGATGGTGATGGTCTTGCCCTTGTAGTGCTCGGCCATGTCCATGGCCGCCGCCGGCTGCGCCAGAATCGCGCCCACGGCAAGAACGCCGGCACCGTAAAGAAGAGATTTTGTCATAAGGATCCTCCCGGAAAATGACTTTAAAAACGGATCAATCACGGAAGCCCGATAGATGTTCAAATAACCATTTAAAATATCGGGATTTCCATACTAACCAGTATAGACAAGTCGGCGAGAATGTGAACCGCGCTTATCGCAAACGGCACGAATGATATGCGATCCCTTTCTGATCCGTGGTATTTTCATACCGTATCTGCTCCGAATGCCGCGCCAGACGGGGCTTGCAAGCGTCTCCTACGCGTGAAAGAACGCTGAAAGCGGAGCGACGAACGCGGGAGAAGCGAAAATGGCGAAGGAACGCGTCGGGCTGGTCGGGGCGGGGCGGATGGGGCTCGCCATGGTGCGCCACATGATCGAAGCCGGTTATGCGGTGACGGTCGCGGATATAGACCCGGAACGCGTGACGCTGGCGGAGAAGGAAGGCGCCGCCGCCGCGGCCACCCCCGCCGAGCTGGCCCGCGCGTCGGATTTCGTGATCATCGCGGTCGGATATGACGACGAGGCGGTGGCCGTGACCGCGGGGGAAAACGGGCTGCTGGCCGGGATGGCTTCGGGCGGCGTCATCGCCGTGTCGTCGACCTGTTCGCCGGACACCGTGCAGATGCTGGACGAGATGGCGGCGGCGAGGGGCATCGGGCTATACGACGCCCCGATCTGCCGCGGCCGCCGGGCGGCGGACGACGGCACGCTGCTCGCCGTCGTCGGCGCGACCGACGAGGTCTTCGCGCGCGCCCGACCGGTCTACGAGTGCTTCTGCTCCGACATCTCGCATATCGGGCCGGTGGGGCACGGACAGATCGCCAAGGCGGTCAACAACCTGCTGCTCTGGGTCAACGGCATCGCGTTGATCGAGGCCGGGCGGCTGTGCGAGGCCTTCGATGTCGATCTGCCGAAGCTGCGCGACGCGATGATGATGTCGTCCGGCAAGAACGGCGCGCTGGAAGGGTGGGAGACCATGACCTTCACCTGGGCGCTGAAGGACATGCAGGTGGTGTCCAAAATGACCGACAAGGCGAATATCGGCGTGCCGCTGATCGGCGCGGTGCGCGAACTGGTCAAGGAAGGCCGCCGCATCAAGGCGACCAACCCGCCGGACTGGACCGGAACGGGCACCGATCTGAGCTGAGGCGACGGGCCGGGGGACAAGGGAAGGAACACGGGGATGGCGCGGACGGGTGCGGGCGGCGACGCCCGGCAGGCCGAGCGGAGGCGGACGGTCGGCAATCTCTGGAGCCGGCTTAAGATCGTCGGCCCGGCGGCGGTGCTGATCGTCGCCGGCTTCGTCGTCGCTTTCCAGTTCGTCGAGCCCGCCCCGCCCAAGCGGCTCGTCATCGCCACCGGCACGGAAGACGGCGCCTATTACGCCTTCGGCCGCCGTTATGCCGAGCGCTTCGCGGCCGAGGGGGTGGAGCTGGTGCTGCGGCAAACCGAGGGCTCGGTGGAGAACGTGGCCCTGCTGGCCGATCCGGAATCGGGGGTGCAGGTCGGCTTCGTCCAGGGCGGCGTCGGCGACCCGGTGGCGGCGCCGGAACTGCGCTCGCTCGGCAGCCTCTATCTCGAGCCGCTCTGGGTCTTCGTGCGCTCGCCGGTAGTGATCGACCGGCTGACCCAGCTGCGCGGCGCGCGCATCGCCGTCGGCGCGCGGGGCAGCGGCACCCGCGCCGTCGCCCGCCGCCTGCTGGCCGCGAACGGCATCGACGAAAGCGCGGCGCGGCTGCTCGACGTCGGCGGTCCGGACGCGGCCGCGGGGCTGCGCGCCGGTACGCTGGACGCCGCCGTGTTCATCACCTCGCCGGAGTCCGAAACGGTGCGCGGGCTGCTGGCGGCGGACGGCATCCGGCTGGTCGGTTTCGCGCGCGCCGACGCCTATGCGCGGCGCTACCGGTTCCTGACCCGCGTGACCCTGCCGCAGGGGGCAATCGACCTGGCGCGCAACCTGCCCTCGGGCGACGTGGCCCTGCTGGCGCCGGCGGCGTCGCTGGTCGCCGGGCCGGAGCTGCACCCGGCGCTGGCCGGGCTGTTCCTTCAGGTCGTCAGGGAGGTCCACCGCCCGGGCGGGCTGCTGGAGGCGCCGGGGGCGTTTCCGTCGCCGGATTTCGTCGCCTTTCCGTTGAGCGACGAGGCGCGGCGGTTCTATGAGAACGGCCCGCCCTTCCTGCAGCGCTACCTGCCGTTCTGGCCCGCAAACCTGCTGGACCGGCTCAAGATCATGCTGCTGCCGCTGATCACGCTGCTCTACCCGCTGTTCAAGATTCTGCCGCCGTTCTACCAGTGGCGGATGCGGTCACGGGTCGTGCGCTGGTATCGCGAGCTGCTGGCGCTGGAGGACCGGATGCGCAGCGGCGCGGTGTCGCAGGACGAGGCCCGCGCCGAGCTGGAGGACATAGAGGAAGAGGTTTTGCACATCGCCGTGCCCGCCGGCCTGACGGACCGCATCTACGTGCTGCGGGAGCATATCGACCTGCTGCGACGCCGCATGAACCGGCCCGCCTGAGCGGCCGCCGCGCTCAGTGGTAGCTTTCCAGCACCGCGAAGCGGACCGGCATGATCTCGGTGGCGCGCAGCGTGCCGTCCCCGGCCTTCTCCACCAGCGTCATGAGCTGCGAATCCATCGGGCCCAGCGGGATCACCATGCGCCCGCCGGGGCCGAGCTGGTCGAGCAGCGCCGGCGGCGCCTCCTCGGCGCCCGCCGCGACCAGGATGCGGTCGAACGGCGCGCGCTCCGGCCAGCCGCGGCTGCCGTCGCCGATGCGCGATTCCACCGACTCGCAGCCGAACCGGTCGAGATTGGCGCGCGCCTGGGCCGCCAGCTCCTCGATGATTTCGACCGTGCAGACGCGGCGGCAGAGCGCCGCGAGCAGCGCGGCGTGGTAGCCCAGCCCGGTGCCGACCTCCAGCACGTTGTGATCGGCGCCTACCTCAAGCAGTCCGGTCATCAGCGCCGCCATGAAGGGCTGGGAAATCGTCTTTTCGAAGCCGATGGGCAGGGGCCCGTCGGCATAGGCGTGCGGGCGCAGCTCGTCGGGCACGAACTCGTGGCGGGGCACCCGCGCCAGCGCCGACAGCAGCCGCTCGTCCAGCCGGCCGCCCGGCAGCGCCGCCTTGGTCTGCTCGGCATAGGCGGCCACGATGCGCACCATGTGCAGCCGCGCCTGGGTGAATTCGTCGGTGGCCACCGCCGGTCCTCGAAGTCAGGGAATCTGACACCAGCAAATGTGTTGACGAATTCGGGCGAAGACAAGGCGCTGGAACATCCGGCGACAGATATCGCGCCGGCCGGCCTGCGGCGCGTCAGCGGTCCGGGGCGGTCACCGCGCCGGGAGCCGCCGCGGGGCCGGCCGGCGCGGGCATGCCCGCCGCCGCCTTCTCCTGCCTGCGCTGCCGCCGGCCATCGGGGGTCAGCCGGTCGAGATACTGGTAGATCACCGGCGTGATGTAGAGCGTGAGCAGCTGCGACAGCACCAGCCCGCCGACCACGGCGAGACCGAGCGGGCGCCGCGCCTCGGCGCCCGCGCCGTGGCCGAGCGCGATCGGCAGCGTGCCGACCAGCGCCGCCATGGTGGTCATCATGATCGGGCGGAAGCGGATCAGGCAGGCCTCGTAGATCGCCTCGGCCGCCGGGACATCGTCGCGCCGCTGCCGCACCAGCGCGAAGTCGATCATCATGATCGCGTTCTTCTTCACGATGCCGACCAGCATGATGATGCCGACGAAGGCGTACAGGCTCATCGGCTCGTCGAACAGCATCAGCGTCAGCACCGCGCCGACGCCGGCCGAGGGCAGGCCGGACAGGATGGTCAGCGGGTGGATGAAGCTCTCGTACAGGATGCCGAGCACGATATAGACGACCAGGATCGCCATGATCACCAGCAGTCCCAGCCCCTTGAGCGACTGTTCGAACGCCTGCGCCGTGCCCTGGAAGCTGGAGCTCACGGCGTCCGACAGGCCGATCCCGCGCTCCGCGCCCCGCACCGCGTCGACGGCGGTGCCGAGCGAGGTGCCGGGGGCGAGGTTGAACGAGATGGTGACTGCCGGAAGCTGGCCCTGGTGGTTGACGGTCAGCGGCCCGGTGGTGCGCTTCTGGTCGATGACGGCGGTCAGCGGCATAAGCTGGCCGGAGCCCGCCCGTATGTAGAGCCGGGAGAGCGCTTCCGGGTCCGCCTGGTATTGTGGCAGCACCTCGATGATCACCTGGTACTGCGCCGAGGAGGTGAAGATGGTCGATATCTGGCGCGATCCGAAGGCGCTGGCCAGCGCGTCCTCGATCTGCGCCGGCGACACGCCGAGCCGTCCGGCCTTGTCGCGGTCGATGGAGACGACGAGCTGCGGGCTGTTGAGGTCCAGATCCGTGGTCACGTCCTGGAAGCCCGGCAGGTCGCGGATCGCGTCCTGCATCTGCTGCGCCGCCTTGTGGAGCGCCTCGAGGTCGAGCGCCTGCAGCGTGTACTGATACGCGCCCTTGGACGGACGGCCGCCGACGTTGATCGCGGGCGGGTTGCGCGGAAAGGCGCGGATGCCCGGCACCTGGTTGAACTCGCGGCGGAGCTGCTGGATGATCTCGCCGGCGGAGTCCGCGCGCTCGCTGCGCGGCTTGAGCCCGATGAACATCTGGCCCGAATTGCCGGTGCTGCGCGCCCCGCCGGCGCCCACGGTCGACATGAAGCCGGAGACGTTCGGGTTGCGCGCGACGATGTCCGCCAGCTTGCGCTGGTTGCGCGTCATGGCGGCGAACGAGGCGTCGAGCGGCCCTTCGGTGATCACCGAGATGCGGCCGGTATCCTCGCTCGGCAGGAAGTCCTTGGGCACGATGCTGTAGAAATACCCCGTCCCGGCGAGGGTCAGCAGGAAGACCACGAACACGGAGAAGCGGTGGCGCAGGCAGAAGCGCAGCGAGGCGGCGTATCCCGCCAGCAGCCCGTTGAACCCGCTCTCGGTCCACCGGTACAGCCGGCCGTGCGTCTCGGCGCGGTGCGGCTTGAGGAAGCGGCTGCACATCATCGGCGTCAGCGTGAGCGACACCAGGCCGGAGACCAGGATGGCGGCGACGATGGTCACCGCGAATTCGTGCAGCAGCCGGCCGACGATGCCGCCCATGAACATCACCGGGATGAACACCGCGACCAGCGAGGCGGTCATCGACAGGATGGTGAAGCCGATCTCCCGCGCGCCGTCGATCGCGGCCTGGCGGGGCGGTTTGCCCTGCTCCATGTGGCGCACGATGTTTTCCAGCATCACGATGGCGTCGTCGACCACGAACCCGACCGACAGCGTCAGCGCCATCAGCGACAGGTTGTCGAGGCTGTAGCCGAACATGTACATGACCCCGAACGTGCCGATCACCGACAGCGGCAGGGCCAGCGACGGGATGATCGTCGCCGACACGTTGCGCAGGAACAGGAAGATCACCATCACCACCAGGCCCGCGGCCAGCGCGAGGGTGAACTGCACGTCGTTGATCGAATCGCGGATGGTGACGGTGCGGTCGTACAGCACGTCCAGGTCGACGGCGGCGGGCAGCAGGGCGCGGAATCCGGGCAGCACGTCGCGCACCCGGTCCACCACCTCGATGGTGTTGGTGCCGGGCTGGCGGTAGACGGCGAGAATCATCGCGCGCTCGTTATTGTACCAGCCCGCCTGTTTCTTGTTCTCGACGCTGTCGATGACCTGGGCCACCTGGTCGAGCCGCACCGGCGCGCCGTTGCGGTAGGCGATGATCTGGCCGCGATAGGCGGAAGCGTTGAAGAGCTGCCCGATCGACTGGATGGTCAGGACCTTGTCGTCGCCTTCCAGCGTGCCCGTCGGCAGATTGGTGTTCGAACGCTGCACGGCGCTGGACAACTCGTCGATGCCGATGCCCTTGGCCGCCAGCAGATCGGGATCGACCTGCACGCGCACGGCGTATTTCTGCGAGCCGAAGACGTTCACCTGGGCGACGCCCGCGATGGTCGATATGCGCTGGGCGAGGATCGTCTCGGCGTATTCGTTGACCACCGGCAGCGGCAGGGTGGGAGAGCTGAGCGTCAGGAAGAACACCGGGAACTCGGCCGGGTTGACCTTGCGGAAGGAGGGCGGGGCGCTCATGTCGCGCGGCAGCTTGCGCTGCGCATTGGCGAGCGCCGTCTGCACGTCCTGCGCGGCGGCGTCGATGTTCTTTTCCAGCGAGAACTGCAGCGTGATCTGGGTCAGCCCCAGCGCGCTGGTCGACACCATGTTGTCGAGCCCGTCGATGGTCGAGAACTCGCCTTCCAGCGGCGTGGCGACGGCCGAGGCCATGGTTTCCGGGCCGGCGCCGGGCAGGCGGGCGGTGACGCGGATGGTCGGAAATTCGACGCTGGGCAACTCGCTGACCGGCAGCGACCTGTAGGCCAGCGCGCCGAACAGCAGCATCGCCGCCATCAGCAGCGTCGTCATGACCGGGCGTTCGATGCAGAGGCGCGGGAGGTTCATGACTGCGGCCGCTCCCGCTTCCTGCGCTTCTCGCCGGCGCCGTCCCTGCCGCGCCGCCCGCCCGCCACCGCGGGACCGGCGCGGTCGTCCTGGGTGGCGACGCGGGCGTTCGGCCGCAGCCGCATCTGGCCCTCGGTGACGACGGTCTCGCCCGCCGCGAGCCCCTTCTCGATGACGACGACATCGCCCGCCTGGGGGCCGACCGTCACATTGCGCAGCGTCGCGCGCTTCCGGTCGTCGATCACATAGACGAAGCTGCCGTTCTGGCCGCTCTGCACCGCGGGAATAGGCACGACCACGGCGTTCGGAATCTCGTGCAGGACAAGACTGACGCGCACGAACTGGCCGGAAATCAGCTTCTCGTCCTCGTTGGCGATGGCGGCCTTGATCTGGATCGTGCCGGTGGTCGCATCGACCGCGTTGTTGATGAACACCACCCGGCCCCGCACCCGGTCCGCGACCTTGCCCGGCGCGTAGATCTCCACCTCGACCGGGCCCGCCTTCATGCGGGCCTTGATCTCGCCCAGATGCTGCTCGGGCACCGCGAATGAGACATAGATCGGCTTCAGCTGGTTAATGACCACCAGCGTCAGCCCGTCATTCGCCTTCACCAGATTGCCCGGATCGACCAGCACGCTGCCGACGCGCCCCTCGATCGGCGCGTCGATCCTGGTATAGCCGAGGTCGAGCCTGGCGCGTTCCAGCGTCGCCGCATTGGCCTTCAGCGCGGCTTCCAGCGCCTCCACCGTGGCGCGGGCCTGGTCGTATTTCTGCTGCGAGGAATAGCCGCTCTTCGAAAGCTGGGTGTAGCGGCCGAGGTCGGACCGGGCATTCGAGAGCTGCGCGCGGTCGCGCGCCATGTTCGCCTCCGCCTCGTTCACCTTGGCCTGGAACGACCTGGGGTCGATGCGGAACAGCGGGTCGCCCTTGCTCACCGTCTGGCCGTCTCTGAAGAACACCTCCATCACCTGGCCGTCCACGCGCGACTTCACCGAAACGGTGGCGTAGGGCTGCATCTGGCCGATGGTCTCGATGGTGACCGGCACGGACCGGCTTTCGGCGCTCGCGACCGTGACCGGCGCCGGGCCCTGTCCCCGTCCGCGCGCCGTTGCTGTCGCGGCCGGCTTCTTTCCGAACAGCCCGTCGAAATGGCCGCCGGACCACGCGTAATACACGCCGCCGGCGACGCCCGCCGCGACGACGACACCAAGAATTCGCTTAATCATTTTCGGGTGACCCTTCGGCCGAATTCCGAGTCAAGTATATGCGGACTCGCGCGTTTGAAAGGCGGGACGGATACTAATTCCGCCCGGCCTTACACGGCCATGACCGCGCGCTTCCGTCGTGCCGGCGGGCGCCCGCGCGATAAATTCGAGGAAAAGGAGAAAAATAAGGCGATCCGGCGTTCTGCGGGCGACGCGCCCCTGCCGGGCGACCGGAGATGGTGGGCGCGGCAAGGATTGAACTTGCGACCCCTCGCGTGTGAAGCGAGTGCTCTCCCGCTGAGCTACGCGCCCGTACCATGGCCGGAACGAGGCGGCATATAAGGGCGGGTCTCCCGGCAAGTCAAGCGTCGGCGACGCCGCGTAAACGCTTGCGATGGCCCGGCGAGGTTCTATGTAATAGCCGGAATGACCATGCGTACCCGCCATCTGGCTGCGGCCTGCGCAGCCCTCCTGGTCGCCGGACTGCCCGGCGGGGCCGCCGGCGCGTCCGAGGCGGAGGAGCCGCGGCGTCTTTCCTTCGATTACGAGGTCTATGTCGGCGGGATCAACGCCATAAGGCTCGGGTTCGACGCGGTGCTGGACCGGGCGCGCTACGACATGGGGATGCGGCTGGCCACCCAGGGCGTCGCCGGCTGGATGTTCGACTGGAAGATGACCGCCGAATCGCGCGGCGAGGTGCGCGACGGCCGCGTGAAGCCGACTCTCGCCCGCGGCGACAGCATCTGGCGCGGCAAGTCGCGCAAGCTGCACATCGAATACGACGCTGACGGGGCCGTGCGGGCCCGCACTGACCCGCCCTTCGATCCGGAACAGCGCGAGCCCGTGCCGCCGGCGCTGCGCGTGGGTACGCGGGACCTGCCCGGTGCGCTGTTTTCCGCCCTTCGCGCCATCGGCCGGACGGGGCGCTGCGATCACACCGAAAA
>WHUE01000066.1 GCA_009377375.1 Alphaproteobacteria bacterium | reverse complement strand
TCGTTGTCGAGCCGCTGGGCCAGCCACGGCACCCAGGCGAGGCCGGATTCGGTCCAGATCACCTTCAGCTTGGGGAAGCGCTCGTTCAGCCCGTTGCAGATCCAGTTGGTCATGTGGACCACGTTGTAGAGCGTGAAGCCCAGCGCGTGCGCCGCGATGAAGCGGTTCGTCACCGACATCAGCGGATCGTTCCAGTTGACGCCGGAATGGAAGGTGAGCGGCTTGCCCATCTCCTCGATCAGCCGGTAGGTCTTCATGTAGGCGTTGTCGTGGATCGGCTTGTAGCGCGGGCTGGTGACCATGAAGCCATGCACGCCCGGCTTGTCGCCGAAATCGACCACCGCCTGGTACGCCGCTTCCGGCGTGTTGAACGGCAGGTAGACGAGCCCCTTGACCCGGCTGTCATGCGGCAGCACACGCTCGATCAGCCAGCGCGAATAGGCGCGCGAATAGGCCACCTCGACGTCGGTCTGCGGCATCAGCCCGACCGACAGCAGCCCGGTCGGGAACAGGCACATGTAGTCGACGCCCATCGAGTCCATGTAACGCCGCACCAGATGCACGTCGCGATGCGTCCCGTCCGCGGGCGTCTCCTCGATCTTGCGCAGCGGGTAGCGCGTGACGCGGCCGCCCATCGGCTGATAGGCGCCGCGGCCGCCGGCCAGGATGCCACCGTTCGCCATGGCCAGATGCTGGAGCACGTCGTCCTCGAGATACTCGATGATCTCCGTCAGCGATTCCGACTCATACTGATGCGCGTCGGCATCGACGATCGGGAAATCGGTGAGCTTGCGCGCATCGCGCTGGCGCGAGGCGTTGGTCAGCAGCTTCTCCGTGTTGAAGCTGTCGACGCTCATCTTGTGGTAACGGTCGCTTGTAGGTAGGTCCATCGGGTTTCTCCTCCATGCGCCCCGCCCGCGTCCGGACCGGGGCAGTGCTTTTTTTAAGAATCGTTCCTATTCCGCTTCCAGCGGCGCCTTGAGCTGCGTGCCCGGCACCATGATGCCCCCGGCGGGCCTGTCGTCGGGGCCGAGATGACCGTAACGGTCGCGGAAGACCGGCGCCAGCGGACGGCCCCCTTCCGGGGTCGCCAGCCACAGCCGCAACAGGTGGCGCCTGCGCTCCGGCTCGGGCCAGTCCTCGAAATCCGTCCGCGCGTGCACCATGACGTGGTTATGCAGAAGCTGGATGTCGCCCGGCTGGAAATCCATGCCGAAGCTCAGCTCGTTGGCAAGGTCGGTGAACAGGTCCAGCGCCTCGGTCAGCGCCGCGCTGCGCTTCGGCAGTTCCTCGAACCGCTCGGCGGAGCGGATATAGCCGCCCTGCCAGCTCGTCGTCAGGTAGCCCTGGTAGTAGTTGAACACCGGCAGCTGGAACCAGGGGTCCTTGCCTTCCGGCACCTCGCCGCGGCGGTCGCGGTAGATCGGCTCGGCCAGCGCCGCCACGAGATCGGGCCGGCGCTTCAGCATTTCGTTATGAATGGCGATCGAGCTGGCGATCATGCTCGCCCCGCCGGATTTCGACGGGTGCAGGCAGAGAAGCCCGACCACATCGCAGGAATCCGAATGGTAGGGCAGCCGGTCGTGGGTCTGGTAGCCGCGGTGGGTCGGATTCTTGAACGACATGCCGCCCAGATCCTGCACGTGGCCCAGCAAATGCCCCTTGGCGTTCTGCGACACCGGCTGGCCGAAATAGCGACCGATACACCAGAAGGCCAGCGCCGATTGCAGCCGCGTGTAGCGGGCGACCGGCACGCCGCGGATCAGCACGAAGCCGCGTCCGTGCAGGACGTCCTGGCTCATCCGTTCCAGCCGGGGGCCGAGCGCAGGCAGCTCGTAATCGCCGGCCTCGACCTCCAGCACCGAGGTCACCCCGCGCGCTTCCAGCGCGGCGATCGCCGCATCCAGCTCCGCGAGCTCGCTGTCGCTCAACCGCTCGATCCACTCATCCGTGGCGGCGAGCTCTTCCTTCGTCCAACCGGCGGGATCGACCACCGGCTGCAAGGGCACGGCCGCGCTCATCGGGCCGAATCTGACATCGTCGGAAACTTTCTGCATGTACCTGTACTCGTTCCTGATCCCTGTTCTTGTTCGTTTTCGGGGCGGATCGCGGCCGGCCCGTTGGCATTATCCTACACTATTAATGTGGATATTTCAAAACCCCCGTGCAACCGGCTTTTTCGGGGCGCCGGATCGACAGGGCCTCGCTGTCACAGTAGATTTTAGCCCACTCCGCGCGGCCAAGGAAGCATGAGGCGCAGGATCATCGGGGAACGGGCCGGACGCATGGACTTCAGGACGAATCACGAGATCATCGCGGCGGCGCGGCGCAATTCGGACGGCGCGGTCTGGGACTATCTCTGCGGCGGCAGCGAAAGCGAAAGCACGATGCGGCGCAACCGGCTGGCGCTGGACTGCATCGCGCTGCGCCCGCGTGTCCTCCGCGACGTATCCGGGATCGACACCGCCACCACGATGCTCGGGCTGCACTCCGCCCTGCCCTTCTTCCTCGCGCCGATGGCGTCGTTGCAGATCGTCTGCGCGGAGGGCGGCGCCGCGGCGGCCAAGGCCGCCCATGACGCCGGGCTGGTCTACATGATGAGCGGCCATACCCAGCCGGACCTGGCGGAGATCGCCGCCGCGACGCCGGCGCCCAAGATGTACCAGATCTACGTGCGCGGCGACCGCGGCTGGATCGAGGAACTGCTCGGCCGGGTCCGGGAAGCGGGTTACCGCGCCCTGGCCGTCACCGTGGACACCGCCCATTACTCCAACAGGGAGCGCCAGATGCTCGCCGGCTGGGAGCCGCCGTCCCGCCGCAACGCGACGGGGCGCAACGCGCTGGCGGAGCTGGACTGGGATACCTTCGCGATGATCGGCGAGATCTGGAGCGGTCCACTGATCCTCAAGGGCGTCGGGCGGCCGGAGGACGCGGTCAGGGCGGCGGAGGCCGGGGCCGCCGCCATATACGTCTCCAATCACGGCGGGCGGCAGCTCGACGCCGGGCATGGCACCGCCGTCACCCTGCCGCCTATCGCCGAGGCCGTGGCCGGACGGGCGGAGATCTGGGTCGATGGCGGCTTCGTGCGCGGCACGGATATCGTCAAGGCGCTTGCCCTCGGTGCGGACATGGTCGGCATCGGCAAGCTGCAGGCCTGGGCGCTGGCCGCCGGCGGGGCCGAGGGCCTGAGCCAATGCATCGGTATCCTGGCGGAGGAGATCCGCATCTGCATGGAGCTGCTCGGCGTTACCTCCCTCGCGGAGCTTGGACCACAGCACCTGGCGAAGGCCCGGCCCGTCGGGCCGGCGCATGAGATGAGCGCCTTCCCCCACCTGCCTAAGGGCGGGCGGCTGGTATAGGGGGCGGCCTCTCGCCTTTCGATACACCGTCGCCGCCGGGGGATTTCCCACGCAAAAATTCGGGTTATAAGAAGCCAACGCCAACATACGGACGCGAACGCGCCCTGACATTTCGGGAGGTACACCGTCGATGACCGTTTTCTTCGAGACCGCCACGGACATGATCCGCATGGCGCGGCGCAACATGACGCAGGACGCCTGGGATTACGTCTGCGGCGCGGCCGAGACCGAGACCTCGCTGCGGCGGAACCGCATGGCGCTGGACTCCCTCGCCTTCCGCCCTCGCGTCTGCCGGGACGTGAGCGATATCGACACCTCGACCTCCCTCTTCGGCCACAAGCTGCGCATCCCGGTGATTCTGGCCCCGATGGGCAGCATCCAGAACTTCGCGGACAGAGCCGCCCTCGAAGTGGACGATGCGGCCAGGGACTTCGGCTCGATCAACTTCATCAGCACCGTGACCGAGCCCAGCCTCGAGGAGCTGGCCGCGAACTCGTCCCATCCCAAATGCTTTCAGATCTATGTCCGCGGCGACGACCAGTGGATCAGGGATCTCTGCAAGCGCATCGTGGACAACAACTACCCCATGGTGACGTTGACCGTCGATTCCGCGTTCTACGGCAACCGCGAGCGGCTGAACCCGAGCCAGCTCGCGCTGCGCCGCGTGGCTTCCCGCGAATGGCAGAAGAAGATCACCTGGGACACCGTGAAGCTGGTCAAGGACGCCATCGGCGACCGGCCGCTGATCCTAAAGGGCATCCAGACGGCGGAGGACGCAGCGCTTTGCGTCGAGAATGGCGTCGACGGCGTCTACATCTCCAACCACGGCGGCCGCCAGCTCGACCACGTGCAGGGCAACATCGAGACCTTGCCGGAAATCGCGAAGGCAGTGGACGGCAAGCTGCCCATCATCATCGACGGCGGCTTCACCCGCGGCACCGACGTCATCAAGGCCATCGCGCTCGGCGCAACCTGCGTCGGCATCGGCCGGCTGCAGGCCTGGGCCCTCGGCGCGGGCAACGCGGCGGGGCTGTTGCGCTGCCTCGAGCTTCTGGAGCGGGAAATCGAAACCACGATGGGGCTGGTCGGCGTCACCGCGCTGGACCAGCTCGGGCCGGAATACGTCACCGGGACCGCCCCGGTGCACTGGCCGCACGAACATTCCGCCTTCCCCCATCTCGGCGGGCGTATCGAGTAGGCCTGTCGGATTACCGGTCGTTCGCTGCCGTCGCGGCGCGGAGAAAATCCGCCAGCGTCGGCAGCAGCGCCTCGCTCAGCGGCAGCATCGGCCTGAAATAGGTGGCGTAGTTGGCGGCGTGCTCCGCCGGCGCGTCCTTCAGTACGTGGTTCATGCCCCCGATGGGCGCGAGGCGGATGCCGGGCCGCGCGGCGGCAAGGCGCTTCGCGTCGTCCATCGTGGTCTGGAAGTCGGTGCTGCCCTGTACCACCAGCGTCGGCACGCCCCGGCTGCCGAGCGCCGCCGCCGGGTCGTGCCGGAACCACGAGATCAGATAGGACTGCACGCTCGGCCGGTAAGCCGCGGCAAGCTCAGGCGAGACCCGCGCCACCGTCTCGCCGCGCTCCAGCGCCGCCATGATCGCCTCGGTCTCCCGGCGCAGCGCCTCCGGAGCGCCGGCGCCGAGCGTCGCCATCTGCCGGCGCAGCACGTCGGCGGCCGGAAAGCCGGGCGCGGACATCAGCACCAGCCCGGCCGGCTTCACCCGTTCCGCCGCCAGGGTGACGACCAGCCCGCCCTCGCTGTGGCCGAGCAGGAAGACCCGCCGCACGCCGGGCCGCGCCGCCAGCCAGCCGGCCCAGCGCACCGCATCGTCCACGAACACGTCGAAGCGCAGATCCTCTTCCCGCCCGATCGCCGCGGCGCTGGCCGCGACGCCGCGCTTGTCGGTGCGGAGGGACGCGAACCCGGCCTCGGCCAGCCCGTGGGCCAGCAGCCTGAAGCAGTTGTTGGCCAGCCCCCGCGTGCTGTTGCCGTCGCGGTCGGCCGGGCCGGAGCCGGACCAGATCAGCCCCGCGTCGTGACGGCCCGGCGCCGCCGGCATGGTCAGCGTGCCGTGCAGAGCGGCCGTCCCCTCGCCCAGCATGGCCGGCGTCTCGGTGAAGGTGGCGCTCATCGCCGGTCCGCAGCCGAGCAAAAGACAAAAGGCGGCGACGGGACGAAACGCGCCGCGCCGCCGCATGTCCGCCCCGTCGCTATGCCGCCGCGCCCTTCTTCGCATCCTGGAGCGCCTGCCACACCCGCATCGGCGTGGCGGGCATGTCGATATGGCGGATGCCGAGCTCCGACAGCGCATCGACCACGGCGTTCATCACGCAGGGCACCGCCCCGACCGTGCCGGCCTCGCCCGCCCCCTTGCAGCCGAGCGGATTGGTCGCGGTCGGCACCGGGTTCGACTTCACGTCGATGAACGACAGGTTGTCGGCACGCGGCATGGTGTAGTCCATGAACGAGCCGGTGACGAGCTGGCCCGATTCCGCGTCGTACTGGATGTGCTCCAGCAGCGCCTGGCCAACGCCGTGTACCACTCCGCCCTGGATCTGTCCCTTCAGCGTCAGCGGGTTGAGCACGGTTCCGACATCGTCGACCACCTTGTAGTCGACCACGTCGATCACCCCCGTCTCCGGGTCGATCTCCACCTCGCAGACATGGCAGCCGTTGGGGAAGTTCTCGAGCTGGGTCTGGTAGCCCTGGGTGACGGCGAGGCCGGGCTCCAGCTCCGCCGGCAGGTTGCCGCCGTCATAGGATTTCTTCACCACCTCGGACAGCGAGACCGACCGGTCCGTGCCGGCGACGCGGAACGTGCCCTGCGCGAACTCGATGTCGCCTTCGGCCGCTTCCAGCATGTAGCCGGCGATCAGCTTGCCCTTCTCGATGATCTTGTCGGTCGCCGCGGCCACCGTGTTGCCGCCGAGCGTGGCCGAGCGCGAGCCGCCCGTGCCGCCGCCATTGGCCAGCATCTCGGTGTCGCCCTCGACCACCAGCACGTTGTCAGGATGGACGCCGAGGCGTTCCCAGATGATCTGCTTGTAGATCGTCTCGTGCCCCTGCCCCTGCTGGGTGGTGCCGACGGCCACCGTCACCGTGCCGCCCTGGTGGAAGCGGATATCGGCCATCTCGAAGCTCGGCGCCGCCGCGCGCTCGATCGTGCTGGACATGCCGATGCCGCGCAGCCTGCCGCGCTTCCGCGCTTCGGCGCGGCGGGCGGCGAAGCCGTCCCAGTCCGACATCTCCTTCGCCATGTCGATGGATTTCTCGAAATCGCCGCAGTCATAGGTGAACACCAGCGCCGTCTTGTACGGCATCTGGTCCGGGCGGATGGAGTTCCTGCGCCGCAGCTCCGCCGGGTCCATGCCGATCTCGTCGGCGGCGAGGTCCATCAGCCGCTCGATCAGGTAGGACGCCTCCGGCCGGCCGTTGCCGCGGAACGGGCAGAGCGGGTTGGTGTTGGTGAATATTCCGGTGACGTCGATATGCATCGCCGGCACGTCGTAGGTGCCCGCCGCGGTGCCGAGATTGGCGACCGGCGGCAGCGTGCCGCGGCTGGAAAGATACGCGCCGACATTGGCGTAGTTCTTCGCCCGCATGGCCAGAATCTTTCCGTCCTTCGTCAGCGCCAGTTCACCGTCCCAGCTCTGGTCGCGGCCGTGATGGTCGCTCATGAAGCCTTCGGAGCGGTCCGCGACCCACTTGACCGGGCGGCCGATCCGCCGCGCAGCCCAGCAGACCAGGATATGCTCGTGATAGGTTGCGCCGCGCAGCCCGAAGCTGCCACCGATGTCGCCCGTCTTCACGGTGAAGAGCTGCTCCGGCACGCCGAAGATGTCGCAGAGTTCGGTGCGGATCTGCCACGGGTAATGGCAGCCGGTGTAGAGCGTCCAGCGCCCTGAGCGGGAATCGTAGTCGCCGATGGCGCCGCGCGGCTCCATCGTCACGTGGGCGCTGCGGTTGACCGGCAGCCACTGGCGCACCGTCACCGGCGCATCCGCGAACGCCTTGTCCGTCGCCTCCCTGTCGCCGACCAGATGGACGAAGCAGATGTTGTCCTTGCATTCGTCCCACACCGGAGGCGCGCCGTCCTGGATCGCACGGTAGGCGCTGGTGACCGACGGCAGGATCTCGTAATCCACCTCGACCAGCTCGGCCGCGTCCTTCGCCTGCTCCAGCGTCTCCGCCACCACCAGCGCGACATAGTCGCCGACCATGCGCACGCGGCCCGAAACCAGCGACCGGTTGTAGGGCTCGAACATCGGCTTGCCGTCGCGCGTCTTGCGCCTGGGCGTGCATTTGGGCACGCCGTAGCCGTCGGCTTCATAATCCTCGGCGGTCAGCACCGCGAGCACGCCCGGCGCATCCTTCGCCGCCGCCGTGTCGATGGAGAGAATCTTCGCCGCCGCGTGGGGCGACCGCAGGACGTACGCCCGCGCCTGACGCGGCAGCGTCACGTCGTCGAGATAGTTGCCGCCGCCGGTCAGCAGGCGGGGATCCTCGGTACGGGGCACGGGCTGGCCGATGCCGAATTTTTCCATAGTCGTGAATCTCCCAGGGATTGGTCTGCGGTTGTCCGCTCGGGCGCGATCTTATTAAGCCGTCCCGCGCTTGGAAAGAGCCGGCGGCGGCTACGCGCGCGAGAGAGAATTGAAGAACCCGACATAGTCGTTGAGATTGCCCGGCTTGGTCACGAAGCCGGACGCGCCGAGCTTGCTGGCCTTCTCGATGTCGCGTTCGGCGGCGGAACTGGTGAGCATGCAGAAAATCGGCAGGTCGACGAAAAACGAGTCCTTGCGGATTTCTATGAGCACATCGAAGCCGCTCATTTGCGGCATGTTGATATCCAGCAGGACGATTGCCGGCATCGGCGCGGCATCCGCCTTCACCCCTGCCAGGTGCTCCAGAAGCTTTTCCCCGCTCGGGAAGGCCAGCCACGGATTCGTGAGTTCCGAACGGTCGAAACAGACTTTCGCCAGAACGATGTCGCCATCGTTGTCGTCGACCATGACCACGTGATTGTCGTTCGCGAGTTTCATCATTCTCCTTCTTCCCCACTGGTGCGTCGCGCTGCCGCGCGCGAAAAATGCGCTGCCGCCGCGGAGCCGGCGGGTATGGTGAAATGGAACCTGGAACCGACGCCAGGGGTCGATTCCACCCATATCCGCCCGCCATGCCGCTCGACGATCTTCTTCGTAAGGGCCAGGCCCATGCCGCTGCCTCCGTATTCGCCCCGCCCGTGCAGTTTCTGAAACATCTGGAAGATGCGTTCCGCGTTTTTTTCCTCGAAGCCGATGCCGTTGTCTTCGACGACGATCTGCCACTCCCCTTCGGCATTTCTGTCGGCGCTGACGTGCACCCTGGGATTTGTGCGACCGCGGAACTTGATCGCGTTCGTGAGCAGATTGAGGAAGACGCGCTCGATCTGGCGCGGATCGATCCAGATCGTCGGCAATTCGCCATGCGTCACCTCAACCCCCGTTTCGTCCACGAGCATCTGGACGTCGCCGAGCGCCCTGGCAAGGATATCGGCGCAGGGTTCCCATGAAAAGTTATCGCCGCGCGTGTCCACACGCGAATAGTCGAGCAACCCGTCGACGAGGCTTTTCATCCGCTCGGCGCCGTCCGCGGCAAACCGGATGTAGGTGCGGGCGGTTTCGTCGAGCGCCTTGCCGTAGGCCCCGTCGAGGAGCTCCATGTAGGAGCCGACCATCCGCAGCGGTTCCTGCAGATCGTGCGATGCGGCATAGGCGAACTGTTCCAGGTCGCCGTTCGAGCGCCGCAGCTCGGCGATGCTGCGCTGCAATTCTCCCTGGGTCTTCTTCAGCTCGGTGAGGTCCCTGACGAAGCCCGTGAACAGGGGCTGCGCCGTGCCGGACAGCTTCACGATGCTGATCTCTGCGGGGAATTCCTCGCCGTTCTTCCGGACTGCGGAAAGCTCGAGACGCCTGCCGAGCACGCGGGCCTCGCCGGTCCCGATATAGCGCGCCAGCCCGTTCCGGTGCGCCTCCCGCTGGTCCGGCGGGACGATGAGGTCGGCCAGCGATCCGCCGATCGCCTCGGATCTGTCGTATCCGAACAGGATTTCGGCCGCCGGGTTGTACTCGACGATGATCCCGTCCCCGTCGATCGTGAGGATGGCATCCAGCGCGCCGGCCAGTATCGCGCTCTGACGCGCCTCCAGCTCGACGATGTCCGAGATGTCCCGCAGGGAGCACCGGCTGTATTCGATTTCGCCCTGGCGGTCCCACGCCGCCGTCACGCTGAGCAGCACGGGGATGACGCTTCCGTCCCTGCACTGCAGACCGCGCCGGACGTTTCCCACCTCGCCATCCTTCCCCAGGGTCCCGAACGCCTCCCTTATCTCGCCGTGAAAATCCGGATGGTAGATATCGAAGATGCTTCGCCCGAGGACCTCGTCCCTGGCGTATCCGATCTTGCGGATGAAGGTCTCGTTGCAGTTCGAAATCCTGCGTGTCCGTACGTCCACCAGCAGGTACATGTCCGGCGCGTTGTCGAAAAGATCCTGATAGTCGACACGCGCGACCTCCAGCTCCTGTGCCTGACGGTCGAGCTCCCGCTGCTTGCGGTTGCGTTCGGTAATGTCGCGGATGATCGCGGACGCGCCGATGATGGCCCCCGACCGCGCGCGGACGGGCGACAGGGTCAGCGCCACATCGATGCGCCTGCCGTCGCGTGTGACGCGAACGGTCTCGAAATTCGTCAGGGAGTCGCCTTGCGCCAGCCGCCTCCTCAGATCCTGGACTTCCTCCTGCCGGTCTTCGGGCACGACGATATCGATATGGGTCCCGATCGCCTGTTCCGCCGTGAAACCGTACATGCGTTCCGCAGCGCGGTTCCAGCCGGTGATGATGCCGTCGAGGGACATGCTCATTATCCCATCGTCCGACGACTCGACGACGGAGCCGTAAAGGCGCTCCCGCTCGCTGTAGCCGTAATACTGGCCGCGCCGGGCAAGCGTGTAGGCCTCCATGAACGTTTCCGTCGCGAGGTCGAGAAACAGGTTCATGCCACCGATCAAGGCGGCGGACTCGCCGCCGCGCCCCGCCGTCCCCTCCATCAGCAGCGTCGTCGCCCTGCGCCTGAAGCCTTGCAGCAGCGCCAGCCATCGGTGGAAGGTCCGGCCCCGGCGCGCATAAGCCTCCCCCTCCGCGCGGAGGCGGTCTAGGTAGGGCGCCCAGTCGTCCCCGAGGACCGCGTCCCGCTGAAGGCAGGCGCAGGTCTCGTCCCATTCCGAACGGCGCGTCTGCTCCTCTTCCGTTTCGGCCAGCGCGGGTGACTCGGCTTTCCACCCTTCGGAAAGAATGTTTTCGCCGATCTCGCGTCTGTGCGCGTCGTAAAGCCGGAAGAAGGCCTGGAGTTCCTCGCGCTCCGCGGCCGACAGCAGCACGCCGTGAACCTGTCCCGACGTCTCGCCGTCGCCCTCCGATCCGGCATGAACGGAGCCCGCCGCCGCCAGTGCGCGCTGCACCTGCTCAAGCCGCAGCCTCTGGGCGGCGTCCAGTCTTGCCCGCTCCAGCGCCTGCCTGAACCCTTCGCCGAGTTCGTTCCGCCTGTCATGGGCGATGACACGCGTGCCCATGGGAACGAACGGCGTCACCCGGAGGAGCCGGACGATCTCCGCGCACCGTTCCGACGGCGCCGCGATCACCATGCCGCAGCCCTCGTACCGCTGCGCGGCGTGTTGCGCCGCCAGTATCGGCGCGTCGACTGAAGGGCCGACGATCACGAGGACGGGTTCCAGGACGCCTGCCTCTTCGTTCGTCCAGCGATCGAGGCGCACGGGACGGACATCGTCGGGCAGCACGGCAAGAAAGGACGCGGGGCAGCCGATCAGGAGCACCTCGTCCATGACCTTCACCCGCCAAGCAGGGGCAGGTCGAGCAGCGCGCGCCCCGCCCAAGTGTAAAGGATGTCGGTGGTAGGCGACATGACATGCGCCGCCCGCGCATCGCGCAGAAGCTTGTGGAGAACGGAGCCTTCCCGATAGCCGGCGCCGCCGGTCAGGGTCATGCACTCGTTGACGACGTTGACGGCCGCATGCCCGACCTCCGCCTTGGCGACGCATAGCGCCTGCAGGGCATCCGGCCCCTGACGGCCCGCCTCCTCCGCCGCCCAGTAGCAAAGGCGGCGCGACCGTTCGGCCATCGCCCATGTCGAGCCGAGCCGATGCTGCAGGATGTCGACCTCCGCCAGGGAGCCGCCCGAGTGCGAATAGGTCCGACGTCGGAGATGCGTGCGCGCCTCCTCGATCGCGCGCGCGGCGATCCCCAGATAGGTTCCCGCCATCGCCAGCAGGAAATAGGGGGCGACGACGTTGAAGACATACCAGATCTGGTCGCCTTCCTCGCCCAACCGGTTGCCAACCGGGACCGACACGCCGTCGAGAGAAAGCGAAATCGAGGAATTGGCCCTCATGCCCCAGCCGTTCCACGGCTCCCGCCAGCGCCCCGCCGCCGCTTCGGCGGGCACCATGAGCATGGAGAAATGGCCCGGCCGCGAGTCGTCGTCGGCGACGGCGGACACCACGTAGGAATCGGCATGGCCGCCACTGGTTACGAAGCTCTTGGCGCCTCGAAGCGTATAGGCCCCGTCGCGCGCCGACATCCGCGTCTCGGGCAGGTAGAAATGGCTTCCGGTTCCGGGTTCGGACAGCGCCAGCGTGGTCCAGTGCTCTCCACGGGCGATGGGCCGGAGGAATTCCTCCTCGTGCCCGGCGGTCGCCTTGGCAACAAGGCAGGCGGTCGCCACGGAATGCATGCCGAAGCACAGCGCCGTGGACGCGTCGGCACGGCCCAGGATCTCGCATACCTGAACGAGGGCGAGCATGCCCTGCCCGCATCCGCCATACTTCCGGGGCACGACGAGCCCGCCGAGCCCTTCGGACTGCAGGGCGCGGATCGCGGGCTCCGGCCAGGCCGCCTCGTGGTCCCATTCTGCGGACCGGGGCTCAATTATCTCTTTCGCAATTGCCCTTGCGCTGTCGAGAACCCCTCCGTCCTGGTCGCCCTTTGGCACCTTTCGCCCTCCCATTCCGAACTCGATACGCAGCTCGAACGCAGCGATGCGACGGATGCACAACCCCACATGTTCACTATCGCGAACACGACGTCCGCAAACAACCACTTTTCGGTCGAAACTACTTAAAGTAGTTTCTTAATTTCTATCCCAAGGATACTTATTCATTGGTTAAAACAGCAGTCACACATGACGCAGAAGCCGGTCGTGGGCGGACCGCTGAGCCCGCCCACGAAAGGTCCGGTTCACTTCACCCCGAGCAGCGTGCGCATGCGCACGGCGAGGTCGTCCGACAGCGTGTAGGCCTCGGCCACCAGCTTCTCGATCTCCTCGCCGCTCAGCGGATCGATCGGCGCCATGCGCTCGGCCGCGGCCTTGACCACTTCCGGGTCGGTCACGGACGCCATGAAGGCCTTGCGCAGGATGGCGACGCGGTCCTTCGGCACCTCCGGCCGCACCCAGAACCCCAGCCCGACCGCCTCGCTCAGCTCCATGAAGCGGACGATCTTCAGATCGTCGCCCTTCACGAGGTCGTGGATGCTCGCCGCGTCCTGCCCCCTGATCTTCGGGCCGAACTGCATCAGCACCCGGACCTGGCCCTTCTGCAGCCATTGCGACTTGGCGGCGGTGAGGCCCGAATAGGACGTCCAGCGCCCGTGCACCTCGCCCTGCTCCGCCGCCTTGTTGACCGAGGCGCCGCCCTTGTAACCCTCGATCACCTTGAACTTCGTGCCTATCAGCCCGTTCATCAGCTTGGGCCACATCGACATGCCCGACCCGGCGCCGGTGGAGCCGAGGATGATTTCCTGCGCCTTCGCGTCGTCGACGGCCCTCGCCGGAGAGGTGTGCCAGAGCCACAGAACGCTGGGGCGCACCGCCATCGAGCCGAGCCACTGCACCTTCGTGACGTCGTACTTCATCGGACGCAGCTTCGGCAGAACCACGTTGCCCGACGACAGCATCGCGATATAGGAACCGTCCACCGGAGCCGCGTTATAGGCGTAGTTGGTGCCCTTGGTGCCGCCCGCGCCGGGACGCGACTGCACGATGACGGTCGGGTTGCCGGGGATGTATTTTTCCAGCGCACCGGCGAGCATACGTCCGTACAGCCCCATCGAGGCGCCCAGCCCCGACGGCACCATGACCGTGACGGTCTTGTCCTTGTAGAAATCTTCCGCAAGGGCCGGCTGCGTGAGCAGCCCCAGCGCGGTCGCCGCCGCCAGCGCGGTGACGGACAGTCGAATCGTCATGTCAGAACCTCCTTAGCCTCCCAGGATGAACGGGCCCGTTTTCGGGTCTCCACTGTTGCCGGAAGGCTAGCAGCAGATACCGCCGGCAGGAAGCACGTTGAATCGGGGCTTTATCGGCCGGGACACGCGTCGACGGCACGATCCCGTCGCCCGGCTGCAATCGAATGCAGCCTGGCGACGACGGTTTGCGGCCCGCGTGCCGGTCGAATCCGTCTGCGCCCCCTACCCCGCCGCCGCCTTCCCTGCTAGGTTCCGCCGCAACCATACGCAACGTTGAGGACAGGCAGATGGACGACACGACCGGGATCCGCAAATCGAACACGCGCTATCAGTCCGACGTCATCGTCGACATGATCAAGCTGTACGATTTTCCCTATATCCCGCTGAACCCCGGGGCCAGCTACCGGGGTCTCCACGACAGCCTGGTGAATTACGGCGAGAACGATCCGCCGATGCTGCTCTGCAACCACGAGAAGATCGCGGTGCAGATCGCGCACGGCTACGCCAAGGCCATCGGCAAGCCGCTGGCCGCCGCGGTGCACAACGTGGTCGGGCTGCTGCACGCGCCGCTGGCCGTCTACTACGCCTATATCGACCGCTGCCCGGTGTTCCTGATCGGCGCGACCGGCCCGATGGACGAGGCCCTGCGCCGGCCGTTCATCGACTGGATCCACACCGCCTTCGCGCAGGGCTCCGCGGTGCGCGACTTCACCAAGTGGGACTACCAGCCGGGCAGCGTCCACGGCATTCCCGATTCCTTCGCCCGCGCCTATTCGATCATGATGACGGAGCCGCAGGGCCCGGTTTACATGGTCTACGACGCCGGCATCCAGGAAGCGGAGCTGACCGAGGAGATTCCGATCCCGCCGAAGAGCGCGGTGCGCGTGCCGCCGCGCCTCGCCGCCGACCAGAAGCTGATCGAGGAGGCGGCGGACATGATCTGCGCCGCCGATTACCCGGTGCTGCTGACCGAATATGCCGCCCGCGCGCCGATCGGGTTCGAGCCCACCGTGGCGCTGGCCGAGGCCGCCGGGTCGCCCGTGTTCGACATCAACAAGCGGCTGGGCTTCCCCAACAAGCACCCGCTCAGCGTCTCCGGCCACGGCGATGCCTTCAAGGGCGCCGACCTGGTGGTGGCGCTGGACGTGGTCGACTGGACCCGCGGCTCGCACAAGCCCAACTGGGAGACCCGCCGGGTCGAGCCCGTGGTCACGCCGGACTGCAAGTGGATCGACATCGGCTTCGCCGACATCGAGATCAGCAAGTGGGCGACCGACTACAACAAGCACCACAACTGGGACATGCGCATCCTGGCCGACACCACCAACGCCATCCCGGCGCTGACGGAGGCGGTCAAGGTCCGCGCGGTGAAGGACCCCGCCCTGTCGCGGCGCATCGAGGAGCGCAAGCAGGCCGTTGCCGCCAAGCACGACGCGCAGTGGGCCAAGTGGCAGCAGCAGGTCAAGGACGAGTGGGACCTGATGCCGATGCGCGAATCGCGCATGGCCGCCGAGGTGTGGGAGGCCATCAGGAACGAGGACTGGGTGCTGTCCGCCGGCACGCTGAAGGACTGGACCAACAAGGTGTGGGACTTCGACAAGCCGCACCGTCATCCCGGCCGCGAGCTCGGCACCGCAACGCAGATCGGGATGTCGATGGGCGTGGCTCTCGCCTACAAGGGGACCGGCAAGATCGTGGTCGACCTGCAGCCGGACGGCGACCTGATGTTCGATCTCGGCGCGCTGTGGATGGCCAAGAAGTACGACATTCCGTTCCTGGTCATCATGTACAACAACCGCGCCTACTATAACGATTGGGCGCACCAGATCACAATGGCCAAGAAGCGCGGCACCGACGTTGCGCGCGCCTATATCGGCATGGACCTTGAAGGGCCGGAGCCGGATTTCGCCCATATTGCCAAGGGGCTGGACTGGTACGCGGAGGGGCCGATCTTCGACCCGAAGGACATCCAGCCCGCCGTGAAGCGCGCCATCGAGCAGGTGAAGAAGGGCCAGCCCGCCCTGGTCGACGTCATCACCTGGCGCCGCGGCGAGGCGTCCTAAGCCGCAACGGCTGCAATACGTCGAAGGGCGCGGGCGTTTTCGGCCGCGCCCTTTCGTTTGCCTGCCCCCGAGACACAGGTTGAACGCGGCGCCCGTTGCCAAGCCGCGGCCGCGCGGCGACAATGATCGCCAGCGATAACATCCGGATTACCGGCGGGGAGACGGAAATGGACGACACCTCCAGGGGCGCGGTCAGCGGCATCAAGAAATCCAACACGCGCTACCAGTCCGACATCATCGTCGACATGATCAAGCGTTTTGGGTTCGAGCACATCGCGCTGAACCCCGGAGCCAGCTATCGCGGGCTGCACGACAGCCTGGTGAATTACGGCGAGAACGACCCGCCGATGATGCTCTGCACGCACGAGAAGATCGCGGTGCAGATCGCCCACGGCTACGCCCGCCATTCCGGCAAGCCGATGATCGCCATCGTCCACAACCTGGTCGGGCTGCTGCACGCGCCGATGGGCATCTACTACGCCTATATCGACCGGGCGCCGGTGTTCATCATGGGCGCGACCGGCCCGCTCAACGAGCCCAAGCGGCGGCCCTATATCGACTGGATCCATTCCGCCAACGTCCAGGGCGAGGCGATCCGCCACTACGTCAAGTGGGACTACCAGCCGGCCAGCGTGGACGGCATTCCCGACAGCTTCGCCCGCGCCTATTCGGTGATGATGAGCGGCAAGCAGGGTCCGATCTACATGTGCTACGACGCCGGGCTGCAGGAAGGCGAGCTCGACCATGAGGTGAGGATGCCGCCCGCCGGCGCCGTCACCATGACCGCGCCCCCCGCTCCCGATCCGACGGCGCTGGCGAAGGCGGCCGACACGCTGGCGAAGGCGGAGCGCCCGGTCATCGTCGCCGATTTCGCCGCCCGCCCGCCGCATGGCTGGGACCACGTGGTGACGATCGCCGAGACGCTGGGCGCGCGGGTGTGGGACTGCAATTCCCGTCTCAACTTCCCTGGCTGCCACCCGCTGAACCTGTCGATGGCGCCGGAGGAATGCTACGGCGGCGCCGACGTGGTGCTGACGCTGGACATCAACGATTTCGAGAAGCCGACCTTCGTGCGCGACATCGCCACCCGCACGGTCAAGAGCCAGGTGCCCGACGGCGCCACCTGGATCGATATCGGCTTCACCGACACCGAGATCAGCAAGTGGGCGATGGCCTATGCCCGCACCTACCATGCGGAGCAGCGCATGCATGCCGACCCGGTGACGGCGACGCCGCTGCTGACCGGGCTGCTAAAGGATCGCATCGCGGCCACGCCGGGCCTGGCGGAGAAGATCGCGAAGCGGACGGAGGAAACCGGCAAGGTTCACAGGAAGCTGCGCGAGGGCTGGCTCAAGACCGCGCAAGAGAACTGGGACCTCCAGCCGATGACGGTCGGCCGGCTGGCGCTGGAGGTCTGGGACAAGATCAAGGACGAGGACTGGGTGCTGACTGCCGGCACCATGCACGATTGGGCCCGGCGGCTGTGGGATTTCGACCGGCCGTACTGCCACGGGGGCGGCGAGCTCGGCACCGGCACGCAGATCGGCACCTCGCTCGGCGTGGCGCTGGCCAACAAGGGAACCGGGCGGCTGGTGATCGACCTGCAGCCGGACGGCGACCTGATGTTCGACGCCGGCTCGCTCTGGATGGCGGCGAAGTACGAGATTCCGATGCTGATCGTGATGTACAACAACCGTGCCTATTACAACGACTGGAACCACCAGATCGTCATCGCGAAGAACCGCGGCACCGACCCGGCCCGCGCCCATATCGGCATGGACCTCTACGATCCCGATCCGGATTTCGCCGGACTGGCGCGCTCAATGGGCTGGTGGGCGGAAGGCCCGATCCTCAGCGGCGACGATGTCGGCCCCGCACTGGAACGCGCCATCGCGCAGGTGAAACAGGGCAAGCCCGCCCTGGTCGACACCGTCTGCCAGCGCGGCAAGCTGTCGCCGAATACGTAGGGATTCCTCCGTCAACCCCTTCTCGTCATCACCGGGCTCGACCCGGCGATCTCCCTGGTGACGGGCGGGGCATCCTGCCCCTTCATCGTCCGGAGGTTTCCGGTCGACGAGGGCACGGCGCCGGCATCCCGGTTCGGCGGCCGACCGCGGGGAGAAGAACACGGATATAAAAACCCCGCGGCCCTGTCGGACCGCGGGGTCTTGAATCGGCAAGCGCGCCGGGTTACGCCGTGCGCGGCGGGTGCGGCGCGGCGTAGGCGCGCTTGACGTGCACGTCCACGAGGAACGGCTTGCCGGCCTTGGCGGCGGCGATGCCCTTCTCGATGGCCGGGACCAATTCGCCCACGGTCTTGACCGGGCCGATGGAGTCCACGCCCTGCGCCTTGGCGTAGGCCGCGATATCCAGCTCCGGCTCGGCGATGCGCATGCCGATCCACTGGTTCTCCGGCGGGCGGCCGCGATCGTGCGCGACGGTTTCCTGATGGATCTCGTCGTTAAAGTTGGACCCGTTATTGCCGATGATGAACAGCGCCGGAATCTGGTAATGGGCGGCGGTCCAGACCGACGAGCCGCCCTGCATGAAGTCCCCGTCGCCGATCACGGCCCCGGCGACCCAGTCCGTGTCCTTCAGCGCCAGCGCCGCGCCGATGGTGGTGCCGGGACCGGCCGCCAGCCCGCCGCCGGCATCGTTGCCGAGGTAATCCAGCGGCGTCCGGAAGTGATAGAAATCCGGGTCCCAGCCGATCAGCACGTTGTTCAGCGACAGCTTCGCCTTGCTCCGGGCCCGCGCGATGGCGACGCCCTTGCTCAGATATTCGGGCGTGATCTCGCTGTTGGGGTCTACGCCGTCGAGGCTCGGCTCGGGCTCCGCGGTGCGGCCCTTGTTCTTGCCGTCCCATTTCGACTTGCCGCCGAGCTTCTTCTCGACCGCGGCGAGCAGCGGCAACGTGGTCACGTCGGGATCGGCGAGGATCGCGATGTCGCCGATCGGCAGCCCCATATGGTCCATCGACCAGCCGTTATGGCTGTACGAGTCGACGGAGACGTGGACAATCTTCGCCTTCACCTCGTCACGGCCGTACACCAGCTTGAACGTGCCGGCGAGGTCGATCCAGTTCAGGTCGAGGATCACGTCGGCCTTCTTCATCTCGTCCACCGCCTCGGCGCGGAGCCGGTTGCCGGCGGGCGCCAGATGCAGCGGGTGGTCGGTCGGGAAGCCGGCGCCGACCTTCATGTCGGTCACCACCCCGGCGCCGAGCAGCTCTGCCAGCTTCACCCGCGCATCCCAGCCTTCCTGCGAGCGCGAGCAGCGCCCGACCATGATGATCGGGTTCTTCGCCTTCGCCAGCATCTCGGCCACCTTCTCCACCGTCTCGGCGGGCGGTGGCGGCGGCGGCGCCGGCTGATAGCGGGAGATGTCCGGCAGCTTCATGTTGCTGTCGATCGCCGTTTCCTGCAGTCCGGCGTCGAGGCACATATAGACCGGCCCGGTCGGCGCGGTGCGCATGATCTTGTTGGCGCGCACCATGCTTTCGGCCAGCGCCTGGGCGGAGCGCGGCTCGTCGTCCCACTTGGTGAAGTTGCGGATCAGCGCGCCCTGGTCCTTGCAGGTGTGGATCCAGTCGATCCACGGCCGGCGCTTCGGCGCATCGACCGGGCCGGTGGCGCCCATGATGATCATCGGCACGCGGTTACACCACGCGTTGAAGATGCCCATCATGCCGTGCATCAGCCCGACATTGGAATGCAGGATGCAGCCCATCGGCTCGTTCGTCGCCTTGGCATAGCCCTGGGCGATATGCACCGCGTGGTCCTCGTGCAGGCACAGGATCATCTGCGGGTCGCTGTTGCCGAGATAGTTGACGATGCTGTCGTGGAAGCCGCGATAGCTGGCGCCGGGGTTCATGGACAGGTACTTGATGCCCATGCGCCGCAGCATTTCGGCGGCCACGTCGCTGGCCCAGCCCATCTGCGGGTTGCCGATATTCACCGGCCGGTCGTACTTGGTCAGATCGCTCATTTGTCCGTCTTCCTCTTGATCCTTTGGCGCCGCGCAGGCGTTGGCCCGCGCGGCCGTGTCTCGTATCCGGTGAAGGCGCTCAGCTGCCGCTGCTGCCGCCGCGCATCAGCGGGGGCTGCGCGTAGCCGGTATCGACGTGGATGTTGATGAACCACGGCTCGCCCGCCTGCACCTTCCTGATCCCTTCCTCGAGGGCCGGGATCAGGTCGCCCATCTTCGTGACCGGGCCGCGCCCGTTCACGCCGAGCGACTTGGCGAGATCGACGAGGTCGAGATCGGGCTCGGAGATGCGCATGCCGATCCAGCGGTTCTCCACCGGACGGTCGCGGTCCTTCGCGACCGTTTCCTGATGCATCTCGTCGTTAAAGTTCGACCGGTTGTTGGAGATGATGGTGAGCAGCGGAATGCGGTAATGCGCCGCGGTCCAGAGCGCGGTGTTGCCCTGCATGAAGTCGCCGTCGCCGAGCACCGCGATGGTGGTGCGCCCCGAGTCCTTCAACGCCAGCGCCGCGCCGACGCTGGTGCCTGGACCGGAGGCCAGCCCGCCGCCGCCGTCATGGCCCAGATAGTCCTGCGGATGGCGGAAGTGGTAGACTGGGCCGGCGCCGCCGGAGGAGACGCGGTTCAGCGTGAACTGCTGGTCGCCGCGGACCTCGCCGAGGGCGGTGACGATGTCGGCCGGCTGGATGAGGCCTTCGGGATCGCGCTTGCTGATCGGCTCGACCGCCTTGGGCTCGGGCGACTTGCGGGTCTTGCCGTCCCACTTCGCCTTGCCCTTTAGCTTCTTCTCGATCACCGGGAGAAGCTGCTCGACGAACGCGTCGGGATCGGCGTCGGCCTTGACGTCGCAGGGCGGCAGCTCGAACAGCTCCATGCCCCAGCCGTTATGCAGATACTGCTCCAGCGTGGCGCCGATGACCTTGGTGCCGTTCATCTTGCCGTCGCGATTGAGCAGGTTGAGCGAACCGCCGAGGTCGAGCCAGTTGAGGCTCAGCACCACGTCGGCCTCCTCCGCCGCCTTCGCCGCGGCGCCGACGATGCGCCCGGTCGGCCGGCCGCAATGCAGCGGATGGTCGGTCGGGAACACCGAGGCGTTGTGCAGGTCGGTAATGACCGCCGCGTTGAGCAGCTCCGCCAGCTTCACCCGGTTGTTCCAGGCGTCCATCCGGCGCGAGCCGCGGCCCGCGAAGATGATCGGGTTCTTTGCGCCGAGCAGCAGATCGGCCGCGGCAGCCACCGCCTTCTCGGAGGCGCGCGGCGGATCCGACGGCAGGAAGCGGTTGATGTCGGGAATGTTCAGCGGCTCCTCGATCTCGCTCTCCTGGAGCCCGGCGTCGAGGCAGACATAGACCGGGCCGGTCGGCTCCGAGCGCGCGATCTGGTTGGCGCGCAGCATGGTCTCGACCAGCGCCTGGGCGGAGCGCGGCTCGTCGTCCCACTTGACATAGTTGCGCAGCAGCGCGCCCTGGTCCTTGGCGGTGTGGATCCAGTCGATCCACGGGCGGCGCAGCGGCGAGTCCACCGGCCCGGTCGCGCCCATCATGATGATCGGCGCGCGGTAGCACCAGGCGTTGAAGGTCGCCATCAGCCCGTGCATCAGCCCGACATTGGAATGCAGCACGCAGCCCATCGGCTCGTCGGTCGCCTTGGCGTAGCCCTGCGCGATATGGACGGCATGGTCCTCATGCAGGCAGAGCAGCATCTTCGGATCGCTGTTGCCGAGATAGTTGACGATGCTGTCATGGAAGCCGCGATAGCTCGCGCCGGGATTGATCGACACGTACTTGATGCCGGACTGGCGCAGCATTTCGGCGGCCACGTCGCTGCCCCATCCGAGGCGCGGGTTGCCGACGTTGACCGGCTTTTCGATATTGCTCAGGTCGTTCGTCACTTCGTTCATCTGTCGTACTCCAGTTCCTCGAATTCGATCATTGGATAAGGACTCGTCACGTGCGGGGCAACGACCGGCTCGTCTTCCTCGACGCAGGCGGTGTCGATCTCGTCGACCGAACGCGCTCCCAGAAGCCCCATTGAGATTTCGATCTCGGCCTGCAGAAGCTGGAGCGTGCGCACCAGCCCCGCCTCGCCCCCGGCCGCAAGGCCGAAGCCCTGCAGCTTGCCGATGGCGACCGCGCTCGCGCCCAGCGCCAGCGCCTTGATGACGTCGGTGCCGCGCAGCACGCCGCCGTCGAGAATGACGGGCGCCCTGCCGCCGATTTCCGCGACCACCTCCGGCAGGACGTCCACGGCCCCGCGGCCGTGATCGAGCTGCCGGCCGCCATGGTTGGACACGTAGACCGCATCGACCCCGTGCTCCATCGCGATTCCGGCATCCTCCGCCGTGGCGATACCCTTGAGGATCAGCGGGACGTCGTGGGTGTCCTTGAAATGCTTGACATTGTCCCAGGACAGGCTCGCCTGGAAAGACGCTCCCTCGACCGACCGCCGGCGCGACGTCGGCGCCCAGCGGTTGATCAGGTCGCGATCGCGCCGGCTGTACATCGCCGTGTCGACGGTGAGGCAGAAGAACTCGAACCCGGCGGCCACCGCCGTCTTCACCTCGTTATCGATCCAGGCGTCGTCGCCGCGCACGTAAAGCTGGAACACCTTGGGCGCCGCGCTGGCCGCGCCGACCTCCGCCCGCTCCGGCTGGGTGACCGAGCTGGTGAAGCCGATCAGGCCGCAGGTCTCCGCCGCCTTCGCCGCCGCGACCGCGCCGTCCGGGTGGATCAGCTGGAGAGAGCCGATCGGCGCCAGCATCACCGGCATGCGCATCGGCCGGCCGAGAAATTCGGTGCCGCAATTCACCGCGCTGACATTGCGCAGCACGCTGGGGCGCAGCGCCAGACAGTCCAGGGCAAGGCGGTTCCGGCGCAGCGTGGTCTCGGATTCCGAGCCGCCGGTCAGATAGTCCCAGACATGCTTCGGCAAGTTCCGGCGCGCCTGCCGCGCCACCTGCTGAAGGGATGAAAATTCGTCCAACTGCGCCTTCCCTGAGACCCGGAGCCGCCCGGAATCGGGACGTTCCGCCTCACCAGCCACCGGTTTCGAACCTGCTCACGAGAAACGGCGGAAAGCGGTGGGTTTCCACCCGTCTTCCGCCGTCGTTGCGGTGTCCGGCGATCTGGCTGTTATCGTTGCCGCATCCTACTTTCCGCTCCGACCGGCTGTCAAACCGGCGACTCCGCGTTTTCCGTCCCCTCCCCGGGGGTCACGAACAGCATGCTGCTCCGTGTGCGGGGCCGGACCGTGTGCCAGACGCCCCGCGGCACCACGACGTAATCCCCCGGCCGGTCGACGCGCACCACCTGCTCGCCGTCCTCGCCCCGGAGCACGAAGTCCACGTCACCGAAAAGGAGACAGACCATCTCGTCGCCCTTCGGATGCATCTCCCAGGTCGGCCATGGCTCCTCGAACTCGTGCCGCGATACAAGCACGTGCCCGGCGAACCGGTCGAACTCGCGAGCCAGCTCCGCGTAGAAATCGGGCGTCATTTCCTTCGGCGTCGCCTTCCCCTGCGGCCCGAGGACCAGCGGGGTCGACTGCAGATCGAACGGCCCGGCGTCGAACGACATGTCGAATCCCTCCGCTTGCGTTCGGGCTGCCGCCCCAGCGGCCGGGCTCTCCCGGCCGCCGGGGCCATGCCGGTCAGGTCGGATCGGAGCAGACGACGTTGATCAGCGCCTGACGCTTTTCCACCTGCACCGCCTTCATGGCGCGCTCCAGCGCGGGCAGCATCTGGCCGGGCTCCGTCACCCGCTCGCCGTAGCCGCCGGAGACCTCGACCGCCCTTTCGTAATGCTGGTCGACGGTGAAATAGGTCAGCGGCGCGCGGTTCGACTTGGCCGCGTAGCCGTCCGGGTTGACGCCCAGCGTAGAGCCGCGAACCGCCTGCCAGCGCTGGTTGTTGAACACGACGGTCAGGATCGGCAGCTCCTGCTCCGCCGAGACATAGTGGCAGGAAACCGGGACGTTGAACATGTACGCCCCGTCGCCCTCCGTGCCGATGACCAGCCGGTCACGGTTGGCCAGCTTGGCGCCCAGCGCCACGCCCATGCCGTGTCCGAGCCCTGAAGCCGCGCCGGCGTTGAGCACCTGCAGCGGCTTGTCGATGCCGAGATACTGGGTCTGGAGCTGCGACTCCTTCACATAGAGCGTGTCGTCGTCGGCGATCTGCTTGATGCAGTGCGAGATGTATGCCGGATGCAGCGGCGTCTGCTCCATCACCTGCTTCAGCTTGCCGTCCCAGCGCGCCTGCAGCTCGTTGTGCATCGCGACGATTCGCGCCCGCCGCTTGTCGATCTTGGTCCTCGCGCCCTTCTCGTGCTCGGCCATCGCCTTCGCCAGCATGCGGAAGCCGAGGTCGGTGGCGCAGGTGAGCGAGATGTCGGCGGGGAAGCCGCGGATCGGCACGTAGCTGTACATCGGGTCCGGCGCCATGTGGATGATCTTGGCATCCTCGCGCGGGCTGTGCTGCGACGGCAGCCACGGCACCACCGTGTCGTAGACCAGCACGACGTCCGCTTCCTTCAGCAGCGGGCCGGGATTGCTGCCGCAGTACATGGGATGCTGGGGCGAGATCGACAGGAAGCGGTTGCGGTATTCCACC
>WHUE01000065.1 GCA_009377375.1 Alphaproteobacteria bacterium | reverse complement strand
GCCCCGGCCCGCCATCGGCGGTCTCCTCCGCCAGGGCGCGGATGCGCCCCGCCACGGTCTCCGCCGTCTCCACCTCCAGGTCGCCGAGGTCGAGCACGCCGACCATGATCCTCTTCGATGGCAGCGCGTTGAGCTCGTTGAGGTCGAGCCCCGGCTCCGCGCACTCGACCGAGATCACCTGCGCGGCGCACTGCTCCAGCTGCGGCAGGAACGAATATCCGGCGGGCTTGTTCTTCACCGAGAACGCATAGCCGAAGCACATGTGGATCGCGGTCAGCCCCGCCGCGCCTTCCAGCGCCCGGTTGATCGCCTTGATGGCGTAGGCGTCGGCGGCCTCGGGCAGCGCCTGCATCCACGGTTCGTCGAGCTGCACCATGTCGGCGCCGGCGGCGAACAGGTCGCGCACCTCCGCGTTCACCGCGTCGGCGAAGGCCATCGCCACCGCCTCGCCGTCGCCGTAATGCTCGTCCACGGCCTGGGCGGTCATGGTGAACGGGCCCGGCAGCGTGATCTTGATCATCCGGTCGGTGTTGGCGCGCAGGAATTGCACGTCGCGCAGCTCCACCGGCCGGGTGCGCCGGATGGGGCCGACGATGCGCGGCACCTGCAACGGCCGGCCGGTCCGGCCGCGCACCACGCCGGGGCGGTCGACCTCCACCCCCTCCAGCGCGCTGACGAAGCGGTTGGAATAGCTTTCGCGCCGGATCTCGCCGTCGGTGACGATGTCCAGCCCGGCATGCTCCATGTCGTGGATCGCGGCGATGGTGGCGGCGTCCTGCGCCTCTTCCAGGAACTCCTCGGGAATGCGCCAGATCTCGCGCGCCCGCACCCGGGGCGGGGCGAGCGAATGGAACTTCTGCCGGTCGATCAGCCAGTCCGGCTGAACATAGCTGCCGACCACCGTAGTCGGGATCAGCGGAAGGTCGTATCCGGCGGGCGCGGCCATTGATGTCTCCCCTCGAAGCGTGATACGGCGCGGTTGGCCTCGCGCACTTGTGCGGTCCATAGTGCATCAAATCCCGCCGTCATCAAGGGAGGACACCATGCTGGCGCTGTATCACGGTCTCGCCTCGACCTGTTCGAAGAAGGTGCGGATGTGTCTCGCCGAGAAGGGTCTCGCCTACGAAAGCCACCTGCTGAACCTGCAGAAATTCGAGCAGCACGATCCCGGCTACCTGAAGCTCAACCCCAAGGGGGTGGTGCCGACGCTGGTCCATGACGGGCAGCCGGTCTGCGAATCCACCCATATCATCGACTACCTGGAAGAGCAGTTCCCCGAACTGTCGCTGACCCCCGCCGACGAGGACGGCAGGGCGCGGATGAAGGCGTGGGAGAAATGGTCGGACGAGGTCGGCTACGCCGCCGTCTACGTGCCGACCTGGGACCGGCTCAGCCGCCCGGTGGCCGAGAAGCTGTCGGACGACGAGCTGGAGAAGATTCTGGCGCGCGTGCCCACCGAGGAGCGGCGCTCCCGCTGGCGGCAGGTCGCGCGCGGCGGCTTCTCGGAGAAGGAAATCCGGGAGGCGTATGAACGGATGACGCTGACTTTCCGGCGCATGGAAACCGATCTGACCGAGGACGCCTTCCTCGCCGGGGACACGTTCTCGCTCGCCGAATGCGCCATGGCGCCGTTCGTCGAGCGCATGACCGACCTGCGCCCCGACCTCACCGGCGCCGGCGACTACCCGCGGGTCCACGCCTGGCTCAGGCGGCTTTCCGGGCGGCCGAGCTGGCAGGACACGTTTTTCTTCGGCGGCAGGGACGCGCGCACCGGGGCGGTGAGCGCTTCGATCGGGGCGGCGACGGACTGAGCCAAATTGGCCGTTTTGCGGCTGGTGGCGTTGCGCTACTATCTTTTCCAGAGCCGTGTCGGGCCCTGATAGGGTGCGGCGCGCGCAACGGTGTAACAGAACCGAGCTGGGGGAATTGGGATATGAGGAAAGCCGCGATCTGCATGGTCTCCGCGCTGGCGTTGCTTGCGGCGCCGCAGGCGTTCGCCGCCAAGGCGGAAAAGGTCAAGATCGGATTCGTCACCACGCTGAGCGGCGGGCCCGGCGTCATCGGCAAGGACATGAGGCAGTCGGTCGAGATCGCGCTCGACCATCTCGGCGGCAAGATGGCCGGCGTGCCGGTGGAGGTCATCTTCGAGGACGACCAGGTCAAGCCCGAGGTCGGCAAGCAGAAGACCGAGAAGCTGGTCCACAAGGACAAGGTGGATTTCGTGTCCGGCTTCATCTGGTCGCACGTGGTGCTGGCGGCGCGCAAGACCGTGGTCGACGCCGGCAAGTTCCTCATCATCTCCAACGCCGGCACCAGCCAGATCGCCGGCCGGCTGTGCCACGAGAACATTTTCTCCACCGCCTGGCAGAACGACCAGGTGCCGATGGCGATGGGCGAGGTGCTGAACAAGCGCGGGGTCAAGAGCCTCTATGTCGTCGCGCCGAACTACGCCGCCGGGCGCGACATGGTCAACGGTCTGTCGCGCACCTTCAAGGGCAAGATCGCCGGCAAGGACATGACCAAGTGGCCGGACCAGACCGACTTCTCCGCCGAGCTGGCGAAGGCCCGCGCGGCCAAGCCCGACGGGGTGTTCATCTTCTATCCCGGCGCGCACACCAACGCCTTCATCCGCCAGTACTCCCAGGCGGGCATGACCAGGACGCCGCTCTACTCCGTGTTCAGCATCGACTCGCTGAGCCTGCCGCGTCTGCAGGAAGCCAACACCACGGCGGTGCTCGGCACCTACAACACCCAGTTCTGGTCGCCCGACATGGATACGGAGACGAGCCGAAAGTTCGTCGCCGACTACAAGAAGAAGTTCAAGTCCTACCCGTCGCATTACGGCGCGCAGAGCTACGATTCCATCATGCTGATCGCCAGCGCGGTCGAGGCGGCCGGCGGCGACCTGTCGAAGATGGACGCGATGCGCGACAGGATGCGCAAGGCCGACTTCCCGTCGGTGCGCGGCAAGTTCACCTACGGCAACAACCAGTTCCCGATCCAGGATTTCTTCCTGCGCGAGGTTGTGAAGGACGCCGACGGCAACTGGACCACCAAGATCGTCCAGAAGATCTACGAGAAACACCAGGATCCCTTCGCTGAAAAATGCAAGATGAAGAAGACCTGGTAGGCCCCATCCTCTGACGGCGGCGGCGGCGCGGCCGGGCGCCCCGCCGCTGCAGGCATTCCGACATGGTCACCTGGACACTGGTCTTCGAGCAGCTCCTGAACGGGGTGCAGTTCGGCGTGCTGCTTTTCCTGCTGGCCGCCGGGCTGACCCTGATCTTCGGGATCATGGACCTGATGAACCTGGCGCACGGCTCGCTCTACATGCTGGGCGCCTACATCGCCGCCACGGTCACGCACTGGACGGATTCCTTCCTGATCGGGCTCGTGGCCGCGCTGCCGGCGACGCTGGTCATCGGAATCGTGGTCGAGGTGCTGGTGCTGCGCGCGCTGTACCGTCGCGGCCATCTGGATCAGGTGCTGGCGACGTTTGGGCTGATCCTGTTCTTCAACGAATCCGTCCGGCTGATCTGGGGCCCCGCAGGTATCCAGGTGCCGCTGCCCGACTTCCTCAACGGGTCGGTGGACCTGTTCGGCGTGCCGTACCCGATGTACCGCGTCACGGTGATCGTCGCCGGGCTGGCCGTTGCCGGGTTCCTGTACTGGCTGGTGGTGAAGACGCGGCTCGGCATGCTGATCCGCGCCGGCGCGTCCAACCGCGAGATGGTGGCGGCGCTCGGGATCGACATCAAGCTGGTGTTCACGCTGGTCTTCGGCCTCGGCGCGGCGCTGGCCGGCCTCGCCGGCGCGCTGGTCGGGCCGATCCGCTCGGTCGGCATCGGCATGGGCGAGAACGTGCTGATCCTGACCCTGGTCGTCATCGTCATCGGCGGCATCGGTTCGATCCGCGGCGCCTTCGTCGGCGCGCTGCTGATCGGGGTGATCGAGATCCTCGGCCGCGCCTTCCTGAGCACGCTGTTCGAGCTGGTCCTGCCGTCGAACGCGGCGGAGACGGCGGGGCCGGCGGTGGCCTCGATGCTGATATACATCCTGATGGCGGGCGTGCTGTTCTTTCGCCCGCAGGGGCTGTTCCCGGCGCGGACGGGCTGAACCGCGATGGCGCTGCTCAACGCACGCAACCTCGTCGTCCTCGCCACCTTCGCGCTTCTGGCGCTCGCGCCGGCCTATGCCGCCTGGGTGGAGACGCCGTTCTATCTCGATCTCGGCCGGCGCATGATGATCCTCGCCATCGGCGCGCTGAGCCTGAACCTGATCATGGGGTTCGGCGGGATGATCAGCTTCGGCCATGCCGTCTATATCGGCATCGGCGCCTACACGGTCGGCATCTGCGCCTTCCACGAGGTCACCAGCGGCTTCGTCCAGTGGCCGCTCGCGCTGGCGATATCGGCGGCGGTGGCGCTGGTGTTCGGCGTCATCAGCCTGCGCACCCGCGGCGTCTACTTCATCATGATCACGCTCGCGCTGGCGCAGATGACATTCTATCTCGGCATCAGTCTCGACCAGTATGGCGGCGATGACGGGCTGACGGTCTATGCCCCCAGCGATTTTGCCGGGCTGATCGACGTCGACGACGACCTTTCCTTCTACTATGTCGTCTTCGTCCTCCTCGCGCTGTGCCTGTGGTTCAGCCAGCGGCTGATCCGTTCGCGCTTCGGCATGGTGCTGCAGGGCGCGCGCCAGAACGAGGGGCGGATGGAAGCCATCGGCGTGCCTGTGTTCCGCTACAAGCTGACCGCCTTCGTCATCGCCGGAACGATGGCCGGGCTCGCCGGCGCGCTGCTGGCCAACCACACCGATTTCGTCAACCCGGAGATGGCGCACTGGACCCGGTCCGGCGACCTGATCATCATGGTGCTGCTGGGCGGGATGGGCTCCATCGCCGGGCCGATCGTCGGCGCGGCGGCGTTCCTGCTGCTGGAGGAGCTGCTGTCCGGCGTCACCGAATACTGGCAGGTGATCTTCGGCCCGTTCCTGATCCTCGTGGTGCTGTACGCCCGCGGCGGCATTCTGGGCTTCCTGTCGCGCAAGGACGGCGGCGATGGCTGAGCCGATGATGGAAATCCGGGCGCTGCGCAAGAGCTTCGGCGGCGTCGTCGCCACCGACGATCTGACCCTGGATGTGGGTGCGGGGGAGCTTCACGCCGTGATCGGCCCCAACGGCGCCGGCAAGACGACGCTGATCTCGCAGCTCTCTGGCGCGCTGATGCCGGATTCGGGCACGATCCGCTTCGACGGGCGCGACATCACGCGGATGCCGCCCTACGCGCGGTCGCGGCGCGGCCTCGCGCGGTCCTTCCAGATCACCAGCATCTTTCCCGAATTCACCGCGCTGGACAACGTGGCGCTGGCCGTGCAGGCGCATGACGGCCATTCCTTCAGCTTCTTCCGCGACGTGCGCCGCGAAGCCCGGTTGCGCGATCCCGCCCGCGCCGCGCTGGCGCGCGTGGGGCTGGAGGCGCGGGCGGAGGTTACCGCGCGGTATATGAGCCACGGCGAGCACCGCCAGCTTGAGATCGCGATGGCGCTGGCCACGAACCCGAAGATGCTGCTGCTGGACGAGCCGATGGCCGGGATGGGACCGGAGGAATCGGGCCTGATGGTCGACATCCTGAAAGGGCTGAAGGGCGAGCAGACCATCCTGCTGATCGAGCACGACATGGACGCCGTGTTCCGTCTGGCCGACCGCATCACCGTGCTGGTCTACGGCCGCGCCATCGCGTCCGGCGCGCCCGAGGAGATCCGCGCCAGCGCGGAGGTCCGCCACGCCTATCTGGGCGAGGACGAGACGGTCTGATGCTCAGCGTGCGCGACATGGAAACCTCCTACGGCGCCAGCCAGGTGCTGTTCGGCATGACGCTGGACGTCGCCGCCGGCGAGGTGGTGACGCTGATGGGCCGCAACGGGATGGGCAAGACCACGACCGTGCGCTCGATCATGGGGCTGACGCCGACGCAGGGCGGCACGGTCGTGTTCGACGGCGCGCGCATCGACGGGCTGCCGTCCTACCGCATCGCCCGGGCGGGGATCGGGCTGGTGCCCGAAGGCCGCCAAATATTCCCCAACCTGACCGTGCGCGAGAACCTGGTGGCGACCGCGCATAACCGGCTCGGCGCGGCCCGGCCGTGGACGCTGGACCGCGTGTTCGACCGCTTCCCCGCGCTGGCCGCCCGCGCCGGCGGCATGGGCAGCGAGCTGTCCGGCGGCGAGCAGCAGATGCTGGCGATCAGCCGCGCCCTGATGACCAATCCGCGGCTGCTGATCCTCGACGAGGCGACCGAGGGGCTGGCGCCGCGCATCCGCGCCGAAATCTGGCGCTGCCTCGCCGAGCTGAAGGCGGACGGGCAGGCGATCCTCGTGATCGACAAGAACCTCGCCGCGCTGGCCCGCATCGCCGACCGCCATTACATCATCGAGAAGGGTGCGGTGGTCTGGTCCGGCAGCGCCGCCGCGCTCGAAGCCGATCCCGGACTCCAGCACCGCTATCTCGGCGTCTGACGCCGCTGCGGAGGCGCCGTCCCATGCGCATCGCGACATCTTCGCGCGCCGCTCGCCGCCTTCGTCGCGGGCGAGAAGCAGGGGCCGTTCGCCTGGAAATCCGTGGCCGGCTGGGCGGAGGGCTTCTTCCTCGCTGCCGTCAAGCGCAGCGGCCAGGCGCTGGAGGTCCGCATGGCGGTGGATGCGGTGTTCGACCACGACGCGGACGCGCTGGTCGCCGTCTGCGGCGACATGAACGCGGAGGAGCGCGAGATGCCGCTGCGCATCCTGCGCGGCGAGGTGGAGGATACCGGCAACGAGGCTCTTTCCGGCCGTGTGCTGACGCCTCTGGAACGCACCGCGCCGAATGCGCGGCGCTACACCGTGCTGCATGGCGGCCGCCCCTCGATGCTCGACCACGTGCTGGTCTCGCCGGCCCTGCTGCGGCTTTTCAGGACGGTGGAAATCCATAACGAGGCGCTCGGCGACGAACTGGTCGGCTACCGCAGCGGCCGGGTTTCGCCCGAATCCTACCACGCGCCGGTGGTGGCGGAATTCGCGCTGTAGACGGCGCTTACGGCGCGTCGACCAGCACGATCTCCGCCGCCTCGGTGGCGCGGATCACGATCTCGTCCTCGTCTTCAACGGCGATCCCGTCGCGGGCGCCGGCCGGGATACCGTTGACCGTGATCGCCCCCTCCGCCGCCACCAGGTAGATCCTGCGGCCGGGCCCGACCGCATGGCGCAAACTGTCGCCGGCCTTGAGACGCGCCCCGTAAAGCGCCGCGTCCTGGTGGATCGGCAGCGCGTCCGTGCCCTCGTGCTCCGAGCGGCCAGAGGCCAGCGGGACAAGCCTTCCGTCCTCCTCGCGGCCGGGGAACCGTCGCGCCGCCCAGCGCGGCGCGTGACCCGCCGCATCGGGCACGATCCAGATCTGGAACAGCGTGGTGTCCTCGTCTTCCTCGTTGTACTCGGCGTGCCGGATGCCGGTGCCGGCGCTCATCACCTGCACGTCGCCCGCCTCCGTCCGGCCGCGATTGCCGAGGCTGTCCTCATGGGTGATCGCGCCCGTGCGCACATAGGTCACGATCTCCATGTCGCGATGGGGGTGCATACCGAACCCGCTCTGCGCGCGGATGCGGTCGTCGTTCCACACGCGCAGCGCGCCGTGGCCCATCCGCGTGGGGTCGCGGTAGCCGGCGAAGCTGAAATGGAAGCGCGAGTCCAGCCAGTCCTCGCGCATCGCGCCGAGCGCGCCAAAGGGGCGGACGTCGATCATGACGGTATCTCCACGCTCTGCCGGTCGTGCGGGGCGGCGTAGTCGATCGCCGGGCCCTTGGGCACGATTCCGGTCGGGTTGATGTGACGGTGGCTGCCGTAGTAGTGGCCCTTGATATGGGCGAGATTCACGGTCTCCGCCACGCCCGGCGCCTGGTAAAGCGCGCGGGTGTAGCTGGACAGCGCCGGATAGTCGGCGATGCGTCGCTTGTTGGCCTTGAAATGCCCGTAATAGACCGGATCGAAGCGCAGCAGCGTCGGCAGGGCGCGCAAGTCGGCCTCCGTCACCCGGTCGCCGGCAAGATATGGCTGGCGGGACAGCCGGTCCTCCATCCAGTCCAGCGTTTCGAACAGCGCGTCGAACGCGGCCTCGTAGGCCGTCTGCGCGGTCGCGAAGCCGGCCCGGTAGACGCCATTGTTGAGCGTCTCGTAGACGCGGTCGTTCACCGCGTCGATCCCGGCGCGCAGCTCTTCGGGGTAGTAGTCGCCGGGCGTCGCGCCAACGCCGTCGAAGGCGCTGTTGAACATGCGGATGATCTCCGACGATTCGTTGCTGACGATGGTCCCGCGCTTGCGGTCCCACAGCACCGGTACCGTCACCTTGCCGGTGAAACCCGGATCGGCGGCGGTGTAGACCTGGTGCAGGAAGCGCGCGTTGTGAATCGGGTCCGGGATCACGCCCGGCGCGTCCTCGAAGGTCCAGCCCTGGTCCAGCATCAGCGGGTTGACCGTCGACACCGAGATCATGTCCTCCAGCCCCTTGAGCGCGCGGAAGATCAGCGTCCGGTGCGCCCAGGGGCAGGCGTAGGACACGTAGAGGTGATAGCGGCCGGGCTCAGCCGCGAATCCGGCCTCTCCCGACGGGCCGGCGGCGCCGTCTTGGGTGATCCAGCTCCGGAAGGGGCTGGAGGGGCGGACGAAGCTGCCGCCCTCATCCGTCTTCGCGAGCGGCCTCTCGACCCATTTTCCGTCGACGAGCTGTCCCATGATCTTCTCCTTCTCGTGCGTTTCGTCAGCCGGCGAGCTTCGCCGCGATGCGGGCGACATGCGCGCCCTGGAATCGGGCAAGCGACAGCTCCTTCTCCGTCGGCGTCCTGGACCCGTCCGTCCCGGCGATGGTGCTGGCGCCGTAGGGGGAGCCGCCGCGCAGCTCGCTGATGTCGTTCAGCTCCGGCGCCGTGTAGGGCAGGCCCACGATCACCATGCCGTGGTGGAGCAGGGTGGAGTGGAACGAGGTGATCGTCGTCTCGTTGCCGCCGCCGGTGCCGGTGGAGGTGAACACGCTGCCCACCTTGCCGACAAGCTTGCCGTCCTTCCACAGCCCGCCGGTCTGGTCGAGGAAGTTGCGCATCTGCGCCGCCATGTTGCCGAACCGGGTGGGCGTTCCGAACACGATGGCGTCGTACCCCGCCAACTCCTGCGGGGCGGCGAACGGCGCGTCCTGGTCCAGCTTCACCCCCGCCTTCCTCGCTACGTCCTCCGGCATCAGCTCGGGCACGCGCTTCACCGTCACCTGCGCGCCGTCGACCGACGCGGCACCTTCTGCGATCGCGCGTGCCAGCGTCTCGATATGGCCGTAGCTGGAATAGTAGAGCACAAGAACCTTGGTCATCGGGGTCTCCTCAAAAGGGTGTTTATCCGTGCCCTCTATGTGGCGTGACGCCCGTGAAACGACAATCTGCCTGGCAGTCACTTTACTGTTGAATAATTTTCTACAATACTTCGTTTCATGGCGGATCTTGACGGCTATGCGATCTTCGCGGCGGTGGTGGAGGCGGAAAGCTTCACCGGGGCGTCGCGCGCGCTCGGCCTGAGCAAGTCGGCGGTGAGCAAGGCGGTCGGGCGGCTGGAGGACCGGCTCGGCGCGCGGCTGCTCAACCGCACCACCCGCAACCTGTCGCTGACCGAGGCGGGGGCCGCGTTCCACGCGCGCTGCCTGCGCATCCTGGCGGAGGTGGAGGACGCGGAGTGCGAGGCGGCGCAGCTCACCGCCGCGCCGCGCGGCACGCTGCGCGTCAACGCGTCGGTCACGTTCGGCACTCTCCATCTCGCGCCGGTGATCCCCGATTTCCTCGCGCGCCACCCCGGCATCCGCGCCGACATTTCGCTCGCCGACCGCTACGTGGACCTGGTGGAGGAGGGGGTGGACGTTGCCATCCGCATCGGCCGGCTGCGCGATTCCGGTCTGCGGGCCCGGTGGCTCGCGCCGCTGCGCCAGATCGTCTGCGCATCCCCCGGCTACTGGGACGCGCACGGGCGCCCCGAACGCCCACGCCATCTCGCCGGCCACAACTGCCTGACCTACGCCTATCTCTCGACCGGCGACACCTGGCATTTCGACGGGGCGGACGGCGCGGAAACGGTGCGCGTCTCCGGCACCCTGCACAGCAATAACGGCGACATGCTCCGCAGCGCCGCGCTTTCCGGGCTCGGGGTGGTGCTGGAGCCGAGCTTCATCCTCTGGAAGGATCTGGCGGCGGGGACTCTGGAGGCGGTGCTGACCGACTGGACCGTGCCCGCCGGCGGCATCTTCGCGGTTTACCCGCCCGGCCGCTACATGCCGGCGAAGCTCCGCGTGTTCATCGATTTCCTCGCCGGGCGGTTCGGCGAGACGCCCTACTGGGACGCCGCCCTACCGCCCCTCGGCCCGCCAGGCGAGGACCAGGGTGCCGAGCCCTAGGAGCAGCAGGGCGAGGGCGGGCAGCAGCGGCGCCTCGCGCACGCTCTTCACCGAGTAGTTCCGGTTCTCCACCAGCCCCATCCAGTTGCGCCCGGCGGTGAGTCGCCCGGCGCGCACGCGGCGCAGCTCCGGCGCGCCGTCCGTCAGCCACGCGAATCCGCCGCCGGTCGTCTCCACCAGCCTGGCGAAGCGGGTCTCCGTGGTGCGCATGTCGGCGAATTCCAGCGGGTTCAGATTGCCGACGGCAGCCAGCGCGGTGTGCTTGCCGTCCTCGACGCGGAAGATGCCGGTTTCCGTCGCCGGAATCGTGGCTTTCGACCGGCCGCCGATGCCGGGCTTGAGCGTCACCGAGACACGGCGTCCCGACGGGGTGGTGACGGTGACCGGGGAATCGTCCGGCTCCACGCTGCGCCGCGTGATGGCGAGGTTGGCCCCCTCGCGCTCGGCGCGCAGCGCGTTCTCCTCCAGCTCCGGCTCCTTCATCAGCCAGTGGGCGACGCGGCGCAGCAGCTCCGAATGCGGTCCGCCGCCGTTATAGCCCCGCGCCCACAGCCAGATATGGTCCGACAGGAGCTGCGCCACGCGGCCTTCCTTCACCCGGCTGACCAGCAGCATGGGCTGATTCTCCTGTCCGCTCATCAGCGACAGCCCCCCCCGGTTGGAGACGGAGATATGGCGGAACCACTTGCCCCAGCGCGGCAGCTCCTCGCCGATGCCGGCGCCGGGCAGGTCGGCTGTGACGGTATGGCGCTGTCCGGTTTCGGTCAGGCGCGGCCGCACGGCGTGGCTGAAGACTTTTCCGGTGGGCTCGCCTGGCAGCACGCGCCCCAGCGGCGTCTGGTACAGAGAATCGGGCGAGGCGAATTCCGGCCCGGCCGCTTCGAGCACCGCGCCGCCGGCCTCGACGTAGCGCGCGATGTTGTCGTAATAGATCGACGGCAGCACGCCGCGGCGGCGGTAGCGGTCGAAGATGATCAGGTCGAACTCGTTGAGCTTGACCTCGAACAGCTCGCGGATCGGAAAGGCGATCAGCGACAGCTCGCGCACCGGGGTCATGTCCTGCTTCTCCGGCGGGCGCAGGATGGTGAAGTGCACCAGATCCACCGACGGGTCCGCCTTCAGCAGGTTGCGCCACACGCGCTCGCCCGGATGCGGCTCGCCGGAAACCAGCAGCACCCGCAGACGTTCGCGGACGCCGTTGATGGCGATCACGGCGCGGTTGTTCACCTCGGTCAGCTCGCCCGGCGTCGACGCGGCCTCCATCTGCAGGATGTTGTCGCCGGCGTGGTCCAGCTTCATCCGGATGGTGTGGTCGCGCCCTGCCGGCACGGTGATGCGCCGCGCCGCGCCGCCGTCCTGCACCAGGGTCAGCGGCACGTTCGCGCCGGGCCCTGCGGTGTCCTCCACCCGCACTTTCAGCTCCACCTCCTTGCCGACGATGCCGAACTTGGGCGCCTGCACGATGACCAGGCGGCGGTCGATCTCGTCGCGCTCGCCGGTCAGCATCACGTGCAGCGGCCCGGCGAAGGGCAGCGTTCCGCCGGGCGCCGGCACGTCATGCACCTGGCCGTCGGTGATGACGATGGTGCCGGCCATGCGGCTGCGCGGCACGTCGGCCACGGCGCGGCCCAGCGCGCGGAACAGCTGCGTGCCGTCCACCGGCCCCGTGGCCTGTTCCTGCACCCCGCCGGCGCGCACGGTGCGCAGCTCCAGGTCGCGCATCCCGGCGACTGTCTCCTCGATCCGGGACAGCGCCTCGGCCGTGCGGGCGTTGCGCTCGCCGATCTCCTGGCTGGTGGATTCGTCGATCACCACGGTAAGCACGTCGGGGCGGATTTCGCGCTCCTCCTCCACGATCACCGGGTTGAACAGCCCGGCGAGGATCGCGGCCATCGCCGCGCTGCGCCATGCCAGCCCGCGCGCCCGCTTCCAGGCGCCAAACAGCACCAGCAGCAGGGCGATGCCGGCCAGCGCGCCGAGCAGCGCGGGCGGAAACAGCGGGGCGAAATCGACGGTCAGCATATGGTGTCTTCCGCCCCCCTCACTGGCCCAGCCGCTCGATGATCGCGGGGACGTGCACCTGGTCTGTCTTGTAGTTGCCGGTCAGCGCGTACATCACCCAGTTGACGCCGACGCGGTAGGCAATCTCGCGCTGGCGTTCGCCGCCGGGCACGACCGGCAGCATCGCCTGGCGGTTCTGGTCCACCGCCCAGGCGCCGGCCCAGTCGTTGCTGCCGATCATGACCGAGGAGACCCCGTCATTGTGCTGGCCGCCGCGGCGTTCCACCCAGAGGTTCCCGCCCGCCCAGCGGCCGGGAAAATCCTGCAGCAGGTAGAAGCTCTTGGTCATCACATGGTCCTGCGGCACCGGGATCAGCGCCGGGATGTCGAGCCCCGACAGCAGCATGCGCAGCCGCCCCGCCGCCGGCCCGCCGGTGCCGAACATGTCGAAATTCACGTCGGCCTGTTCGCGGGTGTCGAAAAGGATCGTACCGCCGCCGCGCAGATACGTGTTGAGCTTTTCCACCGCCTGGCTGGACAGCGGCTGCTGCCCGGGCGAGACCGGCCAGTAGAGCATGGGGAAGAAGGCCAGCTCGTCCGACTCGATGTTCACGCCCATGGGCGCCGCCGGTTCGATGGCGGTGCGCTGGCGCAGGACTCCGGTCAGTCCGGCCAGCCCGGCTTCGCTGACGGCGTCGAGATCGGGATCGCCGGTGCGCACATAGGCGAGCCGCGTATCCAGCGTCGCGCGCAGGGCGAAGGCTTCCTCGGGATCGGACGACAGCGGTAGCGCATTGCCGCTGTCGGCTCCCTGCGCCTGCGCCGGCCCGCCGGCCAGCAGGGCGGCGACCGCGACGACGGCCAGCGCGGTCGCGGCGACGGCCCGGCTTCTCGTGCCCGCCGCCGGCGTCATGCCGCGCAGGATGTAGGAGATCACGAGGTCCACCAGCATCAGCACCAGTGCCGCCAGCAGCAGCCACGGCTTGCCGTCGAACCCGATCTCGGCGTCGTAGGCGGCGGTATCCACGCCCAGCGGCAGGTCGCGCAGCGCGACGATCCGGTCGATCCCCTGTGACAGGTTCAGCGCGCGCCTTGCGTTGCCGTGGCCGTAATACCCGGGCGGGGTAAGCGGCGTCGCCTTGCTGGCGGCGAAGCTGCGCCCGGGGATCGCGGTGGCGCCGGCCGGCGGCGGGCCGAGCACGCCGAATCCGTCGAGCGATTCCAGCGGCGGGAAAACCGATCTGGAATCGTCGCCGACGACGCCCTGGCTGAGCCCCACGATGCGCTGCAGCATCTGGATGAACAGGCCGGAGATCGGCAGGTTCGACCATTCCGTGTTGGCCGTGGTGTGGATCAGGATCAGCCAGCCCTGGCCGCGTTTCTGCGCGGTGACCAGCGGCGTCCCGTCCGACAGCCGCGCCCAGGTGCGGTCGTTCAGCTCCAGCGTCGGTTCCGCCAGCACCTGGCGGCGGATGCGCACGTCCTCGGGGATCGCCAGCCCGGAGAACACGCTGTTCTCGTCGAACGGCATCAGCTCCGCCGGCTTCGTCCAGGACATCGTGCCGCCCAGCGCCCGTCCGCCGCCGCGCAGCGGCACCGGCACGAGCCCGTCGGCGGTCTGGGCGAGGCGCGGCCCGGCGAAGCGCAGCGCCACGCCGCCGCGGTCGATCCACTGGCTGAGCTGCTGGCTCTCGGCCTCGCTCAGGCGACCGATATCGGCCAGGATCATCACCGCCAGTTCGCGCTGCAGCAGCGTGCCGACGCTGCCGCGATGCACGTCCGAGAACGGCGACAGCGCGCGGTCCAGATAATAGTCCTCGCCCAGCAGGGGCTGGGCCTCCAGCGTCGACTCGCCGGTGGCGATCCCCACCGGCCGCCGGCGCCAGCGCTCGTCCAGCAGAAACGCGCCGCCGGCGCTCTGCTGGCTGTCTATTTCCACCCGCGCCGCCTCGTTGCGCATCTCGCCCGGCAGGGCGAAGCGCGCCGTGGCGGTCGCCTCGCCGGCGGCGAAGGCGGCGGTCGCGCGGCCCAGCAGCCGGCTCTCGACGCCGAGCAGCGAAAGGCTCAGCTCCGCGGCGCCGGCGGTGTCGGCGCGCATCACCGGCACGCTGAGCCCGTCGCCGGTGGCATGCGGCGTGCCCAGCAGGCTGGCGCGCCGCGGCGCCTGGTCGAGAAACATCTGCAGCGAGCCGAGCTGCTGCAGCCGTGCCGCGAGCTCCCTCGCCGCCGGGCCGTCCAGCCCGTCGGACAGCCAGGCCACGTGCGCGGAGCCGTCGAAGCTCGCCCCGCCCATCGCCTCCAGCGCGGCCGCGCGGTCGGTCGGCCACGGCTTGGGCTTGATGGCGCGGACCAGGCGGCGGGCCTCGGCCGGCCGCAGCAGGTTGCTGAGGGCCGGCTTCTCGCCGCCGGCGTGCGGCGCGGTGGTGAGCACGTGTATGGGACGGCCGTCACGGTCGGCCCGGTCGATCAGCCCCGCCATCGTCGCCTCGCGCGACGCCCAGCGCGGGCCGGACGCCCAGCCGTCGTCGATCACCAGCACCAGCGGCCCGCTGCCGCGCAGCGCATGGCCGGGGTTCAATATCGGATGCGCCAGCGCAACGATGACCAGCGCCGCGATCAGCATGCGGAGCAGGATCAGCCACAGCGGCGTCCGCGCCGGTGTCTCGTCCTGGCGGCGCACCGCCAGCAGCAGCCGCAGCGGCGGAAAGGCCCGCACCAGCGGCGCCGGGGGCGTGATCCGCAACAGCCACCACAGGATCGGCAGCGTCGCCAGCGCCGCCAGCATCCAGGGCGCGGTGAAGGCGATAGGGCCCAGCGACAGCATCCCTAGCGCCTCCGCGGCTCTGACAGCGACTGATACAGCGCCAGCAGCGCAGTATGCGGCGCGCGGTCGGTGCGGTGCGCGATGAAGGTCCAGCCAAGCCGCCGCGCCGCCTCGGCGATCGCGGCGCGGTGAGCGGCGATCAACTCGACATACTCCGCGCGTACGGTCTCCACCCGGCCGATCAGCGCCGCTCCCTCGCCTTCCAGCCCCTCGAAGCGGACGCGGCCGGCGAAGGGCAGGGTCTCCTCCGCCGGGTCGACGATCTGGACGATGTGGCCGGTCACGCCTTCGATGGCAAAGCCGCGGATCACGCGCTCTACCTCGTCGGCGGGGGACAGGAAGTCGCCGGTGAGCACCACGCGGGCGTGACGGGGCAGCCGCTCGATCGCGGGCAGGCTGCGCGCGCCCTCGTCGGGACGGCTGATCGTGGCGGCGAAACGCTCCAGCACGGCGCGCCCGCTGGTCGGCGGCGCCCCGGTGCCGAGCAGCGCCACCCGCTCGCCGCCCCGGATCAGCAGCGAGGCCAGCGCCAGCGTCAGCACGCTGGCGCGATCCCCCTTATGGGGCAGCGCGTCGCGCGAGGCATAGCGCATCGAGGGCGAGCGGTCCTGCCACAGCCAGACGCTCTCGGCCGCTTCCCATTCGTTTTCGCGGATATAGATATGCTCGCGCTTGGCGGACTGGCGCCAGTCGATGCGCTGGGTCGAATCCCCGGGTTCGTAGCGGCGGAACTGCCAGAAGGTCTCGCCCTGGCCGACGCGGCGGCGGCCGTGCACCCCCTGCGCCACTGTGGCGGCGACGCGCTCGGCGGCGACCAGCAGCGGCGGCAGCCGCGCGCCTGCCTCCTCCGCCTGCCGCCTGACGGCGGCGGGGCTGGCTGTTGCGGCCTTCCCTTGGCCGGTAAGGTTCAGCGCAGGGGCGCGCACAGCCGTTCGATGATGTCGTCGATGGTGACGCCGTCGGCGCGGGCGGCGAAGCTCAGCGCCATGCGGTGGCGCAGCACCGGCTTGGCCAGCGCCAGAACGTCGTCGATGGAGGGCGCGTAGCGCCCGTCGAGCAGCGCGCGCGCGCGGGTGGCCAGCATCAGCGCCTGGCTGGCGCGCGGACCGGGGCCCCAGGCGACATGCGCCTTGATCTCCGCCATGGCGCTGTCCGCCGGCCGCCCGGCGCGCACCAGGTCCAGGATCGCCTGCACGACCGCGTCGCCTATGGGAATCTGGCGCACCAGCTTCTGCGCCGACAGCAGGTCCTGCGCCGTGATCACCTGTTCCGGCGCGGCCTCGGACGCGCCCGTGGTGGCCACCAGAATCTCGCGCTCCGCCTCTTCCGAGGGATAGCCGACATCGACCTGCATCAGGAAGCGGTCGAGCTGGGCTTCCGGCAGCGGGTAGGTGCCTTCCTGCTCCAGCGGGTTCTGCGTCGCCAGCACGTGGAAGGGGCTGGGCAGCGGATGATACTGGCCGGCGACGGAGACGCGCTTTTCCTGCATGGCCTGCAGCAGCGCGGACTGGGTGCGCGGACTGGCGCGGTTGATCTCGTCCGCCATCAGAAGCTGGCAGAACACCGGCCCGTTGATAAAACGGAAGGCGCGCCCGCCCCCGGCGTCGTCGAGGATTTCGGAGCCCAGGATATCGGCCGGCATCAGGTCGGGGGTGAACTGCACCCGCTTGTCGTCGAGCCCGAGCACCGTGCCCAGCGTCTCCACCAGCCGGGTCTTGCCTAGGCCGGGGAAGCCGATCAACAGCACGTGACCGCCCGCCAGCAGCGTGATAAGAGTTTCGTCGATGACTTCCTTCTGGCCGAAAATGATGCGGCCGATCCGGTCGCGCACCAGCCCCATGCGGTGGCCGAGCGATTCGATTTCCGTGACCAGACGCGCGGGGGGCTCTTCGCCACCGCTGGTGGACGCGAGCGATTCGGTTTCTGCCACTACACCCTCCGTAATTGCCGGCGACGCACGATGGGAAACTCCCGCCTAGGCGATCTGTCCAGGATGATCCGCCCGGAAGCGTCCGCGCCCGAGGGCGGTCCGCAACTTTGCGGCGATATCGACATGAGAATCGCGCGCGACGGTACCTGGTTCTATCATGGTTCTCCGATCGGCCGCAAACCGCTGGTCAAGCTGTTCGCGTCCGTGCTGAAGCGGGACGAATCCGGGGATTACTGGCTGGAGACGCCTGCCGAGAAATGCCGAGTCCAGGTCGCCGATGCGCCGTTCCTCGCCGTTGAAATGTTCGTCGAGGGCGGCGGCCGCAACCAGTCGCTGAAATTTCGCACCAATGTTGACGACATTGTGAACGCGGGACACGATCACCCCCTCCGCATTGCGGTCAACGAGGCTACCGGAGAACCAACTCCCTATATATATGTCAGGGACGGGCTGGAAGCACTCATTGCGCGTGCAGTTTTTTACGATCTCGTGGAGCTGGGGATCGAAGAGCGCGGTGAGGACGGGTCGGGGCGTTTCGGCGTGTGGAGCGACGGGGAATTTTTTCCGCTGGACGGGGACGGGTCCGCCGGGGCGTAGCGCCGGGCGGACAGCCCCGTCAGGGTCAACGGACAGCGGGATCATGAGGGATATCGTTATCGGATTGTTCGAGGGGCCGGGCGTGTTCCCGGAACCGGATCACGTGCGCAACGTATGGCCGGCGCCGCCGGATGCGCAGCCCGCGCTGCGTTCCGCCGCCGTGCTGGTGCCGCTGGTCGAGCACGCGCACGGCATGACGGTGCTGCTGACCCAGCGCACGGCGACGCTGACGGACCATGCCGGCCAGATATCGTTTCCCGGCGGCCGCCACGCCCCGGGCGACGCCAGCCCCGAGGACACCGCGCTGCGCGAGACCGAGGAGGAAATCGGCGTGCCCCGCGACCGGATCGAACTGGTCGGGCGCATGAACGCCTACGACACCGGAACCGGCTTCCGCGTCGTCCCCGTGGTCGGGCTGATCCGCCCGCCGGTCGTGCTGACGCCGCAACCCGCTGAGGTGGAAGAGGTGTTCGAGGTGCCGATCGATTTCGTGCGCGAGGCGGCCAACCACCGCAGGGAACGGCTGATGAGCCGCGGCGAATACCGCGAATTCTGGGTGATGCCGTTCGGCGACCGTTATATATGGGGTCTGACCGCGCGGATACTCGAACAACTTTCGCGTATGTTGAGGGGCTGATGCTGCGTGTTCTGCTGACCTATGTTCTGCCGCTGATCGCCCCGTTCGTGATCTACGAGGTGTGGCGCATGCTGGCGCCGCCGAAATACGGCGGCAGCGGCACCGGCGAGGCCGATCCGGTGGACCGGATGCCGTGGCCATGGCTGGCCGCGGCGGGGGTCGTGCTGGTCGCGATCACCGTCGTCTCGCTGGCGCTGTTCTCCGACTGGGAGGAAGGCAGCGTCTACGAGCCGCCGCAGCTGATCGACGGCGACGTTGTGCCGGGCCGCTTCGTCAAGCCCGGCGGGAATTGATGGAGCCGGCCGGCCGTCTCGACCCGCAGCCCTGGATGACCGCGCCCGCCACCGTCGCCGTCATGGCGGCGCTGGGCGATGCCGGGGCGGTCGCGCGCTTCGTGGGCGGCTGCGTCCGCGACGCGGTGCTGGGTCGCACGGTCAAGGACATCGACATCGCCACCGACGCCGAGCCGGGGGGCGTCCTCGCGGCGCTGCGCGACGCCGGGGTGCGCGCGGTCCCCACCGGGCTCGACCACGGCACGGTGACGGCGGTCAGGGAGGGCCGGCCGTTCGAGATCACCACGCTGCGTCACGACGTGGAAACCTTCGGCCGCCGCGCCCGCGTCGCCTTCACCGACGACTGGGCGGCGGATGCGGCGCGGCGCGACCTGACGCTGAACGCGCTTTACTGCGACGCGGACGGCACGCTCTACGATCCCGTCGGCGGGCTCGCCGACCTGAAGGCCGGGCGGGTGCGCTTCGTCGGCGCGGCGCGGGCGCGCATCGAGGAAGATGTCCTGCGCCTGCTGCGATTCTTCCGCTTTCACGCGCATTACGGGCAAGGCGCGCCGGACGAGGCGGCGCTTGCCGCCTGCGCGGAAATGGCGCCCCGGCTGGAAGTCCTTTCGGCGGAACGGGTGTGGATGGAGCTGAAGCGGCTGCTCGCCGCGCCCGATCCGGCTTCGGTGCTAGACATCATGGCGCAGCGCGGCGCGCTTGAGCACGTGCTGCCGGAGGCGTCGCGCCGCGACCGGCTGCGCGCGCTGTGCGATCTGGAAGCGGCGCTGGGCCGCGATCCCGATCCCGTGCTGCGCCTTGCCGCCTCGGCCGCGCTCGACGGCCGCGCCGCGGACGCGGTGGCGCTCAGGCTGCGTTTCTCCAACGCCGACCGAGGCCGGCTGATCCGCCTCGCCGCGCCCGAGGCCGAAGTCGCGCCGGCGATGGACGAACGCGCCCGCCGCGTCGCTCTCTACCGGTTGGGGGCGGCTACCTTCGCCGATCTGGTCCTGATCGGCTGGGCGGAGGAGGCCGCCCTCGGCGGGGGGGACATCGAACGCGGAAATGCGGCCGCCTGGCGCGCGCTGCTCGCCGCGTCGGGCCGCTGGAAGGACCTGTCTCTGCCGGTCGGCGGCGCGGACGCGATGGCGCTCGGCGTGCCGCGCGGCCCGGAGATCGGCAACCTGCTCGGGCGCCTCGAGACGTGGTGGATCGGCGAGGATTTCAGGCCGGGCCGAAAGGCGTGCCTCGACCGTCTGCGCGCGCTCGTCGGGAAAGCCTGACTATTTCGCCGTCTTCACCAGCTGTCCGGTGACCGTGCGCAGCTCGTCGCCGTCGCGCATCGACTTGAACACCAGCGTCATTCCGGACCCGGACAGCGTGCGGTCGTACTGCTGCAGCTCGTAGACGCCGTCCTCGTTGACCGCCATCAGGTACATCGACAGCGTCCGCCCGCCGATGCGGGCCCAGCACAGCACCTTGTCGCCGGCGAGCGGGTCGCCGCTGTCGTCGCAGCGGTAGACGCCTGGCCGCCCGGTCGGCGACAGCGTCCGCGCCGCGCTGTTGCGGCGCATCTCCGGCTTCTCCGGCGTGCCGCCGCGGCGCAGCACGCTGGTCCAGGCGATACGGAAGCCTTCGCCCGCGGGGCCGATCGTCACGTCGAAGTCGCGCGCGGTGGTGCTGAAATAGACGCTGTCGCGGTTCTCCGACACGCCGCCGCCCTGATAGGTGCCGAAGAACGCCTTGATCGACAGGGCGTCGGCGGCCATCGCCAGTGTCGCAGCCAGCATCGCCGCGCCGCCCGCCAGACCCGCCGCAACCCGTCCCATGGCCGCCTCCCGCGCCGTTTCCTCGCCGCCCATGATAGCGCATCGCGCGGTGGCTGTACCGCCCCGCGGTTCAGGGCCATCTGGCCTCGGGCGGCATCGACATCAGGATGGCGTCGACGTTGCCGCCGGTGCGCAGGCCGAACTTCGTGCCCCGGTCGTAGAGCAGGTTGAACTCGACGTAGCGGCCGCGGCGGACGAGCTGGTGCTCGCGCTGCGCCGCCGTCCACGGCTCGTTCATGTGGCGGCGGACCAGCGCCGGATAGACCTGGAGGAAGGCGCGGCCGACATCCCGCGTGAAGGCGAAATCGTCGTCCCAGCCGCCCGAGTCCAGGTAGTCGTAGAAGATGCCACCGACGCCGCGCGGCTCGCCCCTGTGCGGCAGGTAGAAATATTCGTCGCACCACTTCCTGAAGCGGTCGTAATAGCTGGCCCCGTGCGCGTCGCAGGCCGCTTTCAGCGCGGCGTGGAAATCCGCGGTGTCCGCGTCATCCGGATACATCGGTGTCAGGTCGGCCCCGCCGCCGAACCAGCCTTTGCCGGTGACGATGAAGCGCGTGTTCATGTGCACTGCGGGCACCAGCGGCGAGCGCATATGCGCCACCAGCGACACGCCGGAGGCCCAGAAGGCCGGGTGCTCCTCGGCGCCGGGAATCTCCTTGCGGAATTCCGGCGAGAACTCGCCGTGCACGGTGGAGACGTTGATGCCGACTTTCTCGAACACGCGGCCGCGCATCACCGCCATCACGCCCCCGCCACCCTCCCCGCCGGACGCATCGGGGCGCCGCCACGCGCTGCGCTCGAACCGGCCGGGCGCCGCAGAATCGTTCGGCGGCCCGACCTCATCCTCCAGCGCCTCGAACGCCGCGCAGATATCGTCGCGCAAGGATTCGAACCAGGCGCGGGCGGCGTGTTTCCTCTCATCCAGCGTCATGCAATCTCCTCACGGGCCGCCTCGCACGCGCGCGGCAGCCCGCCGGTCTGGCGCAGCGCCTCGGCCAGGGCGATGGCGGCGGCCTGGGCGACGTTGAGGGAGCGGATGCCCGGCGCCGTCGGGATCGCCACGCGGGCCGCCGCCGCGCGGTGGATTTCGGCCGGGACCCCGGCGCTCTCGCGGCCCATCAGCAGCACGTCGCCGGGCCGCCACGCGAAGCGGTCGTGGGCGATGTCGCCTCGCGTCGTCAGCAGCACGATGCGGCCGGGCGCCGACGCCGCGAAGCGGTCCCAGGAGACATGGCGGGCGATCGCCACGCGGTCGATGTAGTCCATCCCCGCCCGGCGCATCCGGCGGTCGTCGAGCACGAAGCCGCAGGGCTCTATGATGTCCACGGCGACGCCGAAGCACGCGCCGAGGCGCAGCATGGCGCCGGCGTTCTGCGGAATGTCGGGCTGGTACAGGGCGAGGCGCATCGCAACGGGTTGTTAACCATACGGGCAAAAGGTGCCGCCGTAGCGTCGGCACCGTCGCGCCGGAACCGGAAAATGGCGCGCCGTCGCGGTCGGGCGGAAGTATGAGGACGGGTACCAGCCTTTGCAATACCGGCAAATTCGACTATACCCGTGCGCGGACGGCCAAAAATGTGGCCAGGGCGGCCGGAACGGCTGCGGCTCAACGCCGCAGCCGGTGTTTGTTTCGCCCGATTCGCCCTATCCTGCCGGCCGTCCGCCGCAGGCTTGTAACGAGAGGTAAGCATGGCGAGTTCTGCAGACACCACTGCGCCCGGTGGCCATGAGGACGGGGAAACCAGACGCGATTTCCTCTACCTGGCGACCGCCGCGTTCGGCGCGGTCGGCGTCGGCGCAGCCGTATGGCCGCTGATCGACCAGATGAATCCCGCCGCCGATACCCTGGCGGCCGCCACCACCGAGGTGAACCTGGAGCCGATCCAGCCGGGCCAGCGGGTCACCATCACCTGGCGTGGCAAGCCCGTCTTCATCTCCCGCCGCACCCCGGAACAGATCGAGGCCGCGCGGCAGGTGCAGATGAGCCAGCTGATCGATCCCCAGCCCGACGCGGATCGGGTCAAGGAGGGCAAGGCCGAATGGCTGGTCGTCGTCGGCATCTGCACCCATCTAGGCTGCATCCCGCTGGGTCAGAAAGCGGGCGAGCAGCTCGGCGAGTACAAGGGCTGGTTCTGCCCGTGCCACGGCTCGCACTACGACACCTCCGGCCGCATCCGCCGCGGGCCGGCGCCGCTCAACCTGGAGGTGCCCGAATACAGCTTCCTCACGGACACGCAGATCCGGATCGGCTAGGAGACGACGCATGAGCGCCCCCGAGTTCAAGAACCCGGTGATCCGGTGGATCGACTACCGCCTGCCGGTCTTCAGCTTCATGCACCACGAGCTGAACGAGTATCCGACGCCGCGGAACCTCAGCTACTGGTGGAATTTCGGCTCGCTGGCCGGAATCGTGCTGGTGGTGATGATCGCCACCGGAATCGTGCTGGCGATGCACTACACGCCGCATACCGCGTTCGCCTTCGACTCGGTCGAGCGCATCATGCGCGACGTGAATTACGGCTGGCTGATCCGCTACCTGCACATGAACGGGGCATCGGCCTTCTTCATCGTGGTCTTCATCCATATTTTCCGCGGGCTCTACTACGGCTCGTACAAGTCGCCGCGCGAGCTGCTGTGGATCATCGGCGTGGTCATCCTGCTCACCATGATGGCGACGGCGTTCCTCGGCTACGTGCTGCCCTGGGGCCAGATGAGCTTCTGGGGCGCCACCGTGATCACCAACCTGTTCTCGGCCATACCGGTCATCGGCGATCCCGTCGTCGCCTGGCTGTGGGGCGGCTTCTCGGTCGACAACCCGACGCTGAACCGCTTCTTCAGCCTGCACTACCTGCTGCCTTTCGTGCTCGTCGGCGTGGTGATGGTCCACCTGATGGCGCTGCACCAGCACGGCTCGGGGAACCCGATCGGCATCGACACCAAGGGCCCGCAGGATACGATCCCCTTCCATCCGTACTACACGGTGAAGGACATGTTCGGGACCGGCGTGTTCTTCCTGGTCTATCTGTGGTTCGTGTTCTACGCGCCCAACTTCTTCGGCGAGCCGGACAACTATATCGAGGCCAACCCGCTGCAGACCCCGCCGCATATCGTGCCTGAATGGTATTTCCTGCCGTTCTACGCGATCCTGCGGGCCTTCACCGAGGACTACCCGGTCTACAGCTGGTTCCTGTCCTGGTTCATGTCGGCCAAGCTGGCGGGGGTGATCGCGATGTTCGGCTCCATCCTGGTGCTCTTCTTCCTGCCCTGGCTGGACCGGTCGCCGGTGCGGAGCGCGCGCTTCCGCCCGCTCTACCGGCAGTTTTTCTGGCTGCTGCTGATCGACTGCTTCGTGCTCGGCTGGGTCGGCGCCAACCCGGCGGAGGGGCACTTCATCTGGATCGGCCAGGTCGCGACCACGTATTACTTCGCCCATTTCCTGTTGATAGTGCCGCTGCTCGGCGTGTTCGAGAAGCCGCGGCCATTGCCGACCAGCATAGCGGAGCCGGTTCTCAAGGGCGGCGGCGGCAGCGCCGCGTCCGCGACCGCCCGGCCGATGGAGAAGGCATGATGCGGAACGCGATTCTCGCGGCCTGCGTCGCCGCACTCACCACCGTTGCCTCCACCGCGTCCATCGCCGCGGAGGCGGTGAAGATCCCGACGCAGGACTGGCCGTTCGGCGGGCTGTTCGGCACGTTCGACCGGGGCGCGCTGCAGCGCGGCTTTCAGGTCTACAACAATGTCTGCGCCGGCTGTCATTCGCTGCGGCTCGTCGCCTACCGCAACCTGCAGGAAATCGGCCTTTCCGAGGACCAGGTGAAGGAGATCGCGGCGTCGAAGGAAGTGACCGACGGCCCCAACGATGCCGGCGAGATGTTCAAGCGCCCGGCGCAGCCGTCCGACAAGTTCGTCAGCCCGTTCCCCAACGACAACGCGGCGCGGGCAGCGAACAACGGCGCGCTGCCGCCGGACCTGTCGCTGATGGTCAAGGCGCGCAAGGGCGGGGCCGATTACCTTCACGCGCTGATGACCGGCTACAAGGAGCCCCCGGCGGGTGTGACCATGCCGGAAGGCATGTCCTACAACGCCTATTTTCCGGGCCACAACATCGCCATGCCGCCGCCGCTGTCCGAAGGCGGCGTGGAATACGCCGACAAGACCGAG
>WHUE01000064.1 GCA_009377375.1 Alphaproteobacteria bacterium | reverse complement strand
TTTTCTGGAGTTCGAAAAATCCATCGCCGAGCTCGAAGGCAAGATGGAGGAACTGGCGCAGCGGCGTCTCGGCCGCCACGGCGGCGCGGCGCCTGTCCGCGCTGCGCCAGTTCCACCATTTCCTGCTCGCCGAAGGCGTGCGTGGAGACGACCCGACCCGCACCATCGACAGTCCCCGGCGGGCACGATCGCTGCCGAAGATACTGACTGAGGCGGAGGTCGATGCCCTGATTCGGGCGGCCCGCGCGCGCAGCGGTCCGCGCGGCGCGCGGCTGGCGGCGCTGGTGGAGCTGCTCTACGCCACCGGGCTGCGCGTGTCGGAGCTGGTCGGGATGCCGGTCGCCGCGGTCTCGCGGGGCCGGCCGACCGTCACCGTACGCGGCAAGGGCGGACGCGAGCGCATGGTGCCGCTGACGGCGCCGGCGCGCCAGGCGATCGACGCCTGGCTGGCCCTGCGCCATGTCTTTCTGGCGCCCGGCGCGACGTCGCCCTGGCTGTTTCCCGCCCGGACGGCGAGCGGCGCGAAGGGCGGGCACATGACCCGCGAACGCTTCTCGGTGCTGCTCAAGGAGCTGGCCGCCGAGGCCGGGCTCGATCCGGCCCGGGTGTCGCCGCACGTGCTGCGCCACGCCTTCGCCAGCCATCTGCTGGCGCATGACGCGGATTTGCGCAGCGTGCAGCAGATGCTGGGCCACGCCGACATCTCGACCACGCAGATCTACACCCACGTCCTGGACGAGCGGCTGAAATCGCTGGTCCGGAACCATCATCCGCTGGCCGCGCGTTAGGGAGCGTCATGCAGAATTTTCTGGAGTTCGAAAAATCCATCGCCGAGCTCGAAGGCAAGATGGAGGAACTGCGGCATCTGTCCGACATCGGCGACATCAAGATCGCCGACGAGGTCTCCCGGCTACAAACCCGGATCGACCGGTCGCTCAACCAGATCTACAGCAAGCTCAGCCCGTGGCAGAAGGTGCAGGTCGCGCGCCACCCCGACCGGCCTCACTGCAACGATTACATCGCCGCGCTGATCGACGATTTCACCCCGCTCGCCGGCGATCGCGGCTTCGCCGAGGACGCGGCCGTCATGGGCGGGCTCGGGCGCTTCCGCGGCCGGTCCTGCGTCGTGGTCGGGCAGGAGAAGGGCAACGACACCGAATCCCGCGTCGCCCATAATTTCGGCATGGCCCGGCCGGAAGGCTACCGCAAGGCGCAGCGGCTGATGCGGCTGGCCGAGCGCTTCCAGCTTCCGGTCGTCACCTTCGTCGATACCGCCGGCGCCTATCCCGGCATCGGCGCCGAGGAGCGCGGCCAGGCCGAAGCCATCGCGCGCGCCATGCAGGTCTGCCTCGACATCCGCGTGCCGGTGATCAGCGTCATCATCGGCGAGGGCGGCTCAGGCGGCGCCATCGCCATCGCCGCGGCCAACACCGTGCTGATGATGGAGCATGCCGTCTATTCGGTGATCTCCCCCGAAGGCTGCGCCTCGATCCTGTGGCGCAGCGGCGACCATGCCGAGGAGGCGGCCGAGGCGCTGAAGCTGACGGCGCAGGACCTGCTCAAGCTCGGCGTGGTGGACGGGGTGATCGACGAGCCCCTCGGCGCGGCCCACCGCGATCCGCTCATGGCGATGAAGGCGGCCGGCGACGCCGTGGAGAAGGCGCTGGAGGCGCTGGACGGGCTCGACCCCGACACCGTGCGCGCAAGGCGCCGCGAACGGTTCCTCAATATCGGGAACGACAAGCTGTCCTGAACTGATCCGCTCGCACGGATTCGCGCCGGTCCGCTCCCCCGCCGGCCATCCATGATACTGGCGTTGGGTGGCCCGGCGGGAGAGCGGGCCGGCGCCGCCTTTCTGAAACAGACTTAATAGGCCCAGTCGCCGGCGCAACAGCTGACGGCGGGCGCCGGCGGTGCCGATGCGGCGGCGGCATTGGCGCGGATGCGCGCCCGGCTCTGCGAAAGGGGCGGTGCGGCACATTCGCCGCGCTGCTGGGCGGCGGTCCTGCGGTCGTCGGCGGCCGTCTGGTACCAGGCAGAGAAATCGGACAGCGCCCCGGTCCATGCCTCCAGCGCGTCGTCCCGGGCGACCTCGTAGGCGTCGAACCCGCAGCGGTGCATGAACAGAAGCTGGTCGCGCATCACGTTGCCGACGGCGCGCAGCTCGCCCCGGAAGCGGTAGCGTCCGCGCAGGAGGCGGGCGGTGGAGAACGCCCGGCCGTCGCTGAACTTCGGAAACTCCAGCGCGACCAGCGACAGCCGCTCCAGGTCGCCGGCGAGCTCGGCGGCGTCGTCGCCGGCTTTCAGCACCACGCCCAGCCTGCCGTTGCGCCCGTCCAGCGTCTCGCGCTCCGCGCGCCAGCGGCCGAGGCTCACGATCACCGGCGTGCCGTCCTCCGGCAGCGCCGCGCCGTCGTCGACGCGGACCCAGGGGTCCTGCGCGACGAGGTCGTTATCCCTGATCAGCGGCATAGAGCGACTCCTTGAAGGGCGCGGCCCCGATCCGGCGGTACGTGGCGGTGAAGTCCTCGCCGTCCCGGCGGTTGGCGACATAAGTGCCGACGACGGTCTCGACCGCATCCACCACTTCGTCGGACGAGAACGCCCGGCCGATGATGGCGCCGAGCGCCCCGTCCTCGTCGGCCCGTCCGCCGAGGGTCATCTGGTAGCCTTCGCCGCCGTCCTTCTTGTCGACGCCGAGCAGGCCGATATCGCCCACGTGATGATGGCCGCAGGCGTTGATGCAGCCGGACATCTTGATCGCCAGAGGGCCGATCTCCGCCTGCCGCCCGGCATCGGCGAAACGCTCGGAGATGCGCTGCGCCACCGGAATGGAACGGGTGTTGGCGAGGTTGCAGTAATCCAGCCCGGGGCAGCAGATGATGTCCGAAACCAGCCCCAGATTGGCGGTGGCGAGCCCGTGCCGGCCCAGCGCCTGCCAGATCGCGAACAGGTCGGCCTCGCGCACATGCGGCAGCACGAGGTTCTGCGCGTGGGTGGTGCGGATCTCGCCGAAGCTGTAGCGGTCGGCGAGCTCGGCGATGGCGTCCATCTGCTCGGCGCTGGCGTCGCCGGGCGGCCCGCCGACCGGCTTCAGCGAAACGGTGACGATGGCCTGTCCGGCCCGCTTGTGGGCGGCGACGTTGGTCCGCACCCAGCGGTCGAAATCCGGGTTTTCGGCGCGCTGCCGGTCCAGCGTCTCGCCGCCGGCCTCCGCCCGCTTATGGACCGGATCGGCGAACTGCGCGGTGATGCGGGCGATCTCGGCGGGGCTCGTCTCCGGCGCATAGCCGAACTCGTGCATCGCGCGGAATTCTCCCTCCACCTGGCGGGCGAACTCTTCCGTGCCGAGGCTGTCGACCAGAATCTTGATCCGCGCCTTGAAGATGTTGTCGCGCCGTCCATGCAGGTTGTAGACCCGCATGATCGCTTCCAGATAGGCCAGCAGGTCGCGCTTGGGCAGGAAATCGCGGATCGCGCGGGCCAGCCGCGGGGTACGGCCCAGCCCGCCGCCGACCAGGACCCGGAAGCCCACGTTGCCTTCGCCGCTGCGCACCAGGTGCAGCCCGATGTCGTGGACGGCGACCGCCGCCCGGTCGTGCGCCGCTCCGCTCACCGCGATCTTGAACTTGCGCGGCAGGTACGAGAACTCGGGGTGGAAGGTCGACCACTGGCGGATCAGCTCGCACCACGGGCGCGGGTCCTCCAGCTCATCGGCGGCGGCGCCGGCGAACTGGTCGGTGGTGGTGTTGCGGATGCAGTTGCCGCTGGTCTGGATGGCATGCATCCCGGCCTCGGCCAGCGCGGCCAGGATGTCCGGCGCTTCCTCCAGCTTGACCCAGTTGTACTGGATGTTCTGGCGGGTGGTGAAGTGGCCGTAGCCCTTGTCGAAGCGCCGCGCGATGCCGGCCAGCGCGCGCATCTGGCCGGAGGACAGTGTGCCGTAGGGGATCGCGACCCGCAGCATGTAGGCGTGAAGCTGCAGGTACAGCCCGTTCATCAGCCGCAGCGGGCGGAACTCGTCCTCCGCCAGCTCGCCGGCGAGGCGACGCGCGGTCTGGTCGCGGAACTGCGACACCCTTTCGGCGACGATGGTGCGGTCGAGCACGTCGTACTGGTACATCTCTGCCCTCTGCTTCCGGGCTCAGCCGGCTGCCTGGAAACGCAGCGACGAGCCGGTCGTGGGTCCCCTGGCGCGGATGGCCTCGCGCAGCCGGGCCGGGCGCAGCGCGCCGTCGTCCCCGGCGAGGTCGAACAGATACGGCCCGACCAGCAGCTGGCGCGCGGCGGCCTCTTCGCCCAGCGCGAGCATGGCCGCGGCTTCGCCCTCGTCGGCGGCGATGCGGCAATCGTCGATCTCGGTCGACCAGCCGCCCGAAGCGGTCAGGTAGACCACCGCCCCGTCGGCGAGACGGTTGGCCGTCACGGCCTTTCGGAAGGCGTCGCTCATGCCGCCGATCCCCCGGCCGCCAGCGCGGCGAATTCCTCGAATGCCTCGGCCGCTTCGGCTTCTGCGGCGACCTCTCCCACCACCAGCAGGGCCGGGCCGCGCACGCTGTGGCCGGACACCAGCCTGCCGAGCCCGGAAAGCGTGCCGGTCAGCACACGCTGGTCGGCGCGGGTGCCGTTCTCGATCACCGCCACCGGGGTCGCGCCGTCGCGTCCGGCGGCTATCAGCTTCGCCGCGGTGCGGGCGGCGGTGGCGACGCCCATGTAGACGACGACGGTGTGATTCTTGCGCGCCAGCGTGTCCCAGTCGGGCTCGTCGGCGCCGTCGCGGCCCTGGCCGGCGATGAAGGTCACGCCGTGCGACAGACCGCGATGGGTCAGCGGGATGCCGGCGGCGGCGGCGCAGCCGGTGGCCGCGGTGACGCCGGGCACGATTTCTGTTTCGATGCCGTGGCGGCGCAGATGGGCGAGCTCCTCGCCGCCGCGGCCGAACACCATCGGGTCGCCGCCCTTCAGCCGCACGACGCGCTTCCCGGCCCGGGCCTGGGCGACGAGTATGTCGTTGATTTCGTCCTGCGTGCGGCTGTGGGCGCCGGGGGCCTTGCCGACGAAAATCCGCTCGGCGTCGCGCCGGGCACAGGACAGGATTTCCGGCGCGACCAGGCGGTCATGGACAATCACATCGGCGCGCTGCAGCGCATGCACCGCGCGTAGCGTCAGCAGGTCCGGATCGCCCGGCCCGGCGCCGACGATTGACACGAACCCCACGGCCGGGGCGGATGCCGCCGCGCCGTTGATCGCCGCCAGCATGGCGCGGCGGGCGCGGTCTTCCTGTCCGCCGAGCACGGCGCGCGCGATCGGGCCGTCGAAGACGCGCTCCCAGAACCGGCGGCGCGCCCCCGCATCGGCGATGGCGCCGCGCACGGCGGCCCGGAAATCGCGGGAAAACGTGGCGAGACGGCCGAGCCTGTCCGGAAGGACCTGCTCGACCGCCTCGCGCACTCGGCGTGCCATAGCCGGGGCCGCGCCCCCAGACGACACGCCGATCACGAACGGATCGCGGCGGATGATCGCCGGAACCGTGAAACTGGACAGCGCGGGCGCATCGACGATGTTCACCGGCACGCCCGCGGCGCGGGCGGCGGCGGAAACGGCCTCGTCGATGGCGGCATCCCCGGCGGCGCCGATCGCGACGGCCTTGCCGGCGATGTCGGCGCGCGCGAACTCCCGCCTGTGGAGGCGCACCGCGCCTTGCGCCGCCAGGGCGTCGACATCGGCGCCGGGCGCTGCTGCGACCACCGTCACCCGGGCGCCCGACGCGGCCAGCAGCCGGGCCTTGGCAGCGGCCGCCGCGCCGCCGCCGACGACCAGCGCGCCGCGTCCGTCAAGCCGCAGGAAGGCGGGAAACCCCGTCATCCGATGAAATCCCTTTCGCCGCCATGCCGGCCCGGATGAGAAAACCTGTTCCGAAGCCGGTGTTTCGCATTAGCACCGCTAAACCTTCGCGGACCCTCTGCCGCCACGCCCGCTGAAACGGTGCGTTGCAAGCGTTGAAATACGGGGAATAGAGGGTTCGGACAAACGAATTATTCTTTACTTCCCTGTTAGAAAAACTTATCTCACAATCTGCCATGAACAGACGACTTCCTCCCCTGAACGGTCTGCGCGCCTTCGAAGCGGCGGCCCGGCATATGAGCTTTACCAGGGCGGCGGACGAGCTGTCCGTGACGCCGGGCGCGGTCAGCCAGCAGATCCGTTCGCTGGAGGATCATCTTGGCGTGCCGCTGTTCCGCCGCCGCAACCGCTCGCTGCTGCTGACCGATGCAGGCCAGGCCTGCCTGCCCTATGTGCGCGAGGGCTTCGCCAAGCTGGTCGAGGGGATGGAGCGGCTGGGCGACGGCGGCCGCGACAAGGTGCTGACGGTGAGCGTCGCGCCCAGCTTCGCCTCCAAGTGGCTGGTGCCGCGCCTGGACTCGTTCTCGGCCCTCCATCCGGATCTGGAGGTGTGGATGGGCGCGGCGATGACGCTGGTCGATTTCGCGGTCGACGACGTGGACCTGGCCATCCGCTACGGGGCCGGGCGCTATCCCGGGCTTTTTGTCGAGCAGCTTCTGCCCGAATCCGTGTTCCCGGTGTGCAGCCCCAGGCTGGTCGACGGCGAGCACCCGCTGAGGGGGCCCGAGGCGCTGGTCCACCACACGCTGCTGCACGACGATTCCTCGCTGGAGGACGCGAGCTGCCCGAGCTGGCCGATGTGGCTGAAGGCCGCCGGCGTCGCCGCGATCGACGGCAGCCGCGGCCCGCGCTTCAACCAGTCCAGCCTGGTGCTGGAAGCCGCCGCCTCGGGGCGCGGCGTGGCGCTGGCCAAGAGCGCGCTCGCCGGGGTCGATCTCGCCGAGGGCCGCCTGGTGCGGCCGTTCGAGGCCGTCATGCCGGTCGATTTCGCCTACTACATCGTCTGCCCCGAATCCCGCGCCGAACGGCCCAAGGTCGTCGCCTTCCGCAACTGGCTGAAATCCCAGGCGCGCGAAACGCTGGACGGGGCGTAGGCGGGCCGCCGTCTGGACCGCGTCTTATCGACGGCCGGCGGCCGCTAGGCCACCTTGCCGTGGCAGTGCTTGAATTTCCGACCGGATCCGCAGGGGCAGGCGGCGTTGCGCGGCACCTTGCCCCAGGTTTCCGGATCTTTCGGATCGATCCAGCGGCCCAGCGGCTCGTGCAGCCGCCAGCCGGAGGGCACGTCGGTGGGATCGGCGCCGACGGGGACGGCGCGGCCTGCGCCGCGCATCGTCGCGCCGGCCTCGGCCGCCGGATGCATGCCGCGGCCGTTCGCGTCCGCGGTGGCAAAGGCCGGATCCTCCCGGGATTCGTGCATCTCGCCGTCGCCACCACGCGGGGCGAGGTCGTCCCCGCTCGCCATGGAGATTTCCATGTGGCACAGCACCGTGGTCACGGTCTCCCGCAGATTGGCGAGCATCTCCCCGAACAGGTTGAAGGCCTCGCGCTTGTATTCGTTCAGCGGGTCCTTCTGGGCGTAGGCGCGCAGCCCGATGCCCTGGCGCAGATGGTCGAGCGCCAGCAGATGCTCCTTCCATATCTGGTCGAGCACCTGGAGCAGCACGCTCTTCTCGGCCATCCGCATCATCTCGGGGCCGTAATTGGCGACTTTCTCGGCGATGCGCCGGTCGGCGGCGCTGGTGAGCCGGTCGAGGATCTCCTCGTCGGCGATGCCTTCCTCGGCCGCCCAGTCCCTGACCGGCAGGTTCAGCCCGAGGAGACGCAGCACCTCTTCGTGCAGCGCGTCGGTATCCCATTGCTCGGCATAGGCCTTCGCCGGGATGCAGCGGGCGACCATGTCCTCGATCACCTCGTGGCGCATGTCGGTGACGGTGGCGGACACGTCGTCGGCCTCCATCAGGTCGCGGCGCTGCTCGTAGATCACCTTGCGCTGGTCGTTCATCACGTCGTCGAAGCGCAGCAGGTTCTTGCGGATCTCGTAGTTGCGCTCCTCGACCTTCTTCTGCGCCTTTTCCAGCGCCTTGTTGATCCAGCGGTGGACGATGGCCTCGCCTTCCTCCAGCCCCAGCTTCTGCAGCATGCCGTCGATGCGCTGCGAGCCGAAGATGCGCATCAGGTCGTCTTCCAGCGACAGGAAGAAGCGTGACAGGCCCGGATCGCCCTGGCGGCCGGCGCGGCCGCGAAGCTGGTTGTCGATGCGCCGCGCCTCGTGCCGCTCGGTGCCGATGATGGCGAGCCCGCCGGCTTCCAGCACCACCTTGCGGGCGTCGGCGATCTCGCCTTCGATGCGGGTGCGAATCTCGGGCTCCCGGGCCTCGCGTTCGGCGTCGTCCTTCAGCTTGGCAAGCTCCTCGATCACCCGCATCTCGACATTGCCGCCGAGCTGGATGTCGGTGCCGCGTCCCGCCATGTTGGTGGCGATCGTCACCTGGCCCGGCTGGCCGGCCTGGGCGATGATGAAGGCCTCCTGCTCGTGATAGCGCGCGTTGAGCACGTTATGCGGAATGCCGCGCTCCTTCAGCAGAGAGGCCAGGTGCTCCGACTTCTCGATGGACACCGTGCCCACCAGCGCCGGCTGGTTGCGGGCGCGGCACTCCTCGATCATCGTGATGATGGCCTCGTATTTTTCCTTCTCGGTGCGGTAGACCTCGTCGTCCTGGTCCTCGCGGATGCAGGGCTCGTTGGTCGGCATCTCGACCACCTCGAGCCCGTAGATGTCGCCGAACTCGGACGCCTCGGTCATCGCCGTGCCGGTCATGCCCGCCAGCTTCGGGTAGAGCCGGAAGTAGTTCTGGAAGGTGATCGACGCCAGCGTCTGGTTCTCGGTCTGGACGGAGACGCCCTCCTTGGCCTCGAGCGCCTGGTGCAGCCCTTCCGAATAGCGCCGTCCCTCCATCATGCGGCCGGTGAACTCGTCGATGATGACGACCTTGTCGTCCTTGACGATGTAGTCGGTGTCGCGCTGGAACAGCGTGTGCGCGCGCAGCGCCTGGTTGACGTGGTGGACCAGGCTGACATTGGCGATGTCGTAGAGCCCGCCGCTCTCCAGCATCCCCGCCTCGATCAGCAGCCGCTCCATCGTCTCCGCGCCTTCCTCGGTGAAGGTCACGCTGCGCTGCTTCTCGTCCTTCTCGAAGTCGGTCGGCGAGAGCTTCGGAATAAGGGCGTTGACCCGGCGGTACAGCTCCGACGAATCCTCGGTCGGGCCGGAAATGATCAGCGGCGTGCGCGCTTCGTCGATCAGGATGGAGTCCACCTCGTCGACGATGGCGAAGTTGAACGGCCGCTGGGCCATGTCCTCCAGCCGGAATTTCATGTTGTCGCGCAGGTAGTCGAACCCGAACTCGTTGTTGGTGCCGTAGGTGACGTCGGCGGCGTAGGCCGCCTGGCGCTCCTCGTCCGACAGCCCGTGCACGATACAGCCGGCGGTCAGCCCCAGGAACGCATAGATCTCGCCCATCCAGGCGGCGTCGCGGCGGGCCAGGTAGTCGTTGACGGTGACGACGTGCACGCCCTTGCGGGTCAGCGCGTTGAGGTAGACCGGCAGGGTGGCGACCAGGGTCTTGCCCTCGCCGGTCTTCATCTCGGCGATGTTGCCGCGGTGCAGCACCATGCCGCCCATGAGCTGCACGTCGAAATGGCGCTGGCCGAGGGTCCGCTTGGCGGCCTCGCGCACCGTGGCGAAGGCCTCGGGCAGCAGGTCGTCCAGCGACTCGCCGGAATCGGCGCGCGCGCGCAGCATCGGCGTGCGGGCCTGCAGGGCCGCGTCGTCGAGTTTCTCCAGCTCGGGTTCCAGGGCGTTGATCTCGGCGACGGTCTTTTCGAGTCGCTTCAGATAACGCGCATTGGCTGATCCGAAGACGTGCTGGGCCAGTGCGGCTAACATGCGGGCGTCCTTGTCAGGCGGGGTGGCTCTTGTGGAACCGGTAAACTACCATATAGGCAGGCAGCAGGACACATAGGAGGGGCGATGCGCCCTGTCAACGCGCCCGCGGAGGGCCGGCGGGCCGGCATTTGGCCGCAGCTCTGCACGATTCCCATTGACGAAATGCCGCATCGGGCCCAGAACCCCGCCGCACAGGGCGCGACGGAGCGCCTCGCCATACTCTAAGTGTTTGAAATCGCCATGAAAGTTTCTCCCCTTGCACCGCGGGTCTTCTCCGCCCTGCCGCCGATGGCCGGCGTCGAGCTTGCCGGCGCCGTCTGCGGGCTGAAGGCGAGCGGCCGGCCCGACCTGTTCGTCGCCCGGCTGGCGCCGGGCGCCACGGTCGCGGGGGCGTTCACCCGCTCGCTCTGCCCCTCCGCGCCGGTCGACTGGTGCCGCGCCATCCTGAAGCACGGCAGGGCGCGCGCGATCGTGGTCAATTCCGGCAACGCCAACGCCTTCACCGGCAAGGCGGGCGACCGCACGGTGGAGCATACCGTGGCGGCAGCGGCGAAGCTGGTCGGCTGCCGCAGGGACGAGGTCTACATCGCCTCCACCGGCGTGATCGGCGTGCCGGTGCCGCAGGACTACATCGCCTCCAAGCTGCCGGGCATGATGAAGCGGCTGAGCCCCGGCGGCTGGGACGACGCGGCGCAGGCGATCATGACCACCGACACCTTCCCCAAGACCGCGATACGCGCCGCGAGGATCGGCGGGACCGAGGTGACGATCGCCGGCATCGCCAAGGGGTCCGGCATGATCGCCCCCGACATGGCGACCATGCTCGGCTTCCTGTTCACCGACGCGAAGATACCGGCGCCGGTGCTGCAGAAGCTGCTGACCCGCGCGGTGGACGATTCGTTCAACGCGGTGACGGTGGACGGGGACACCTCGACCAGCGACACCGTGCTGCTCTGCGCCACCGGCCAGGGGCCGAAGCATCCGCGCGTCGCGGATGCCGCCGATCCCAATCTGCGGGATTTCCGCCGGGCGCTGACCGAGCTGGCGCAGGACCTCGCCATCCAGATCGTGCGCGACGGCGAGGGCGCGCAGAAGCTGGTGACGATCGAGGTGACGGGCGCGGCCTCGCGGCGGGCGGCCCGGCGCATCGGCCTGTCCATCGGCAACTCGCCGCTGGTCAAGACCGCGCTGGCCGGCGGCGATCCCAACTGGGGCCGCATCGTCATGGCCGTCGGCAAGGCGGGGGAGAAAGCGGACCGCGACCTGCTGTCGGTGTTCATCGGCGGCGTGAAGGTGACCGAGAACGGCCAGCTCCGCGCCGATTACGACGAGACGGCGGCGGAGGCGCACATGGCCGGGTGCGACATCCGCATCGGCGTCGATCTCGGCATCGGACGCGGCAAATCCACCGTGTGGACCTGCGATCTGACCCACGGCTATATCGACATCAATGCCGACTACCGGACCTGACGGCGCGAAGGCGCCGCCGACCATGCTGGTGGCGGCGGTCGCGCTGGTCGATGTCGACGGGCGGGTGCTAATCGCCCGGCGGCCGGAAGGCAAGCCGATGGCGGGGCTGTGGGAATTCCCCGGCGGCAAGGTGCATGACGGCGAGACGCCGGAAGCCGCGCTGATCCGCGAGCTGGTGGAGGAGCTGGGCATCGACACCGAGGAAAGCTGCCTCGCGCCCCTCACCTTCGCCTCGCATACCTACGAGACGTTCCACCTGCTGATGCCGCTCTATGTCTGCCGCGTCTGGCAGGGCACGCCGCGTCCGCGCGAGGGGCAGACGCTGAAATGGGTGCGCCCGATGCAGCTCCGCGATTACCCCATGCCGCCCGCCGACGTGCCGCTGGTCGCCATGCTGCGGGATCTGCTGTAGCGCGGCCGGACCGCCGCGTCGGCAAAATGATCCGGCGGTCGCTTGCCGATGCCTCGCGCAATGGTATTGTGGGCCCGTTGTTCCACCGGCCACGGCCGGTCCCGTCGATCCAGGGCCCATGCTCAAGCGTCTCTACCTTGCCAATCCGCGCGGCTGGCTGGTGGTGCTGTTCGCGTTTCTGGCGCTCAGCCTCGCCTTTTCCGCGCGCTACACCATCGGGGTGCTGATCCCGGTCTGGGAGGCGGAGTTCGGCTGGACGCGCGGCTTCATCTCCTCGGGGGCATCGCTCGGGCTGCTGGTGATGGCGGCGGTGGCCCCGCCCATCGGCAACATGATCGACCGGTTCAGCCCCGGGGTGATGTTCGGCGCCGGCATGCTGGTGATCGCCGTGGGCGTGACCGCCGCAGCGTCGATGACGGCGGGATGGCAGTTCATCCTGATCTACTGCGTGTTCGCCGCGATCGGCTACGGCGTCATCGGCCTGCCGCTCGCCTCCACGGTGATTGCGCGCCACTTCACGGAAAACCGCGGCTTCGCCACCTCGGTCGGCAGTTCCGGCGTGGGGGCGGGACAGCTCGTCCTGATCCCGGTCTTCGCGGCGCTGGTGGGGCTGGTCGGCTGGCGCGGCTCGCTGCAGCTCACCGGGCTGGTCGTCGGCGCGTTCGGCATCGTGTGCCTGTTCGTGCTGCGCGACCGGCGCAGCCCCGAGGAACGGCGCGCGGCCCGCGCGAAGCGCCGCGCCGACACCGGCGACCGCTTCCTCGTGAAGCTGTCGGTAATCCTGCGCCACCCGGTGTTCTGGCTGGTCGGGCTGGCCTACATGGTCTGCGGCTTCACCACCGCCGGCATCGTCAAGGTCCACCTGCTGCCCTATGCGGCGGCCTGCGGCTTCCCGCTGGTCGAGAGCGCGGCGGCGTTCGGCGTGATGGCGGCGTTCGATTCGGTCGGCATGCTGCTGGCGGGCTACCTGACCGACCGCATGCACCGGCCGTTCCTGCTGGGGATGGTCTATTTCCTGCGCGCGCTGACCTTCATCCTGCTGCTTTACGTGGCCCAGGACGTCTCGCTGCTGTTCTTCTTCGCGGTGCTGTTCGGCACGCTGGACTTCGCGACCGTGCCGCCGATGGCCAGCATCGTCGCCAGCCATATCGGGCTGCGCACCATGGGGCTGGCCATGGGCACGCTGTTCGCCATGCATTCCATCGGCGCGGCCACCGGCGCCTGGCTCGGCGGCTGGCTGTTCGACCTGAACGCCCGCTACGACTGGGTCTGGATCATCGGGCTGGCGCTGGCGCTGCTCGCCGCCGTGCTGGTCTGGATGGTGCCGGAGAAGCCGGGATACGAGCCGAAGGCCGCTTCCCCGGCCGCCGCATGAGGCCGGCCTAGCGTACTTCCCATATCCCTGCGATCATTCTCAGTATTCTTAAGACGATAGTAGAGATGAGAAATTCTTAGCGTAGCGCGTTACCCCAATCGATCATGTATCCGGCACCTTCGAATTCCCTAAGCAAGGTTGTTTTCCATGCGCCTGCATGGTCCATGTCTATGTATATGACTCCTCCAATGTCCGATGGTATCTCAATTCCATTCTTTTTAAGTGCGCAGACTCGACTACGACCCAGTTTTCCAAGAAAATAAAAAAGTTCCGCCACGACGTTTTGTCGTGCACGGGGCTGGAGTTCATCGGCGTCTCTTGATCGTCCTACATCGTCCGGCGTGAGGAGAACGACCGCAAATCCAACGTCCGAATATTCTTCAATTTTTTCGATTATGGTTCTGCCACCACTCGCTTGTTCGTGCAAAATAATTGGTTGTAATGACGCCTTTTCTATGAAGCGCGCGAGTTCGTGTCGCGCAGCCTCATCATGGCCATGTACAATAAAAACCTTTTTATTGTCTTTATTCGCGCTTGAAATGGTTGGAGAACGACCGGGCAACCCTTTTTCGTAATGTTTTAGATCGTCCTCAAGGTCATCTATGGCGTTTTTGAGCGATGTAAGCGCAACCCTTTTGCCGTCCTTTAATCCTTCGCGAACTTCATGGATCGAAGTCTCATTTCCAATGTTGTATCCGGCTCGATCAAGCATAAAGGCTTGGGTTAATTGGTTATATTGCGTGCTTCCAGCAGGATACGTCTTTTCCACGGCGGTACGTATAGCGGCTTCGAGATCAGAAATAGCAGCCTCTTCCCGATCATTGATTTCCTCCGGCTCAAACTGCTCAAGGCGCTTGATAAGCGTTCGAAACCGTTCGACCGCGCGACTCATTTCGGCAGACGACAAAGTGGCGCGCCTTGGTAGGTCTGGACTTGAGTTTCGAACCACTTGCTCTTCTCCCATGCGGTGACAGCAGTCTACAGCGCCCCCGGATAAAAGACATCCTACGCGTATTTACTTCGGCCTCGCCTTGTCCCCTGCCGGGCGTTCCTCCGCGTCCAGCGCGTCCGCCAGCCGCGCCTGCGCGCTGCCGGGGCGCAGCGGCTTCGGCTGGCCGGAGGCCGGCGCCCAGCCGCTGAGGTAAAGCACGCGGAACGTCGCCGGGATGCGCCCGTCGGCATCGGCGTGGCGCTCCGCATAGGCCCTCGCCGCCGCCAGCAGCGTGCCGCGCCTCAACGGCGCCCGCCCGCGCCCCTCATTCGCATTCGCCTCCCCCATGCCGCGCAGCTCGCGCATCAGCGCGAACGGGTCGGGCCAGGTCACGGTGATGGTGTCGGCGTCGGCAACCGGCAGGGCGAAGCCGGCGCGCTGCAGCAGGGCGGCGGCGTCGGCGAGATCGGCGAAGGGCGAGACGCGCGGGCTGACCCCGCCTTCCTCCGCCGATTCCGCCTCGATCCAGGCGCCGCGCAGCTCGTCCAGCGTGCCCGCCCCCAGCATCGCGGCGAGGAACAGCCCGTCGGGCTTCAGCGCGCGGCGCAGCTGCGCCAGCGCCCCCGGCAGGTCGTTCACCCAGTGCAGCGACAGGCAGGACAGGGCGAGGTCGAACGAGGCATCGGCGAAGGGCAGCGCCTCCTCGTCGGCGGCAAGGCGCAGCGGACCGGGCGCGCGCGCGGCCATGGCGGGCGAAAGATCGGCCTGGACCAGCGTCTCGATGCCGCCGCGCCCGGCCAGGGTCGCGGCCAGTACCCCGCCGTGCGAGCCGAGATCGAGCGCCGCCGGGAAGCCGCGGCGGACATCCTCCAGCCGCTCGCAGAGCCGGTCGGCGACCTCGCGGAACAGGAAATCGTGCGCCCCGAACGTCGCGGCCGCGCGATCGCGGCGGCGGCGCACCGCGCGCCGGTCGAAGACGTGCCGGATGTCGTTCGCGTTTTCCGCCATCGGCGGGACTATGCCACGCCGGATCGGGGCCACAAAGCGGCCCGTCCGGTTGAGCCCGTGCGGGCGCGGGCCTACACTTCGCCATCGTTCCGACCGCGAGGACAGTCACATCATGACCGGCAGGATTTCTTCGGCAGGGCTGCGCGCGCGGCTTCTCGACGAAAACTCGGGCGAGTTCGCCCTGATCGACGTGCGCGAGGAAGGGGTGTTCTGCCGCGGCCACCTGCTGTTCGCCGTCTGCATCCCGCTCAGCCGGCTGGAGCTGCGCATCCGCGCGCTGGCGCCCCGCCGGAGCGCACCCGTCGTGCTGTGCGACGGCGGCGACGGACTGGCGGCGCGGGCGGCGAAGGTTCTGTCCGGTTTCGGCTATACCGATGTCTCCGTGCTGGAGGGCGGCACGCCGGCCTGGGAGGCGTCCGGCGGGGTGCTGTTCGGCGGCGTCAACGTGCCGTCCAAGGCGTTCGGGGAATTCGTCGAGCACCGCGAGGGCACGCCCAACGTCTCCGCGGACGAGCTCAAGGCGCTGATCGATTCCGGGACCGACATGGTGGTTCTCGACAGCCGACCCCTGGCGGAGTACCGCCGCATGAACATTCCCACCGGCATCGATTGCCCCGGCGCCGAACTGGCCTACCGCGTCCATGACGTCGCGCCCGATCCCGCCACGCTGGTCGTGGTCAACTGCGCCGGGCGCACGCGTTCGATCATCGGCGCGCAGTCGCTGCGCAACGCCGGCATCCCCAACAGGGTCGCGGCGCTGTGCAACGGCACGATGGGCTGGGCGCTGGCCGGGCACGCGCTGGAGACCGGCAAGGACCGCTTCGCGCCCGACCCGTCGCCGGACGGGCTGAAGAAGGCGCTGGCCGCCGCCGCCCGCGTCGCGAAGCGCTTCGGCGTGAGGACCATCGACACCGCGACGCTGGCGCAATGGCGGAACGAGGCGGAGACGCGCAGCCTGTTCCTGCTGGACGTGCGCAATCCGGAGGAGTTCGCCGCCGGCCACATGCCCGGCTCGGTCTCCGCGCCCGGCGGGCAGCTGGTGCAGGCGACCGACCGCTATGTCGGCACGCTGCGCTCCCGCCTGGTGCTGATCGACGACAACGGCGTCCGCGCGACCATGACGGCGAGCTGGCTGATCCAGATGGGCTGGCCCGAGGTCGTCGTGCTGAAAGGCGGGCTGGACGATGCCGCGGCGCTGGAGACGGGCGTGCCGGAGCCCGAGGTTCCGGGGCTCGAGGATGCGCAGGTGGAGAGCGTGAAGGTCGGCGCGCTGGCGGCGGCGCTGAAGGCGGGCGAGGCGACGGCGGTGGATCTCGCCACCAGCCTCGAATACCGCGCCGGGCATATCCCGGGCGCGTGGTGGGCGGTGCGCGCGCGGCTGGGCGAGGCGCTGGCGAATATCCCCGGCGACGGCACGCTGGTCTTCACCGCGACAGAGCCTGCGCTGGCCGTCCTCGCGGCCGCCGATGCCGCGTCTCTGACGCGGCGCCCCGTCGCCGCGCTGACAGGCGGCAACGCGGCGTGGCGCGCCGCCGGCGGTGCGCTGAACACCGGCTCGGAGCACATGGCGTGCCGGAACGACGACGTGTTCTATCGCGCCTACGATTACGAGGAGGGCGAGGCCGACATCGCCGCCAAGATGCAGGAATATATCGACTGGGAGACCGGGCTGGTGGCGCAGGTGGAGCGCGACGGCACCGCCCGGTTCCGGGCCTTCCCGCCGTGAGCCCCGGTGCGCGTCCGGGTCCTGTGGCCCGCGCCGCGCGCGGCGTGCTGGATGCGCTGCTGCCCCGCCGCTGCCTCGCCTGCGGCACGGTGGTCGAGGGCACGGGCGCCGGCGGCGTCTGCGCCGCATGCTGGCCGGGTCTCGCCTTTCTAGGCCCGCCTTTCTGCGCCTGCTGCGGCTTTCCGTTCGAATTCGACGCCGGCGAGAACTCGCTGTGCGGCGCGTGCTCGGCCCGCTCGCCGGCCTATGGCCGCGCCCGGGCCGTGTTCGCCTATGACGAGGCGAGCCGGAGCATGGTGCTGGGCTACAAGCACGCCGACCGCACCGACGCCGCGCCCGCCTTCGGCGCCTGGCTGGCCCGCGCCGGGGCGGCGCTGCTGGAAGACGCGGACCTTGTTGCGCCGGTGCCGCTGCACCGGACGCGGCTGATCCGCCGGCGCTACAACCAGTCGGCGCTGCTCGCGCAGGCGGCGGCGCGCGCGGCCGGCCGGCGCTGCGTGCCCGACCTGCTGCGGCGGACCCGCCGGACCCGGTCGCAGGGCGGGCTCGGCGCCTCGGCCAGGCGGCGCAACGTGCAGGGCGCGTTCGCGCTCCGCGAGGAATGGCGCGAGGCCGTCCGGGGTGCGCGCGTCGTGCTGGTGGACGACGTGCTGACGACGGGGGCCACGGTCGAGGCCTGCGCCCGCTGCCTGACCGGGGCGGGGGCGGCTTCCGTCGACGTGTTGACGCTGGCCCGGGTGGTTCGGCCCGGAAATTAGACTCTTATCTCCCGTTCCGCCGCTCCGGGGGTCGTCAGGGAAGAAGAACCGCCCCATATTATTCAAGTCCGCAACAGGAGGAACAGGCGAGCCGTGCCCAAGGTCGAAGTCTACACCACCTTTTTCTGCCCGTTCTGCTGGCGGGCGAAGAACCTGCTCAAGAGCAAGGGCGTGCCGTTCGAGGAAGTCGACGTCGATTCCGACCCCGCGCTGCGGGCGGAGATGTCCGAACGGTCCAATGGCGGGCGCACGGTGCCGCAGATCTTCATCGACGGGAAGCCGGTCGGCGGCTCCGACGACCTCGCTGCGCTTGAGGCGTCGGGCGAGCTGGACAGGCTTCTGGGGGCTGACGCATGACCGACCCCTTCCGCCTTGCCTGCGTGCAGCTCAACGCGGGCAACGACATGAAGGGCAATATCGCGATAGCGACGGAGCTGATCCGCGACGCCGTGCGGGAGGGGGCCGATTTCGTTGCGCTGCCGGAATGCAGCGTGATGATGGAGGTCGGCCGCAAGAACGTGCTGGACCGCGCGCTGCCGGAAGACAACCACCCGGCGCTGGAAACCTTCCAGGAGGTCGCCGCGGCGCTGGGCGTATGGCTGCTGCCGGGCACGCTGACCATCCGGCTCCGCGACGAACGCGTCGCCAACCGCGGCTACCTGATCGACCCCGAAGGGGAGATCCGCGCCCGCTACGACAAGATTCACATGTTCGACGTCGACCTGGAAGGCGGCGAATCCTATCGCGAATCGGCGACCTACCGCGCCGGGGCGTCCGCCTGCGTGGCGGAAACGCCGTGGGGCCTGATGGGGTTCACCGTCTGCTACGACGTGCGCTTCCCGCATCTCTATCGCCAGCTTGCCCAGGCGGGGGCGATATTCATGGCGGTGCCGTCCGCCTTCACCCAGCCGACGGGGCGGGCGCACTGGCATGTGCTGCTGCGGGCGCGGGCGATCGAGACCGGGTCCTACATCTTCGCCCCGGCGCAGTGCGGCGAGCATCCGCGCGGGCGCCGGACCTACGGCCATTCGCTGATCGTCGACCCGTGGGGCGAGGTGCTGGCCGATGGCGGCGAGGCGCCCGGCGTCATCGTCGCCGAGATCGACCCGGCGCGGGTGGCCAGCGTGCGCCGTTCGCTGCCTTCGCTCACCCACGACCGGCCCTACGCCGCGCCCAGCGTGCCGCAGCCGCGCCACCTGCGCGCCGCGGGCGACTGAACCCTATATCCCCAGCCAGTCCATCAGCAGGCCCCGGTGCCAGACGACCGGGACGATCAGCGTGAACATCACGTAGAGGAACAGCCAGGACGCAGCCGTGTAGATCGCGGCGAAGCGCCAGCTCGTGCGGCCCCAGCGCAGCAGGTAGAGCGCGACGAAGCCGAGCAGCGCCGGCATCAGCCCGATCAGGAGCGTGGCCGCGACGATGCCCGCGATCCAGAGCAGGAAGCGGATCGCCGGCCCCGCCTCCGCGAGCAGCGCGCCCTTCGCGGGCGCCGTGCCGGCCGTGCGTGCGGCGCGCAGCGCCAGCCCCTGGCGCAGGTCGACGCCGAGCGCGCCGGCGGCGAGGAGGAGCCCCGGCACGGCGATGACCAGCGGGAAGTAGCGCACGATGTGGTCCCACTGCATCGCCATGCCGATCGCGCCGGCGAAGACGAAGGTCAGCAGCGCGCCGTAGGGGATCGAAAGCCGGAGGTCCTGCTTCCCGCCGCCGTCCTCCGCCACCGGCCCCTTGCCCGGCTCCGCGCGCTGCTTCAGCGTCCGCCGCGCCGCCAGGGCGACGGTCGCCACGATCAGCGCCATCAGCACCAGCACGATCGGGCGGGTCAGCCAGGTGTACTGGTGGATGCGCACGCTCAGATGGAAGGCGTTCTCCATGATCGGGCCGAGGATCAGCCCCAGCGCCACCGGCGGGCGCGGCCAGCCCGCGTTGCGCATCACCGTTCCCAGCACGCCGAAGACGACCAGCGTGATCAGGTCGCCGAGATTGTTGCCGCTGATCCAGCCGCCCATGAACACGAACAGCACCACCGACGGCAGGATCAGGTGGCCGGGCACGAAAGTCGCCTTCGAGATTTGCGTGCCCCAGAGCAGCAGCAGCCCGGACGCCAGGATGTTGGCGAAGACCAGCGTCCACACCAGGCTGAAGGTGATGTCGAGCCGGGTGGTCAGCAGGGCCGGCCCCGGCTCCAGCCCGTGGACGGTGAAGGCGCCGAGCAGGATCGCCATTGAGGCGCTGCCCGGGATGGCGAAGGCGATGGTGGGAATCAGCGCGCCGCCGCGCATGGCGTTGTTCGCGGCCTCCGGCGCGATCACGCCGCGCACGTCGCCCTTGCCGTAGTTCTCCTTGTTCCTGGTGCTCTGCACGGCGTGGCCGTAGGCGACCCAGTCGACCACCGATCCGCCGACGCCGGGCAGCATGCCGATATAGACGCCGATGGCGGCGCAGCGCAGTCCCAGCCACCAGTGGATGAAGGCGTCGCGCACGCCGGTCATGACGCCGGTCTTGCTCTCCGCCTGGGAAACCCGCGAAATCGCGCTGTTCGACGTCGCCAGCGACAGCAGCTCGGGCAGGCCGAACAGGCCCAGCACCAGCGGGATCAGCGGAATGCCTTCCAGCAGATAGGGCTGCTCGAACCAGAAGCGCGGGATGGTGCCCGCCGTGGCGTAGCCGACGGTCGCCAGCAGCAGCCCCAGCGTGGCCCCGGCGCAGCCCTTGAGCAGCGAGTTGCCCGACAGCCCGCCGACCATGGTCAGCGCGAGCACGCCGAGCATCAGGAATTCCGGCGCGGAGAACGACAGGATCAGCGGCCGGACGACCGGAATCGACAGCCCCAGCACGATGGCGCCGACCACACCGCCGATCGCGGACCAGGTGAACGCCGCCCCGAAGGCGCGCGACGCCTCGCCCTTCTGCGCCATGGGGTAGCCGTCGAGAACGGTCGCCTGGCTGGCTGCCGTGCCCGGCACGCCCAGCAGCACGCAGGCCAGCGTATCCGATGTGCAGGTGACGGCGTACATGCCGAGCAGGAAGGCGAAGGCCGAGGCCGGCTCCATGCCGAAGGTGAAGGGCAGCAGGATGGCCATGCCCACCAGCCCGCCGAGTCCCGGCACCGCGCCGAAGTAGATGCCGATCAGCACGCCGAGCGCCAGGTAGCCCGGCGTCGGCCAGTGCAGCACCAGCTGCAGGCCGTCGATTACCGCGTCCACTGAGTTTGTCCCCGCGAAATGCGGCAGGTCCGCGCCGCGCCGGCCCGGACCTGCCGTTGTTCCTGGACGGTCTTGACGCCGCCTACTTCGCGCCCTTGGCGACGAAGTCCTTCAGATAGGCGACGAATTCCGGCGTCACGCTGAGGACTTCCTTCACGTAGGCCGCGCCCTCCTCGCCGATGGCGGCGGTGGGATCGGCCTTGGTCAGCTTCTTCCAGTCGGCCTTGAAGGCCGGATCGTCGTACATCTTCTGGAACGCCTCGCGCAGGATGCGGGTCGGCTCCGCCGGCGCCTTCGGCGGCAGGAACACGGCCCGCAGCATGGTGCCGCTGGTGCCCACGATCAGCTGATAGGTCTGCCAGTCGGGACCGGACGGCTTGGCGTTCTCGCCATGCTTCATCTTGTAGACTTCCAGCGCCGTGGGCACGTCGGGCATCGCGGCATCGCGCTTGTAGCCGCCGCCCTTCACCGGGACGCCGTACTGCCACAGCGGCAGCGAAATGCCCGGCTTGATCAGCGTCGGCTCGACCCGCGAGAAATAGCCGGTGACCGAATCGGAGGTGAGCTGGATTTCCTTCTGCTGTATGGCGCGGCGGATGACGCCGGCCGACTTGAACCCGGTGACGTGGTCGCAGGGCAGCTCCAGCAGCTTGCACATCACCCGGATGCTGAGATCCTTCTGGCTGCTGGGCGCGTGGCCGGCGGAGCGGAACGTTTCCTTGATCTTGAAGATGTCGGCGACCGACTTGACGCCGGGCGGCGTGTCGGTGCGGATATGGAACACGCTGGTGGAGCCCAGCCCGCCGATGAAACCAAGATCCTTGTGGCTGGCGCGCAATGTGCTGGCGTCCAGCAGCTCGGCCATGATGTTGATGATCGAATAGCCGACCGTCAGCCCGTCCGGCTTCGCCACCTCGGCGACGAAATTGGTGGCGAGGATGCCGCCGCTGCCCGCCATGTTCTTGACCACCACGGTGGGCTTGCCGGGTATGTGGTTGGTCAGGTGGCGCATCACCATCCGGCCCTGGATGTCGCCGTTGCCGCCCGCGCGGGTGCCGATGACCACCGTCATCGTCTTGCCCTTGTAGAACTGGGCCGCGGCCGGCATCGCAGCGCCGGCGGCGAGCACGGCGCCGATGCCGAATCCGATCAGAGTCTTGACGTTCATGTCGACCTCCCTGTTTCCTGTTCGCTTCGGCATTTCCATGCCGTCCGGCCGGGCGAAGCGTTGGCGGGATTTTGCGGGGAGCCGCCGCCCCGCGCAAGGAGAATCCCGGGCGCGCCCGTCACGGTCCGTGGAGCGGCGGGGGCGCGGCGGCGGGGTCCGGGGCCCTGACGGCGCAGATCCGCTGCACCGCGGCGGGGCGCGGCGTCTCCACCTGGCCATCCTCGAAAGCGACGACGCGAAGCGTCCCGCGTACCGCCTCCAGCAGCTCGCCGGGGCGCAGCAGGAAGTCCGGGTTGCGCGGACGGCCGAACCGCTCGTTGCCCGCCGCGAAGGTCTCGTAGATCAGCACCCCGCCATCGTCCACCGCAGCGACGATGCGCGGCAGCAGCGGCCGGTGCAGGTAGTTGGCGACGACGACGGCGGCGAATCGCCGCTCCCCCGCCGGCCAGGGCGAGCCGTCCTCCAGATCGGCGCGGAGCGTCTCGATGCCGCTGTCGCCGGCCAGCGCGGACAGCGCGTCGGCGTCCCGGTCCACCGCCGTCACGTCATGGCCGAGGCCGCGGAACAGCCGCGCATGGCGGCCGCCCCCGCAGGCGAGATCGAGAACCGCCCCGCCCGGCGGCGCCAGCGTCGCGAACCGCGCCACCCAGGGGGACGGGGTGTCTCCGCCATGCGGTTCCGCCATCGGTCCGGACCTCGTTAACCCTTGATCGAACAGTAAAAATTACCATTTAATAGCGCAATCACACAGCAACGGTTCACGTAAGATGATCGTGTTCGACCTGGTCTGCGCCGACGACCATCAGTTCGAGGCGTGGTTCGCCAGCGGCGCGGCCTTCGACAGGCAGGCGAAGGCGAAGAAAGTCGCCTGCCCGGTCTGCGGCGGCACCAGCGTGTCCAAGGCGCTGATGGCGCCCGCCGTCTCCGGCACGAAGAAGAAGTCGAAAGACGCCGCACCCGCCAAGGCGGTCATGGCCGAGCAGGCGGGCGAATACATGACCGCGCTGCGGGCCCTTCGCCGGCAGGTGGAGCAGAACTGCGACTATGTCGGCGAGCGCTTTCCCGAGGAGGCGCGGAAGATGCATTACGGCGAGGCCGACAGGCGCAGCATCTATGGCGAGGCCAGCGCGGACGAGGCGGAGGCGCTGAAGGACGAGGGCGTCGCCGTGAACCGGATTCCCTGGGTTCCCGACCACGACGCCTGAACGCGCCGGTGCGATTCCGCGCGGCGGATCGGAATTCAGTCCTTCACCGCGAACAGCATGTAGTTGACGGACAGGTCGCGGCTTCGCCGCCAGTCGCCGCTCAGCGGGTCGTAGGTCATGCCCGCCGTGTCGTCGAGACGCAGCCCCGCGCGGCCCAGCACCGCGGCGATCTCCGACGGGCGGGGGAACTTGCGCCAGTCGTGGGTGCCGCGCGGCAGCCAGCGCATCACGTATTCGGCGCCGACGATGGCGAACAGGAAGGATTTTGGCGTCCGGTTCAGCGTGGCGAGCGCCATCGCCCCGCCCGGCCGCACCAGCGCCGCGCAGCTTTCCAGGAACAGCGCCAGGTCGGCGACATGCTCGACCACCTCCAGCGCGATCACCGCGTCGAACGCCTCGCCCGCCCCGGCCAGCGACTCGGCCGTGGTCGCGCGGTAGTCGATCTCCACGCCTTCCTCGGCGGCATGCGCCCGCGCCACGGCGATGTTGCGCTCGGCCGCGTCCACGCCGGTCACGGTCGCGCCCATCCGCGCCAGCGGCTCCGCGATCAGCCCGCCGCCGCAGCCGATATCGAGGAGGCGAAGCCCCTCCAGCGGCCGCATGCTGCGGGGCGACCGGCCGAACCGCTCGCACAGCGCATCCCGCAGATAGGCCAGCCGCACCGGGTTGAACCGGTGCAGGGGGGCGAACTTCCCGTCCGGGTCCCACCACTCGGCGGCGATGTCGGCGAACCGGCGGACCTCGTCCGCGTCCACTGTCCCGCGCGCCTGCATTTCTGCGGATTGCGCCATGTTTGCCGTGCCTTACGCCTTGCCTGTCCGCCTTGATATAGAGTATGGATGCGCCCGCCGCGAGCGGGAATAGGCCAGGGTAGGACGGATTGGCGGCCGGATCGGAACGATCCGGCGCACGGCCGGCGCGGCCTTGCGGGGTAAGACATCTCAGATGGCGCGATTTGTTCAGAAATTCGGCGGCACCTCCGTGGCGGATCTGGACCGCATCCAGGCGGCGGCGCAGCGGGTGAAGGCTGTCTACGACCAGGGCCACGAGATCGCCGTCGTGGTCTCGGCGATGGCGGGGGAGACCAACCGGCTGGTCGACTGGACGGTGCAGATTGCGCCGCTGCACGATGCGCGCGAATACGATGCGGTGGTGGCGTCCGGCGAGCAGGTGACCTGCGGGCTGATGGCGCTGGCGCTGCAGCAGATCGGCGTCGACGCGCGCTCATGGCTGGGCTGGCAGGTGCCGATCCGCACCGACGGCGCCCACGGCAAGGCCCGGATCGAGTCGATCGAGCCCGGGCTGCTGCGCGAACGCATGGCGATGCGCCAGGTGCCGGTGGTGGCGGGATTCCAGGGACTCGGGCCCGACAACCGCATCACCACGCTGGGCCGGGGCGGCTCCGATACCTCGGCGGTGGCGCTCGCCGCCGCGCTTGAGGCGGACCGCTGTGATATCTTCACCGACGTGGACGGCATCTACACCACCGATCCGCGCATCGTCGCGAAGGCCCGCAAGCTGGAGAAGATCACCTACGAGGAAATGCTGGAAATGGCGTCCCAGGGCGCGAAGGTCCTGCAGACCCGTTCCGTCGAAATGGCCATGAACCACCATGTAAGGGTACAGGTGCTGTCGTCCTTCTCGGACGCGCCGGGCACGCTGGTGGTGGACGAGGATGAGATCGTGGAAAAGGAAGTCATCCTCGTCCACCACCAGCGTGCCCGGCGCGTCCGAGAAGGA
>WHUE01000063.1 GCA_009377375.1 Alphaproteobacteria bacterium | reverse complement strand
ACCCCGATCGGCGAGTGGCAGAGCAACGAGTATCGTGGCGAAGGCATAGGCACGCGTCATCTGCTGTCGCACGGCATGCACTCGGATTATGCCGTGGTCGCCGACGGCTCTGATCTGAACATCGTGTGGACCCAGGTCGGCGTCGTCCAGGTCAGGATCAGGACCTTCGGCAAGGCGGAAGCCGCCTGGGGCACCAGGCGCAGCGCCTACCCGATGGGAGACGTCAATGCCATCGTGAAGATGACCCGCGTGATCGAGGCCGTGGAGCGATGGGCGGCGGAGTTTGAGGACAAGTATATCTACGAATCCCCGACCGGACCGCTGTGGCCCAAGGTCAACATCGGCGGAATCGAGGGCGGCGCGCCCTACCGCCCCAACTATTTCCCCGGTGTCTGCTCGATCTACGTCGACGTGCGCATGCCGCCGCAGATCAGGCCAGTGACAATCCGGCACGAGCTTGCGCAGGTGCTCAACGGACTCGGCGTCGACTACGATCTGGACGTCTACAAGTCCCTGCTCGGCCACGAAGGCAAGAACGTGGAGCCGCTGGTCCAGTCTGCGGAGGAGGTCTACCAGCATCTTTTCGGAGAAAAAATCCAGCCGGAACCGCCGGACCGCGCCAGCATCTGGACCGACACCAACATTTACAACGAGCTGGGCATACCGGCGATCAAGATCGGACCGCGGGGACGGCGCATCAGCGCCAGAAACGAGGAGATTGAGATCGATGTGATGCTGAAGGCGGCGCAGATATATGCGCTGATGGCCCTCGACATCTGCAATCGCCCGAGACCCGCATAGCCGCGGGGGCGGTACGGGGCTGGACGACGTTCATCGGATCCCACTTGGCGGACGGGGACGCCGGCGGCCCTGCTGCAGCGGGGCCGACACGTAGTAGCGGTCGACCCGCCCGCGCTCGCCATGTGTGAAGGAGGGCTCATCGGCTGGCCGTCGCCGTTGAATATGCTCCCCGTCAGCGGAGCACGGGCGGCGACCGCCGCCGATAGAGGCACACCTCTTGGCCGAAAAACTGCCCCTCCGCGCATGGGCCATCGGCGTTACCGGAGAACTGTGCGGTCGCCGGCTTCCACGAGCCCAGGCGGAATCTCTGGCTCAGTGCGCAATGCGCGGTAGAACGGCGCAAAATCGGGCGCCGTTGCCTCGAACAGCTGATGGAAGCTTTCAATGACGAAATAGAGCGGCTGCAGGTCGTCGATGCGGTAGCGCGTCCGCGTGATTCGGTGCAGATCAAAGGCAAGGCGCAGGGGCGCGGGGCTCTCCAGGCAGTACGAGCTCTCGCGCCGCGACGACAGGATTCCCGAGCCGTAGATGCGCAGGCCTTCGGCCGTGCGGATCAGCCCGAACTCCACCGTGTACCAGTAGAGCCGCGCGAGATAGGGGAGGGCGGAGAGCCGCATCGCCTTGCGCCCGGCGCGGCCGTATGCCTGCAGGTAGTCCGCGAACACCGGATGCACCAACAGCGGCACATGACCGAACACGTCGTGAAAGACGTCCGGCTCCTGCAGGTAATCCATCTGGTCCGCGCGGCGGATCCAGTTTGTCGCCGGGAAGCGCCGCTCCGCCAGATGATCGAAGAAGACCTCGTCCGGCACCAGTCCGGGAACCGCGACCAAGCGCCATCCCGTCGCGCGGTAGAGCACCTCGCTCAGCCGCTCGAACTCTGGGATACCCTCGGCGGCGACTCCGAGCGCGTTGATTCCGTCCAGGAACTCTCGGCAGGCCCGGCCAGGCAGCAACCGCGACTGGCGGCGGAACAGCGTCTGCCAGATAGCATGATCGGCCGCTGTGTAGCGATCCCAATCCTGGTCGATCACGTAATCGTGCTGCGCCGGGCCGTCGCGGGTGAGCGTTGCCGCGCTCATTGCCGCGCCTCGTCAGGCTGGAGCACGCCGCGCCGGATCTGGTCCTGCTCAATCGCCTCGAACAGCGCCTTGAAGTTGCCCTCGCCGAACCCCTCGTCGCCCTTGCGCTGGATGACCTCGAAGAAGATCGGACCGATCACGTTGGCGGTGAATATCTGCAGAAGCCGGCCGCCATCGCGCGTCGGCGCCCCGTCGATGAGGATACCGCTGCGCCGCATGCGCGCGACGTCTTCGCCGTGGCCGGGAAGACGCTCTTCGAGCCCCCCATAATAGGCCTCCGGCGGCGGCGCCAGGAACGGCACGCCGCGCGCCTGCAGCGTCTCGACAGTGGCGTAGATGTCGTCGGTCGACAGCGCGACGTGCTGGATGCCCTCGCCCCCGTATGCGGCCAGGTATTCGGCGATCTGCGAGCGGTCGTCGGCGGACTCGTTGATCGGAATGCGGATCCTGCCGCAGGGACTGGTCATCGCCCGCGAACGCAGCCCGGTCAGGAGGCCCTCGATGTCGAAGTAGCGAATCTCGCGGAAGCCGAACAGGCGCTCGTAGAACTCGGCCCAGCGGTCCATGTGCCCGCGCTCTACATTGTGGGTCAAATGGTCGATCTCCCGGAATCCGGCGTCGGCGGGACGAGGGGGAGCGCCCGGAATGGGCACGAAGTCGACGTCATAGATCGTGCGATCGCCGTAGCGGTCGATCAGGTAGATCAGGCTGTCGCCGACGCCGCGGATCGCGGGGATGTTCAGCTCCATCGGCCCGTGTCGCCCCTCGACCGGCCGCGCGCCCATGGCGACGGCGTGCTTCAGGGCAGCGGCGGCATCCCGCACGCGGAAGCCCACGGCGCAGATCGACGGCCCGTGCGCGGCGGCGAAGGACTGGGCGAAGCTGTCCGGCTCGGCGTTGACGATGAAATTCACCCCGCCCTGGCGATAGAGCGTCACGTCCTTCGCGCGGTGGCGCGCCACGGGCTTGAACGCCATGCTCCGGAACAGACGGTCGAGGATGGCTGGGTCCGGTGCGGTGTACTCGACGAACTCGAAGCCGTCCGTCCCTATCGGGTTGGGTGGCTTCGGCGCATCTCGAGCCTCTGGACCGGGCTTTGCGGTGGTCATGGGGTCCTCCTCCGCGCATATCGCGCATCGCGTCTCAGTCGGACTGCGCCAGTGCCTCCATCATCGCGGCGAGGAAGCGCACCGCCTCGCCGCCGTTCACGACGCGGTGGTCAAAGGTGAGCGACAGCGGCAGCGTGCGCCGCTCGACCGCGCGGCCGTCCCTGAGTGTTACCCTGGCGGCGATGCGGCCAGCGCCAACGATCGCTACCTGCGGCGGGATGACCACGAGCCCGGCGAAGCGTCCGACGCCGACCGCGCCGAAGTTCGAAAGCGTGATGGTTGCGCCGCGCAACTCCTCGGGCGGAATCCGACGGGAAGTGGCGTCGCGCTTCAGCGCATCGACGCCCTGCCGCAAATCAGCCCGTTCGCGCGCGCCGATGTTGCGTAGCACCGGTACCAGCAGCCCGTCCGATGTATCGACCGCGAGGCCGAGCTCGATGCGCTTATGAAGCGTCAGCGTCTCGCGCGCGCCGTCGTACCAGGCGTTCATCGAAGGCGTCACCGCACAGCCAGCGACGATCGCCTCGACCAGCCGCACCGTCACGTCGCTGCCTTCACGCCAGCCATCTATATCGGCTTCGTCGCATACGGTGGCGGGCACCACCGAGGCGTGCGCTTCGGCCATGCGCTGCGCCATTGCGCGCCGCACGCCGCGCAGGCGCTCGCCGGTCGCTGTGACGGCTTCGTCCGCCCCGGCGGCGCGCTTCACGTCGTCGGCCGTGATGTGCCCGTCGGCATTTGAGGACTCGATGCCGGTGAGATCGACGCCGAGCCGCTCGGCGAGCGCGCGCACCGCCGGCGCCGCCTTCACCCGTGCACCTCCGGACCGCGTGCGAGGGCGTTCGGAGTCCACCACGACATCGCCGTCGGGCACGCGGCCCGCGACTGTTCCGCTATCCTCCGTCCCTGCGTGCTCGAAGCCGACGAGCGGCGCACCCACCGCCACGGTGGTCCCGGCCTCGGCGAACAGCTTGGCGACGCGGCCGCCGAACGGCGCGGGGACCTCGACGATCGCCTTGTCGGTCTCGACGGAGACCAGTGGCTGGTCGGCGACGACCTGGTCTCCAGGCGCGACATGCCACGCCACGATCTCCGCCTCGTGCAGCCCCTCGCCGAGATCGGGCAGGTCGAAGGTTTTCATGCGAAGGCCACGGTGTGGCGCACCGCCTCCCTGATACGCGCCTTGCCCGGCATGTAAGCGGCTTCGAGCCGGGGCTGCGGCACGACGACGTCCGGCGCGGTCACCCGCGTGATCGGCGCCTGGAGCGACAGCAGCCCGTGCTCGGCGACGCGGGCGGCGATCTCGGCACCGTACCCGGCGGTCAGTGGCGCCTCATGCACGACCACCAGCCGACCGGTCTTTTCCACCGAGGCGAGAATAGTGTCGGCATCGAGCGGCTGCAGCGTCGCCACGTCGATGACCTCGGTGTCGATGCCTTCCTCGGCGAGGGCGTCGGCGACCGCGAGGACGTCGCGCGTCATGCTGCCCCAGCTCACGATCGTCACGTCGTCGCCCTCGCGCAGCACGAAGCAGCGGTCGAGCGGAAGCGCCTTGCCGTCGTCCGTGACCGGCTCGCGCAGGGCCCTGTAGAGCCGCGTCGGCTCCAGGAAGATCACGGGGTCAGGATCGCGGATCGCCGCCAGCAGCAGACCATAGGTTCGCGCCGGCGAAGACGGGATCACCACCCTGAGGCCGGGCACCTGGGCGAACATCGCCTCGGTGCTTTCCGAGTGGTGCTCGGGCGCGTGAATGCCGCCGCCCATCGGCGCCCGTACCACGAGCGGGCAACTCAGCCGCCCGCGCGTGCGATTGCGCAGGCGGCTCGCATGGCTCACAAGTTGGTCCATCGCCGGGTAAATGAAGCCCATGAACTGGATCTCGACGACCGGGCGCAGACCTTCCGCCGCCATGCCGACCGCCGCGCCGGCCAACGCAGTCTCGGCGAGCGGGGTATCCAGCACCCGGCTCGGCCCGAAGCGCTCCAGCAATCCCTCGGTCGCACGGAACACACCGCCGTCCACCCCCACGTCCTCGCCCAGCACGACGACGCTCTTGTCCTCCGTCATCGCCCGGGCCAGCGCCATGTTCACCGCGCCGACGAGGGTAGCTCCGGCGACGGCCGTTCCGGCGAGGGCGGTCACGCTACCGGGCATCGTGCCGCCCCGCCATCATCGCCTTCTGCCGGGCTAGCGACGGCGGCAGCGTGGCGTAGACATAATCGAACATCGCGGTGGGGGGCCGGGGTGGCGTCGCCTCGAACACCTTGAGCTCCGCCTCGACCTCGTCGCGGCAGGCGACGATCAGCGCAGTTTCGTCGTCCTTCGTCCACCAGCCCCGTACGGCCATGTAGGTCCGGACTCGGGCAAGAGGGTCGTACGCCCAGCGCGCGCTCACCTCCGTCTCGTCACGGTAGCGTCGCGCGTCGTCAGCCGTGGTATGATCGCCCATGCGGTAGGTCAGCGCCTCGATCACGGAAGCGCCACCGCCATCCCGCGCGCGACCGATCGCCTCCTCGGCGGCGCAGTGCACCGCGATCACGTCGTTACCGTCGACCTGCTCGCCGGGCAGCCCTGCCGCGATCGCCTTCTGCGCCAAGGTGTCGGCGGCGGTCTGGCTCGCGCGCGGCATAGAGATCGCCCACTCGTTGTTGCAGACGACGAACACCACCGGCAGCCGCCAGACCCCGGCGAAGTTGAGGGCTTCGTAGAAATCGCCCTTGGACGAGCCGCCGTCGCCCAGCACGCAGACGGCGACGCGCGGCTCCTTGCGCAGCTTTATTGCAGTGGCGACGCCGACCGCGTGGGGCGCGTGCGTGCCGATCGGTACCGAGACCGGAAAATCCTTGCGCGGACCGCCGAAGTCGCTGCCGCGCTCGTCGCCCGCCCAGTACAGGAAGAGCTCGTACAGCTTCACGCCTCGCCATATCTGTGCGCTCTGCTCGCGATAAGTCGGCAGCAGCACGTCGCAATCGGACATGGCGCTGGCGATGCCGACCCCGACCGCCTCCTGGCCCTGACAGGATGGGTAGGTGAACAGACGGCCGGTCCGCTGCAATGCGATCGCCTTGGCGTCGAAGCTCCGCGCCAGCGCCATCACGCGGTACATCTCGCGCATCGCGCCGCGGTCGTGAGCGACGGGCGGTGCCGGCTCGGCGAGCCGGCCGCGGCGGTCGAGAAAAGCACGCCGGCGGATCTCAAACGTCGCCACCACTTCGCCCCCGGCCGATGCATGACGCATCGGCTCCGTATCGTCCGGCTTGTGGACGGGCCTGTGGTCGAGCAGGGTGCTCATGTTCCGGTCCTCCGTTCCACTGTTGCCCCGCGCGCTGCATGTCGGGCTGCGATCCGCTCCTCCGCGAGGAGGTCCGCCACGGCGGCGGGGGATTGGTCCTTGGCCTCGGCCCGGCGCACGATTCCGGTCAGGGTCGACCCGATCTCGCGGACGCGGGCGAGCACGGCCGCATCGCCCGGCCGGTATCCTTTGAGCGACAGGAATGCGGCGATCAGCCCGCCAGCGTTGATGACGTAGTCCGGCGCGTACAGGATGTCGCTCCGGCGCAACGTCTCGGCGATCTCGGGATGCCGGAGCTGGTTGTTGGCGGCTCCGGCGACCACCGCGCAGCGCAGAGCGGCGACCGTGCCGTCGTTCAGAACGCCGCCGAGCGCGCAGGGCGAGAACACGTCGGCGGGGATACGATGTATCTCTGCGGGATCGACAATGCGGGCCTTGAGCCGGCGCCGAGCCTCTTCGCATCGTGCCGGATCGATATCGGCGACGATCAGCCGCGCCCCCTCCGCCGCCAGCAGCTCGCAGAGGACCATGCCGACGCCGCCGAGCCCCTGCACAGTGACGGTGGCGCCTGCCAGGCGATCGGTCCCGAGGCGATGCGCGACAGCGGCTCGCATCCCCGCCAGCACGCCGGCAGCGGTCGTCGAGGATGGGGTGCCGCCGAGGCGTGTGGTGCCGATCACATGGCGGGTCTCGGCCTCTATCCAGTCCATCTCTCGTGCGGTCGAGCCGACGTCCTCGCCGGTGATGTAGCGGCCTCCGAGCGATTCGAGCGCCCGACCGAAGGCGCGGAACAGTGCCTCAGCCGGGCGGAAGCCGGGCCTCCCGCGCACGACCGCCTTACCGCCGCCCAGGGCGAGGCCGGCTACCGCCGCCTTGCAGGTCACGGCGCGGGAGAGCCGCAGCACGTCTGCCAGCGCTTCACCCGGCGACTCGTAGGCTGCGATGCGGCAACCGCCGAGGGCAGGACCTAGCGTGGTGTCGTGGATCGCGACGATTGCATCGAGGCCGGAAGACGGCTCCGTCACCATGAGCACGCGCTCATGGCGGGCGAAATCCGGGTGCTGCCGCGCGGCAGAGGTGATGTCCACGATACCGCGCATGGGAACCGCCGACGATGCAGGCTTCCGGTGCAGGTGGCTGGACGCTGGAAAGACGTCGTGCATGGCGTCGCCTTCCTTCTGTTCAGGAAAGGCATGAAAGGGCGGCTCGTCGTAAGGGACTTACCGCCACGGATTTAAGGATTCGAGTGGGTCCGATTCAATGACCTGATAAATAAAGATATTTTGCATCATAGAAGAGTGCAGGCCGCGCATCATTCTTTCGCCGGGCGCTTGCTGCGACTTCGAAAATGACCCGGCTCAGCACCGGCCGGCTGCGAGCGCCCGGCTCACCTTCGACGCCGGATCGCGGCCGAGCCGGTCGCAGGCGAAGCGCCCGGCGGCGGCCAGCGCGTCGAGGTCGACCCCGGTCTCAATGCCGAGCCCGTTCAGCATGTAAAGCACGTCCTCGCTCGCCACGTTGCCGCTCGCGCCTTCCGCGAACGGGCATCCGCCGAGCCCGGCGACGGCACTGTCGATGACTGCGATGCCCCGCTCCATCACCGCCAGCAGGTTCGCGAGGGCCTGACCATACGTATCGTGGAAATGCGCTGCCAGCATCTCCCGCGGCACGCGCTCGGCAACGGCCTCGACCAGCGCCTGCGCCCTGCCCGGCGTGCCCACGCCGATTGTGTCGCCGAGCGAGATCTCGTAGCACCCCATCGTCACCAGCCGTTCGGCGACCGCAGCGACGCGTGCAGGCTCGATCTCGCCCTCGTAGGGGCAGCCGAGCGCACAGGAGACATAGCCGCGCACCGCGATGCCCCTCGCGGCGGCGGCATCGCACACAGGCGAGAAGCGCTCGAGACTTTCCGTGATCGAGCACGCGATGTTGCGCTGTGAGAATGTCTCAGAGGCGGCGGCGAAAACCGCGACCTCCGTCGCACCGGCCGCGCGGGCCGCCTCGAAGCCGCGCATGTTCGGCACCAGCACGGGGTAGGTCGTGCCCTCCCGGCGACGGATGCGGCGCATCACCTGATCGGTCTCGGCCATCTGCGGCACGCGGCGCTCGCTCACGAAGCTGCCTGCCTCGACCGCCGGCAGCCCCGCGTCGGACAACCTGTCGATGAGCTCGATCCTGACAGAAATCGGCAGCGCGGCGGATTCGTTCTGAAGCCCGTCGCGTGGGCCGACCTCGACCATCTTCACCGCGGGCGGCAACCGCATCTTAGCGGGGCTCCCAGCGGGGCGCGCGCCGCTCCAGGAAAGCGGCGATGCCTTCGGCCGCCTCGTGAGAGCTCCGGGTCGCGGCAATGCGACGGGCGGTTTCCGACACCAGCGCCTCGTCGATGGGCCTTCCGGCGATGTCGTCGACGAGCCGCTTGGCCGCCGCCGCGGCCTCGGGGCCGGCGCGCAACAGCTGCGCGACGACGCGCTCTCCCGCCTCGCCCAGTTCCACTCCTGGAACGACCATGTGGACCAGCCCGACCCGGTGCGCTTCGGCTGCCTCGAACCGCTCGGCGGTGAGGATGAGCCGCCGCGCCGCACGGGGGCCCATCGCCGCGATCACGTACGGGCAGATGACGGCCGGGATGAGCCCGAGCCGCACCTCGGAAAGGGCGAAGCTTGTGTCCTCGGCCGCGATCGCGATGTCGCAGGCGGCGACCAGACCCACGCCGCCGCCGTATGCGCCGCCCTGCACCAGGGCCACTGTGGGCTTCGGCAACGTATTCAGCCGTGCCAGCATGCGCCCGAGCAGCACGGCGTCCGCCTCGTTCTCCGCCCGAGACAGAGCGGCGGTGCGCCTCATCCAGTCGAGATCGGCGCCGGCGCAGAAGCTCCTGCCGTTCGCCGATAGCACGACAGCACGGACCGCCGGATCGGCGGCGGCGCGCTCCAGCGCCGTGTCGAGCTCGGCGACGAGCGCGTCGTCGAAGGCATTGTGACGCTCCGGCCGGTCGAGCACGAGACGCGCCACCCCGCCCGATGCGGCGATATGCAGAAAGCTGTGGGGGGTCTGCACGGGCTGGCCTCCTTCACATGCGGAAGACGCCGAAGCGGGTCTCCGGGATCGGCGCGTTCCCAACGATGGCAAGGGCCTGGCCAACAACTGATCGCGTCTGCGCCGGGTCGATCACGCCGTCGTCCCACAGCCGGGCCGTTGCGTAGTAGGGGTCGCCCTGGCGGTCGTACTCGGCGCGGACCGGGGCCTTGAACGCCTCTTCCTCCTCCTCGCTCCAGCTCTCGCCGCGAGCGGCGGCGGCGTCACGGCGGACGGTCGCGAGCACGTTGGCCGCGTGCTCACCGCCCATCACCGAGATTCGCGCGTTCGGCCAGGAGAACAGGAAGCGCCCGCCATAGGCTCGGCCGCACATCGCGTAGTTGCCGGCGCCGAAGCTACCGCCGATGATGATCGTGATCTTGGGCACGGCGGCGCAGGCGACCGCGGCGACCATCTTGGCCCCGTCCTTGGCGATGCCGCCCGCCTCGTAGCGGCGCCCGACCATGAATCCGGCGATGTTCTGCAGGAACAGTAGCGGGATCCTGCGCTGGCAGCACAACTCGATGAAATGGGTGCCCTTGAGTGCGGATTCCGAGAACAGAATGCCGTTATTGGCAAGAATGCCGACAGGCTGCCCGAAGATGCGGGCGATGCCGCAGATCAGCGTGGTACCGTAAAGCGACTTGAACTCGCCGAACTCGCTGCCGTCGACCAGCCGCGCGATGATCTGGTGGGCGTCGATCGGCCAGCGCAGGTCAGGCGGCACCAGCCCGCCGATCTCCGCGGCATCGAAGAGCGGCGGCTCGGCTCCCGGAAGCGGAGAACAAGGCGGCGCGGCGGCTCCGAGATCGGCGATGATTCGGCGCGCGATGGCGAGGGCGTGGTCCTCGTCCTGCGCGTAATGGTCGACGACCCCCGATATGCGCGCATGGATATCGGCCCCGCCGAGCTCCTCGGCGCTCACTTTCTCGCCGGTCGCCGCCTTCACCAGCGGCGGGCCGCCCAGGAAGATGGTGCCCTGGCCGCGCACAATGACCGCCTCGTCGGACATCGCGGGTATGTAGGCGCCGCCCGCCGTGCAGGAGCCTGCCACCACCGCGACCTGCGGGATGCCGCGGGACGACAGGATCGCCTGATTGTAGAAGATACGGCCGAAATGGTCGCGGTCGGGGAAAACCTGGTCTTGCAGCGGAAGGAAGGCGCCGCCCGAATCCACCAGGTAGATGACAGGAAGCCGGTTCTCCAGCGCGATCTCCTGGGCCCGCAGATGCTTCTTCACTGTCAGGGGATAGTACGTGCCGCCCTTGATCGTGGCGTCGTTGGCGATGACGACGCAATGGCGCCCGGTGATCTGCCCGACGCCGGTGACGATGCCCGCCGCCGGCACGGGATCGTCGTAGACCTCGTGCGCGGCGAGCGGCGACAGTTCCAGAAACGGCGCATCCTGATCCAGCAGCCGCTCGATGCGCTGACGGGGAAGCAGCTTGCCCCGCTCTACGTGCCGCCTGCGCGCGACCTCGCCACCGCCCTCCCTCGATGCAGCAATGCGCGTGTTCAGGTCCTCGACCAGCGCCTTCATCGCCTCGCTGTTGCGACGGAACGTATCCGATACCGGGTCCACCGCGTTTCCGATAACCGCCATGGCGGGCCGCTTTCAGGTAAGCCGCTCGACGGCGAGCGCCGTCGCCTCGCCACCGCCGATACAGATGGCGGCGACGCCGCGGCGCAGCCCGTGGCGGGACAGTGCTTGGAGCAGGGTGGTGACGATGCGCGCACCCGAGGCTCCGATGGGATGGCCGAGCGCGCAGGCGCCACCGTGCACGTTGAGCGCATCGTGCGGAATGTCGAGATCGCGCATGGCCGCCATCGCGACCACGGCGAAGGCCTCGTTTATCTCGAACAGCTCGACATCGCCGATCTCCCAGCCGATGCGCGCGAGCAACTTGCAGATTGCCGGTCCTGGTGCAGTGGCGAAGTGCGCCGGAGCCTGGGCGTGTGTGGCGTGACCAATAACGGCGGCGAGCGGCCGGACACCACGGCGCTCCGCCTTGCTGCGCCGCATCAGCACCAGCGCCGCGGCGCCGTCCGAAATCGCGCTTGAGCTCGCTGCGGTAATCGTGCCGTCGTCGCGGAAAGCCGGCTTGAGGTGCGGGATCTTCGCAGGGTCGGCTTGCCACGGGCGCTCGTCCGTATCGACGCGGCGCACGGAATCGCCGGAGCCGACCTCCACGGGAGCGATTTCCGCTGCGAACTGCCCGTCTGCGGCAGCTTGGCGCGCGCGTTCCAGCGAGGCGAGGGCGTATGCGTCCTGCGCCTCGCGGGTGAACTGGCAGGCCGCGGCCGTAGTCTCGGCGAACGCGCCCATCAGCCGGCCGCGGTCGTAGGCGTCCTCGAGCCCGTCGAGAAAGATGTGATCCTCCATCCGGCGGTGGCCGGCACGAACGCCGTCCTGCGCCCGGGCGACCAGGTACGGGGCGTTCGACATGCTTTCCATTCCGCCCGCCACCGCAATCTGGGCTGTACCGGCAAGAAGCGCGTCGTGGGCCAGCATCGCCGCCTTCATCCCTGAGCCGCACACCTTGTTGACCGTCGTACACGGCACCGCCTTGTCCAACCCCGCCGCCATCGCTGCCTGGCGTGCCGGCGCCTGGCCAAGGCCCGCCGGCAGCACGCAGCCCATCAGCACCTCATCCACCCGCCCGCCGCTAAGCCCGGCCCTGTCGACCGCGGCACGGATCGCCGCGGCGCCGAGCGCGGACGCCGACAGCGGTGAAAGCGCGCCCTGAAACCCGCCGATGGGTGTGCGCGCCGCGCCGACGATGACGACAGCATCAGACGCGCGGGTTGCCGGCGCGCTCATCCCGACGTGTCCTCGAACAGCTCGCGGCCGATCAGCATGCGGCGGATCTCCGACGTGCCGGCGCCGATCTCGTAGAGCTTGGCATCGCGTAGCAGACGGCCCGGCGGGGTTTCGTTGACGTAGCCCATGCCGCCGAGAAGCTGGATGGCGTCGAGGGCAAGCCTTGTCGCCGCCTCGGCCGCATACAGGATGGCGCCGGCTGCGTCCTTCCGCGTCCCCGTGCCCCGGTCACAGGCCCGCGCCACGGCGTAGGCGTAGGCGCGCGAGGCGGAGGTCGCGGTGTACATGTCGGCAAGCTTGCCCTGGACCAGCTCGAACTCGCCGATGGAGCGGTCGAACTGCCGGCGGTCGTGGACATACGGCAGCACCGTGTCGAGGCACGCCTGCATGATGCCCAGCGGGCCGCCGGCGAGCACGATGCGCTCGAGATCGAGGCCGCTCATCAGGACTCCGACCCCTCCGTCGACGGGTCCCAGAACGTTGGCTTCGGGCACCGCGCAGTCCTCGAAGACGAGTTCGCCGGTGTTGGACCCGCGCATGCCGAGTTTGTCGAGCTTGGGACCCGCCCGGAACCCGGCGAAGCCGCGCTCGACAATGAAGGCGGTGATGTTGCGCCGCTGTTCCACCGGGCCGGTCTTGGCGTAGACGATCACCACGTCGGCGTCGGGGCCGTTGGTGATCCACATCTTCGCTCCGGTGATGGCATAGCGGCCGCCCCGTTTCTCCGCGCGGGTGCGCATCGATAGCACGTCGGAGCCGGAACCCGTCTCGCTCATGGCGAGCGCTCCCACCAACTCGCCCGCGACCAGGCCGGGCAGGTAGCGGCGCTTCTGGTCCTCGGTGCCGAAGCGCACGATCTGATTGACGCAGATGTTGGAATGGGCAGCGTAGGAGAGCCCGACCGAGGCCGAGGCGCGGCTGATTTCCTCCATCGCGACCACGTGCTCGAGATAGCCCATGCCTGCGCCGCCCCAGGCTTCGGGAACCGTTATACCGAGCACGCCGAGCGCCCCGAGCTTTGGCCACAGCTTTGCCGGGAAGTTGTTCTCGGCGTCGATCGCAGCCGCAAGGGGCGCGATCTCGCGCTCCGCAAAGCCCCGCACCGAGTTGCGGAGCATGTCCGCGGCATCTCCGAGAGAGAAATCGAGTGCGGGCAAAGGGCACCTCTTCCTGGGAGGCCCTGTGAAAACGCCATGTACCGCGGACACCGTTGGTCCATCGGCGGGAGGAGCGTCCCTGCATGTTAGATAGGGTCGCACCGGGAATGCGAAAAGAGGAGCCGAGGCTCGCCCTCCGGGTGGGGCGACGGCGCCGGCGGCAATGGCGGCCGGCCGAGCCAGCCCGGCGCGTCCGGCCCGGCGGTTAACGGCGAGAGCCTCGTCACCTACATCACGAGGGCACCATCCACGGCCCGAGGATCAACTGATGAGACAGATCGATGCGCGCCTGCGCGGCAGGACCATCGGGCCGGGGAGCCGCGTCGCCGCGAGCATTGATGACGGCCACGCCCGTGCATCATGTCAATTTCGACCGTCACCTCAACTCCCGCCAGACCTTCAAGCAGAACCGCTCCCCCGCACTGGCGGAGCGTCAACTGGAGGCCGGAGGGCGCCGCGGCCTCTCGCCTGGAGACCGGTTCGCGTCCGGCTGACAGCACCGGCGGGGGCACTCGTCGTTCAGAGACCGGTTGCCATTAGACTGACAGCACCTATTTCTATAGTAACGGCCCCAAGCGCTTGTAATGGAGGGCAGACATGGCGGTCAATGTCTTAGAGGTACTCAATGAAAGCCTCTCTAGAAGAAAAGGCGTCGAAATAAGCCTCCAGGATTATTTGGAAGGCTGCCGGGACGATCCGACAATGTACGCCAGCGCCGCCGAGCGGATGCTCATGGCTATCGGCGAGCCCGAGGTGCTCGACACCTCCCGCGATCCCCGGCTGGGGCGCATCTTTCAGAACCGGACAATCAAGGTCTACCCGTATTTCCGGGACTTCTACGGCATGGAAGAGACGATCGAGCGAATCGTCGGCTTCCTGCGCCATGCCGCCCAAGGGCTGGAGGAGCGCAAGCAGATACTCTACCTGCTGGGCCCGGTCGGCGGCGGCAAGTCCTCGCTGGCCGAGCGGCTGAAGGAGCTGATGGAAGAGCAGCCGACCTACGTGCTCAAGGCCGGCGACCAGATAAGCCCGGTGCTGGAAAGCCCCCTCGGCCTGTTCGACCCGCTCAGGCACGGCCCGGCGCTCGAAGAGCAGTACGGCATCCCGCGGCGCAGGCTGAGCGGGCTGTGCTCGGGCTGGGCCGTCAAGCGGCTGGACGAACTCGGCGACGTCGGCAAGTTTCACGTCGTCCAGATGCACCCCTCGAAGCTGCGCCAGATCGGAATCGCCAAGACCGAGCCGGGCGACGAGAACAACCAGGACGTGTCCTCGTTGGTGGGCAAGGTGGATATCCGCAAGCTGGAGTTCTACGGCCAGGACGACCCCGACGCCTATTCCTACTCCGGCGGCCTGAATATCACCACGCAGGGGCTTCTCGAATTCGTCGAGATGTTCAAGGCCCCGCTGAAGATGCTGCATCCTCTGCTGACGGCGACGCAGGAGAACAACTACATGGGTTCTGAGAATATCGGCGCCCTGCCGTTCCAGGGGCTCATCCTGGCCCATTCCAACGAGGCCGAGTGGCGGAGCTTCAAGTCGAACCGAAACAACGAGGCCTTCCTGGACCGCATCTGCGTCATCAAGGTGCCATACTGCCTGCGCGTCGACGAGGAGGTCAGAATATACGAGAAGCTGCTCAGCCAGTCGGAGCTCACCGACGCGGTATGCGCTCCGGGCACGCTTGAGATGATGGCCCGCTTCTCAGTGCTGACGCGCCTCAAGGAGCACGAGAACTCCTCGCTCTTCGCGAAGATGCGCGTCTATAACGGAGAGAGCCTGAAGGACACCGACCCCCAAGCCAAGACGGTGCAGGAATACCGCGACGCCGCCGGCGTCGATGAGGGCATGACCGGCCTTTCGACGCGCTTCGCCTACAAGGCGATCTCGGAAACCTTCAACTTCGACAATGAGGAGGTGGCGGCCGACGCCGTCCACCTCATGTACGTGCTGGAGAAGGCTATCCGGCGCGAGCAGTTTCCCGAGGACACGGAGAAGCGTTACCTCGAGTTCATCAAGGACGAGCTGGCGCCGCGCTACGCCGAGTACATCGGCAAGGAGATCCAGAAGGCCTATCTGGAATCCTACGATGATTACGGCCAGAATCTGTTCGACCGCTACATCTCCTACGCCGACGCCTGGGTCGAGAACCAGGACTACAAGGACCCAGACACGGGCCAGCTCCTCGACCGGCAGACGCTCGACCAAGAGCTGTCCAAGACCGAGAAGCCGGCCGGCATCGCCAATCCGAAGGACTTCCGTAACGAGGTCGTGAAGTACGCGCTGCGGCGGCGGGCGGAGAGCGGCGGCCGCTACCCGCGCTGGACCGTATATGAGAAGATTCGCGAGGTGATCGAGGAGCGCATGTTCGCGCAGGTCGAGGAGTTGCTGCCGGTCATCTCCTTCGGCACCAAGAAAGACAGCGAGAGCACGGAGAAGCATCAGGCCTTCCTCGAGCGGATGGTCGCGCACGGCTACACCGAGCGCCAGGTGCGACGGCTCGTCGAGTGGTACATGCGCGTGCAGAAGGCGGGCTGACGGGGGGCAGGGCGACAATCGGAGGCGGCAGACATGCACGTCATCGACAGACGCCGGAATCCTCAGGGCAGGAGCCTGGGGAACAGGCAGCGCTTCATCCGCCGCGCCCGGGAGCAGATCCGCGAGGCGATCAATGACGCCCTGCGCGAGCGCAGCGTCGAGGATGTGGCGCCCGGCGCCGACGTCGTCATCTCCTCCGACGGCATCCACGAGCCACGCTTCGCGCGCGACCGCACGGCCGGTCGGCGCGAGCACGTCCTGCCCGGCAACCGGGAATACATGGAAGGAGACCGGATCCCAAAGCCGCAGGGCGGGGTGGACGGCGCCGGTAGCCGGGCCAGCGACCATGGCGAGGGGGAGGACGAGTTCGCCTTCACCCTCACGCGCGAGGAGTTCCTGGACCTGTTCTTCGAGGACCTGGAGCTGCCGGATCTCGTCAAGCGCAAGTTCAAGGCGGAGAAAAGCCCGCGGCCGCAGCGGGCGGGTTTCTCGATCTCCGGCGCTCCGAACCGCCTCAATCTCGTACGCACGATGCGCCGCTCGCTGGCGCGGCGGGTCGCCTTGGGGCGGCCGAGCGAGCAGGTGCTCGACCAGCTCGGCCGCGAGCTGGCCGCGCTCAGGCACGGGGCCATCGGGCCCGGCGACGGCCGCTCCTCCGCAGCGCGCGTCGCCGAGATCGAAGAGGCGCTCGAGCGGGCGGAGCGGAAGCGCGCGCGCATCCCGTTCATCGACCCGGTCGACCTCCGCTACAACCGCTTCGAACACGTGCCAAAGCCCGTCGCGCAGGCGGTGATGTTCTGCCTGATGGATGTCTCGGCCTCGATGGACGAGGCGATGAAGGACCTGGCGAAGCGGTTCTTCATGCTGCTGCATCTCTTCCTGGACCGGCGTTACGAGCATATCGAGGTGGTGTTCATGCGGCACACGAACCGTGCCGAGGAGGTCGACGAGGATACGTTCTTCTACGGCCGAGAGACGGGCGGGACGGTGGTGTCGTCGGCGCTGAATGAAATGCTGCGTCTCATCACCGCGCGCTACCCGACGAGGGACTGGAACATCTACGTCGCCCAGGCGAGCGATGGCGACGACATTCCGTCCGACGTGCCGCGCTGCCTGGAGCTGCTGGGAGAGCGGGTGCTTCCGGTCTGCCAGTACATGGCATATATCGAGATCGGCCGCCAAGGAAGGGCGCCGGCCGCCCAGGACGGCAGCGATCTCTGGAACGGCTATATCCGGCTTGTCCCCGGCCATGCCAACTTCGTCATGCGGGCGGTCGCCGAGGCGCGGGACATCTATCCGGTGTTCCGCGGCCTGTTCAGCCGGGAGCGAAGCGAGACATGAGCACGTGCATCGCCTCCCGGTTGCTGTACGACGGCGCCGACTGGGACTTCGACAAGCTCCGGCGGACCTACGACGCGATCGAGCGGATCGCGGTCGAGGAGCTGGGGCTCGACCTCTACCGGAACCAGATTGAGGTGATCACCGCCGAGCAGATGCTCGACGCCTATGCCGGCATAGGCATGCCGGTGATGTACCGGCACTGGTCCTTCGGCAAGCGCTTCGCTCAGAACGAGATGCTGTACCGCAAGGGGCTCCGCGGGCTGGCTCTCGAGATGGTCATCAACTCCGATCCCAGCATCTGCTATGTCATGGAGGAAAACACCATGACGATGCAGGCGACCGTGCTTGCCCATGCCGCCATGGGCCACAACCATTTCTTCAAGACGAACCAGGCATACCGCTCCCGCACCGATGCGAGCGCGATTCTGGACTATCTCGCCTTTGCCAGAAGCTTCGTCGCCCGGTGCGAGGAGCGCCACGGCGCCAAGGCGGTGGAGCGCGTCCTGGACGCGGCGCACAGCCTCGGCGAGCAGGGCGTCGACCGCTTCGGGCGCCGCGAGCGGCCGCAGCTCGGCAAGGAGCGCGACCGCGCGGCGCGACGACTCGAAGAGGCGCGCACGGACTACAACGATCTCTGGCGCACGCTGCCCGGCCGCAAGCCGCAGCCGGACGTCGACCTGGACGAGGAGGCCGCGCGGCAGAGCCTCGGTCTGCCGGAAGAAAACCTGCTGTATTTCTTGGAGAAGCACGCGCCCCGGCTCAAGGAGTGGGAGCGCGAGCTGCTGCGGATCGTACGGAATCTGTCGAGCTATTTCGAGCCGCAGCGTCAGACCAAGGTCATGAACGAGGGATGCGCCTGCTGGTGCCACTATCGCATCATGGGCCTTCTGCACGAGCGCGGACTCATCGACGACGGTGCGATGCTGGAGTTTCTGCACCTGCATTCCAGCGTGATCTTTCAACCCGATTTCGACGACCGGCGTTTCGGCGGCATCAACCCCTACGCCTTGGGCTTCGCCATGATGCGCGACATCGAGCGTATCTGCACCGAGCCCTCGGAGGAGGACAGCGCGTGGTTCTCGGGCATCGCGGGCAACGGACGGCCGCTGGAGACACTGCGCGCCGCTTGGTCAGATTTCCGGGACGAGAGCTTCATCCGGCAGTACCTGTCTCCCCGGCTGATCCGCGAGTTCCATCTCTTCAAGGTCGACGACGACGGCGATCAGCCCGAGCTCCGCGTCGATGCGATCCATAACGAGTCCGGCTACAAGCGCATCCGCCGTGCCGTGGCGACCGCGCACGATCCGGCCATAGACCTGCCCTGCATCGAGGTCGTCGACGTCGACATGCACGGCGACCGCAGGCTGATGCTTCAGCACGTCGTGCGCGAGGGTCGGGTCCTGGACGCGCTGGAGACACGGCGGGTCCTCCGCCACACCGCAACGCTGTGGGGATATCCGGTGGTGCTGCGGGAGGTGGACTCCGATACCGGCCGTGAGTTCGCCGAACACGACGCGTCGGCTGCGGGGTAGGGTGGTGGATGAATCCTTACTTCGAACGTAGCAGTCATCTAAAGTGGAATTGGTATATAGATGGAAGAGACAAAGATTGATCGTGAGACCATGGGGCGCTTGGCGAAAGCTCTGGCTTTCATCTGCAAACCGGACGATCCGGCTGTGCTTGCCCTCAAGCAGGCTGCTGAAAGCGGTACGGAGCGGACATCAAAAAGGCCCGCACACTCTTTCTCAGGTTGAAGCCGGGAGATCGCCGGGCTGCTTTGAGTATGCTGTCCGACTGACCAGTCTGCTTTGTAAGCGGCTGGGGTCCAGAGTTTTTTCGTTCACTTTCTTATTTCAGGAGCTCGTAGCGCTTGGTTCCGGTGACACCGGTATTCGATGATGACGGCTTCACTGATGACGGCGCCTAGCCGTGTCATCCGCTCGCCCAGCCATTTGGGGACGCGGCCGCCGTGAAGCGGAAGGTCGGCACTGCCGGCGCGGCGAGCCACTAGATCCCCCGCCCCAGCACGGGAGTCGCGTGACGCTGCCCGTCGTCGGCGAACAGCGGCAATTCGTTGTCAGCGCGCTCCTGTCCCTCTGCAAAGTTCGACACAGTAACGCCGACGAGCCGGACACCTTGGGCCGGAGGGAACAGCGACCGGACGAGGTCGAGGCACACCTGGCGCAGTTGGCGATGGTTCACCACAGACGCACTGAAACTGCGGCTGCGAATGACCTGGCGGAAATCGGCGAACTTGACCTTGATGGCCACTGTCCGGCCGAACACCTCTGCTTTCTCACACCAGGCCCAGACATCGTCCGCCATGGCCGGCACGCCGGCTTCGATCGCGCCCGGCTCGGTCAAGTCCTCCTGGAAGGTGGTCTCCGAGCCGGACGACTTGCGGGGCCGGTCGGCCACCACAGGGCGATCGTCCTCGCCTTTGGAGATGGTCTGGTGCCAGGCTGCCGACTTGCCGAAGTGCTGCTGCAACAAGGAAAGCGGCTTCGACCGAAGGTCCGAGCCTGTCTCGATTCCGAGCCGCTGCATCTTGGCCGCCGTGAAACTGACGCGGGACATCTCCTCGTAGCCCATCGTCACCTGTGTGGCTGGCATCCTGCACGGCATGGTCAGATCTGCCGGGCGACGGCGGTATCCCGCTTGCGGCGCTGCCCCGCGGCAGATCTTGGTTCAGCCGGCGATCTGCGTTGCTGAGAGAGCGCGTTCGAAGCGGGCGCACAGATCGTCCGCGTCCTCCAAGCCGACCGAAATGCGGATCAGCCAGCGGGACACTCCGAAATTTTCGGCCCAGTCGAGCTCACGGTAATGAGCGATCATCGTGTAGGGACAGGCGAGCGTAAAGTCGGTTCCGAGGCTAGGGCCCTTGTTGACGCGCAGAGCGTCATAGAACGGTGCCGCCCTGCGCTCCGGGTCTTCGGTCAGCATCGAGATCAGCCCGCCATAGCCGCCGCCTGGCCGCCGGATGGGCTCATAACCGCCGCCCCGGTCGAACTTGGGATACCAGACGTGGCCGATCGCGGGGTGGCTGCGGAGGTATTCGGCGAGGATTTCCGCCGTGCCATTGATTTGCCGCACGCGCGCGGCGAAATCCCGCGAACGCAGCTCAAGGGCCTCGGCATCCTCGTGCCATAGCAGGTTTTCGTGCTGCGTCCGGAAAAGCCGTGATAGTGCGGCGTAGTGTGGAGAACGGGGATTGAGCACCGCTGCGCCAGCGATGACATCGCCTGCGCCACAGAAGAATTTCGTCAGGCTGGTTGTGACGATATCCGCCCAGGGTGTGACGTCTACGTTGACGGGCGTGGCAATCGTGTCGTCGACGATCAGTACAGCACCCTGCTCGCGGAGCAGCGGCGACACGTCCTTCAGGCTGACCGTCCGCAGCAGTGGGTTGGAGGGGATCTCCGTGGTGACAAGCCCGACGGGGCCGTCGCGGCGGAGGCGGTCGACCAGATCTGCGGCGTCGCCATCGGCATAAAGGGTAGCGCCGGTTGAAAACCGTTCGTGAACTTTCATTGTATCCAGATACGGAAATTCGAGCTGCGCGCGCCTCGCGCCGGGATTGAGACGGGCGGCCAGATCCGTGGCCGCATAAATCGCGGCCATGCCCGAAGGATATAGATAGACGTCGTCCGGCGCCGCCCCGTACCAGGTGGCGATGCGGCCGCGGAGGATGGCGTCGACTTCGGCCCCCGAGTCCTTGCCGCCGTCCTTGCCGCGCAGCGCGCTTCGGGCCCGGCGGGAGGAAACGATCAGCCCGGTGTGCTGCCAGAATTCCCGGCACGCGGCCTCGGCCTCGCCCGGGCCGATGACGGCGTGCAGCCCGTCAGCGCCAAACCGGTCCAGGCGCAGCTCCAGCCCTGTCCCGTCCCTCACGTAGTCACTGCAGAGCGCGGCGGTGGCGCGAGATGGAAACACGTAGGCGATTTCACCCGGGGAGGCGAGCTGCCGGCGGGCTTCGGACATGAACTCGGCCACCACGGGATGGACATAGAAGCGCGGATACCCGCATCGGAGCTTCCCCATAGTGGTCGGGTCGCGCTCCTCGTAACCGACGACATGGCGCCACAGCGGCAGCGCCATGGAGCAGGCGTCGGGCGAATCCGGAATGGGTGCGCCGAGATCGCTTTCCTGCCATAACGGATCAAGCCGAAGGTCACGGCCCGGTTGTCTCCAGGCTCCGCTGGTTGTCTCGCTTTCTTGCTTCATCGTTGCTTCACCGATTTTCCCGGCTGTGACCCCGCATCCCGACGACGCGCCTGCTCTCGCGAATTCCGGTATCAGTGGACAGAATTCGCGCACAGTCCCCACGAGTTGAACCTGCCCGGGCCGTCGCGCTCCACCTGCCTCCCGCTGTTGTCGGTCTCGTTCCCGGCGCGCCAAACCTCTGCGGCGACTGCCACTAGGCGATCGCGCCGCTGTTGCCGTCTCTGGTACTCCGGCCCCGGCTGTGTAGCGCCGGGGCCGGCGAAAGGATCAGAATTCCAGCGCCTTCTTTGCTGCCGCGATTACCTTGGGATCCGCGTTGGTGGCGCCTGAAACGATCTCCTGAAGTTCCTCGCCCGGCATCGGCCAAAGCTCCATCTTCTTCGCCTTTGCATCGGCGAGGAAATCGGAATCCTTCATCGTCTCCGTGAACGCCTTGCGGAGCGCGGTCGTCCTGTCTTCGGGCACGCCCGGCGGCGTGACGAAGACGCGGCCTACTACCGTGTCCGAGCTGATGAGCTTCAGGACCTCGCGCTCAAAGTCGTTCTTGGCGAGATCGAGGATGAGCGGCGCACCGGGATTGTCCGGCGATTTCACCAGCCCGTGCTCGACGAGCGGGACGATCTTCCGCTCCTTCACCCACGCGCCCTGCCTGGACTTCCAGCTCGACCATGCGGAGGCCTGTCCGTGCACCTCGCCCTTTTCCATTGCCATGTTGACGTTGGCGCTGCCCTTATAGCCAGTGACGATCTTGATATTCGGATAGCCGAGCACGTTTTTGATTGCCTTGGCGTGGATGTCGCCCTGCTGACCGACGCCGGTGCTGCCGAAAATCAGTGTCTTGTCCGTCTTTGAGAGGTCCTCGAGCGAAGTTGCTGGCGCGTTATGCCAGACCATCGTAATGGCATTCATCGCCGCAGCGCGCCCGATGTAGTTGAACTTGGCCACGTCGAACTTCACGCCGCCCTTCAGAAGCTGGATCAGCGTGAGGGTGTTCGACACGTTTCCGATCACGCTCCCGTCCTTCGGAGCCACGTTGTAAAGGTAGTTTGCGGCCTTCACACCGCCGGCACCCGGCATGAACTGAAGGACGAAAGCCGGATTTCCCAGGATGTGCTTCCCGAAGTGGCGCGACAGCGTGCGCGAATAGAGGTCGTATCCGCCTCCAGGGCCCGCGGATACCACGATCGTGATGGTCTTCCCCTGATAAAAACTGGCCGCCGCCTTCGCATCAGCGAGCGCTCCGGCAGAAACAAGACAGCTGGAGCCGACGAGGGCGATAATGCTGTTAATACGTTTCATGCGCGGCTTCCTCCTCTGGTAGCGGGCCCGGTGATCGACGCCCGCTGCCATTATTGTTCGGCCTCAATGAAAGTCCGTCAACCACCGCCGCGAAACCCTGTGAGCGGCGACACCGGGAATGTTCATAAGTTCTTCGCTCGACGATCCTGTCAGCCGTCGAGGAGGCTCTGGTCGTCGCATTCCGCAGCACAGCTCTTTTCCGCGCGGCGACTGCTTCTACGCGCTTCAGGCGACGATTCCGCAACTGCCCCTTCCAGTCTGCACCGGGCGCTCCAGTACCACGAGATTAGCTGGCTCCCGAGCAGTCGAGCGGATGAACCGGACGATCATGGAGTGCACAGTGCGCCGCTACTACTACGACAGCCAAATCCGCTTCGCGCGCGCCGGCCGCCTTCAGTGACGCCTACACCTTCACCAAAGGCCTGAAGAGCCCGAAAGGCCTTCCGACCTACGGGTACATCTGCAGGCTTCCGCCGAGGCAGCACTAACGCTTGAAGCTTAAGCTGATCGACCATGTACTGAGACCGGGCATCCAGGCTCTACCCGGCTTCGAAGGCAAACGGATAGAGCGTTCTGTGTTCGAGTGCCTGGCCGGCTCCCAGCGCCGTCTCCGAAACGAGGACCGGCAAGCCGGTGCTGGAACGAAGGACGTGGTCCAGCCCCGTGCAGGAGACCTCCACCGCCTGTCAGCATGATGCCCTTGTCGACGATATCGCGGGCAAGCTCGGGAGGAATGGCTTCGAGACTGCGATGCGAGCGCCTCTTCACTCTGGCGTCTCAGCGGCTTCGTCGCTTGGCCTGCTCACGAATATAATTGGCTTCCTGGTTAGTTGCGCGGGACAAGCTACGAGCGCGACTTGGCAGCAGATGCGGCAGGGGTAGGCGGTATGCGGCGTACGCATTTGTTTCTATACGCATCTGCGTAGGCATTTTTTTCTCTTGAGTGGTATAGTCGGCTTCGGCAAAAAATGGCAATTTAGGCCGCCCAAACGAGCTGACCATGTCTGGTTTACAGTCCGAAGACCCATTTTTCCCCAACACGAGCATCCTAATTGTTGAGGATGAGCACCTTGTTGCTCTCTATCTCAAAGACATCGTGGATGATCTGGGATTCCACTGCTGCGGCACCGCCGCAACAGCGGAGGACGCTCTTTCGGCAGCAGAGCTCCTGCGTCCGACGCTAGTCCTCGTCGACATTCATCTGGCCGGCGATAGAGACGGCATAGCGCTTGCCTGTGAATTACGCGAGCGCCTTCGGATTCCCGTCATCTTTCTCTCCGGAGCGCTAGACTCTCAAACGAGACGCCGCGCCGAGGCAGCGTGCTCATACGGTTTCCTCTCGAAACCTTGTTTAGAAGATGATGTAGCTAACGCATTACATTCCGCCTTAGAAAGGCTTCGATAAGCTTAGGGCACTTACGCCTATTCCAAACATCCTGCGCTACATGCATTCCATCGGGGGACTAACATGGACTTAGCCGTTACTACGCAGACGCTTACCGACCGGCAGATGCTGAGCGGCCTGAGAGCATTCCGCAGAGGCGATTTTTCGGCGCGCCTGCCCTCCGATCTGACCGGCGTAGACGGCGAGATCGCCCAGACGTTCAACGAGGTGGTGGAACTCAATCAGACGATGATGGAGGAGCTGAGCCGTCTCAGCAGGTCGGTGGGCAAGGAAGGAAAGATAAGGCAGCGCGGGGTGCTGCCGAATGCCAAGGGCGGGTGGCAGAAGTGCATCGTGGCGGTCAACGATCTGATCGGCGACATGGCCCATCCCACCGCCGAGGTCGCGCGCGTCATCGGCGCGGTCGCAAAGGGCGACCTATCGCAGTCGATGGTGCTGGAGACTGATGGCGGCCCTCTACGCGGCGAGTTTCTACGCATCGGTAAGGTCGTCAATACGATGGTCGGGCAGCTAGGCTCGTTCGCCTCCGAGGTGACGCGCGTGGCCCGTGAGGTCGGAACCGAAGGCAAGCTAGGCGGTCAGGCGCGCGTCAGAGGCGCCGCCGGCACCTGGAAGGACCTAACCGACAACGTCAATCTGATGGCCACCAACCTGACCAGCCAGGTGCGCAACATCGCCGAGGTTACGACGGCCGTCGCGCGCGGCGACCTGTCGAAAAAGATCACCGTGGAAGTGCGGGGAGAAATCCTGGAGCTCAAGGACACCATCAACACGATGGTGGACCAGCTGAGTTCGTTCGCCTTCGAGGTGACAGTTCTGGCCCGCGAGGTGGGCACGGAGGGCAAGCTGGGCGGCCAGGCGCGGGTGGAAGGCGTGGCCGGCACATGGAAGGATCTCACCGACAACGTGAACGCGATGGCGACCAACCTGACCAGTCAGGTGCGCAACATCGCCGAGGTCACGACGGCGGTCGCCAACGGCGACCTGTCGAAAAAGATCACGGTGGACGTGAAGGGGGAGATCCTCGAGCTCAAGGACACCATCAACACGATGGTGGACCAGCTGAGCTCTTTCGCCTCCGAGGTGACGG
>WHUE01000062.1 GCA_009377375.1 Alphaproteobacteria bacterium | reverse complement strand
GGTGTGGTCCATGCCGGGGAAAAGCTCCGGCGGCAGGGTGCGGAATTTCACCCCGTGCCCCTTGAGGAAGGCGACCGCGTCGCGCAGCTGGCGGTAGTTCGCGACCTGCACCCCGAAGCCGAAGAGCAGGCTGTCGCCGCGCGCCCCGATGGCGTCGCGTACCGCGACGGGGTATAGCGCCATCGCATGGTGCTCGGTGTTGTTGCGCAGGAAATGGCAAGTGTGGCCCCGGTACTGCGTCGTTTCGGTCTCGATGAAGCCCAGCGTGTCGCGGTAGAAGGCGAGCGCGGCGTCCATGTCCTCGCAGAACAGCCGCACCGGGCCGTGCTTCACGATCTTGAACGGGCGGGCCAGCCTGATGCCGTCCACGTCGTATTTCTCCGGCAGCGGCTCGGTGTTGCGGAAGCCGGACAGCAGGTCGACCCCGGCCGCTTCCGCGTCGTTGACCTCCTGGTATTCGGATATCTGCGGCAGGTCCGGGCTTTCGTGGAATTCGCGGTTGTGCATGTCCCAGGGCTTGGAGCGCCCGTCCCAGCCGATCTGCTCGATGCCGTAGTAGAGCTCGTTCTGGAACCAGTCCGCGTCCATCAGGTAGGTGTGCCAGTTGGACCCCGGCATGTCGCGGCCGTAGCGCACGACGTTGCAGCCGCGCGCCTTGAACCAGTCGGTGGCGTCCACGACCTCGCGCAGGCTGCCGACCTGCCAGGTGATCTGGTTGACCGGGATGTGGTCGCGGTATCGCCCCATCCGGTCGGTCGCGCCGCGGTAGCGGTGGTTGTAGAGCACGAAGGCGTGGTGGTCGTGGCCGTAGCGGAAGAAATAGCCGTTCAGGTCGCCGAATGCCTCGTGCTCCGGCTTCACGTCGCGGGGACCGCGCACGTCCACGATCCGGAAGCCCAGCAGCGCATGGTAGAAATGCAGCGCCTCTTCCATCTTCGTGGCGTTGATGCCGAAATGGCCGAGCCGGCGGATCTTGAACGGCTGGTCCAGCAGCACGCCGCCGACGTTGAATTTCCCGTCGATCGTATCGGGCACGGTCCGCTCTCCCTGTCCTGCGATGTCGATTGGCTGGTTTTTATGCGCCGCCGCCCTGCCCAGGGGGCGGCATTCACTAGGCCAAGTATGACAACGGCGCGCGGGTTTGTCACCGGGGGCAGGGCTGGGGGGCCCTCTGGCGGATATATTTTCGGGCCCCTCTTGGCGCGCCCGGGTGCGCATCCGATATTTGCCTTCGTCCGCCACTCAGCAACGGTCTGACCGCCAGGGGGCGACGGCGCTCGTGCAACCTCGCGACGCCTGGAGTCCAGATCATGCGCCTCTCCGCCCGTCCCCTGCCGCGGCTGTGGCAGGACAAGACCACCATCGTGCTTTCCGCGATCCTTGCCGCCTCGCCGTGGCTGCTGGGCTATGCCGATCTCGGAATTGCGAAGTGGAACGCCGTCGTCCTCGGCGCCGTGCTCGGCCTCGGCGCGTCGGCGATGCTGCTGTGGCGACCCTGCTGGCCGGATTTCTGGGTCGCCTTCATGGCGTTCTGGCTGGCCATGTCGCCGCGCATCCTCGGCTTCTCCGACCGGCTGGCCCCCACCGTGACGGCCGACGTCATCGGCGCCGCCGTCGTCGTGCTGGCCCTGTGGGCTGCCGTGCTGCGGTCGCGCGCGCTGCTGGAGACGCCTCATGCGGCCGGGTCCGAGCCGCCCGCGCGCCCGCCGGTGGCCCCGGACCGGCCGAGAAAGGCGGCCTGACGGCGCTCCGCCCGGTTCGCTCCCGATTGACGCACGCCCGGTTCGGACATAGCCTCACGGGAAACAAGGGCTTCAGCGAACGAGGGCGGAACATGGCCACCAGGACCGGCACCGTCGAGGAGCAGGCGGACGAGTTCGAGCATCGCCAGATGGAGGCGCTCGGCAACCGCGTCGTCGGCAAGTCTCTGCTGTATTTCCTCGCCGACGGCGAGCAGTCGATCGGCGACGGGTTCAAGGTCGGGCCCGGCCAGCGCCTCCTGATGGGCGAGGACCCGCGCCTGCCGCAGATGCCGGAGAAGCCGACCCTGCTCGACTTCTTCAAATACCGCTTCGCCCCCGGCCCACAGCAGCACCTTTTGCAGAGCGCCAACCTCGCGCGCAGGAACGGGCTGTCGGAAAAGATGGTCCTCGCCTGCCTGCTGCACGACATCTCGGTGACCGGCTTCATCCGGTCGGACCACGGCTACTGGGGCGCGCAGCTCGTCGAGCCCTATGTGGACGAGGAGGTGAGCTGGGCCATCCGCCACCACCAGGCGCTGCGCTTCTTCGCCGACGAGTCGGTGGGCTACGAATACCCCGAAACCTACCGCCGCATGTTCGGCGCGGACTACAGGCCGGAGCCCTATATCGTCGAGGCGTATGAGCGGGCGCGGAAGCACAAATGGTACATGTCCGCCCGCATGATCTGCGTCAACGATCTCTATGCCTTCGATCCCGACGTGACGGTGGGGATGGCGGAGTTCGAGGACATCATCGGCCGTCACTTCCGCCAGCCGAAGGAAGGGCTCGGCAACGACAACACTCCGGCATCCCACATGTGGCGCACCCTGCGCCGCCCCTGCAACGCGCTGTAGGGACGGGGCTCGCCGCGTCGCGCGTCGCGGTCATGCGCCGTCTCCCCGTTTCGCCGCGCCCGCCTTCGCCGCCGCCCGGTCGCGCTGCTCGGCGCGCAGCAGGTAGAGGCTGGAGCCGATGATGACGGCCGCGCCGGCGACGCTCCAGACGCCGGGAAATTCGCCGAACCAGAGGATGCCGAAGATCACCGAGTAGACGATGCGCAGATAGTCGAACGGCATCACGAAGGTGGTGTCGCCGAGCGTCACCCCGTGGGTGAAGCAGCCCTGGCCGACGATGCCCAGCGCCCCGGTCAGGATCAGCAGGCCGAGCTGGGTCCATGTCGGCGTCACCCAGACGTAGAAGGCGGGGATCGCCGCCAGCACGGTCGTCCAGAAGGCGAAGTAGAACAGGATGGTCAGCGTGTGCTCCGTGCGGCTCAGCAACTTGACGCACACGATCACCAGCGTGCCGAAGAACGCTCCGCCCGCGGCGGAAAGCGCCCAGGGCTCGAACCCGGCGCCGAACGGGCGGGTGATCAGCAGGATACCGGAGAACCCGACCAGGGCGACGACGATGCGGCGCGCCCCGGCGAGCTCGCCGAGGAACAGCGCGGCGACGAACAGCATGAAGATCGGGCGCGAGAACTGGATCGTCACCGCGTCGGCCAGCACCATGTGCGTCAGCGCGAAGAAGAAGCAGATATTGCCCATGAAGCCGACGAAGCCGCGGGCGAAATGCAGGGCGGGGCGTTTCGTCCTGACGATGCCGATGCCGTTGCGCCACAGCACCGGCGCGAGGATGAGCAGCCCCGCCAGGAAGCGCATGAACAGGATCTCGAATACCGGGAGCTGCTTGCCCAGGTGCTTCACCAGCGCCGCCATGAGGATCAGCAGGCAGCCGCCGAGGGCCACGTACAGCGCGCCGCGCACATTGGCTGGCAGCCGGTCCCAGGCGCCCGGCAGGCCGCGCCTTGGCGGGCCCGTCCGGGGCATGTGTGACGGGCGGGTTTCCTGCGGCATCGGCGTCGGCGGGGGGTCCGGATGGGGGGGCGGGCCGTTCAGGATGCGCGCGCCGCCGGGGGCTGTCAAACCGGCGCAGCCTTGCGCCCGCGCGGAAATGCGCCATATGGGGTGCATGTCTGGCGAACGCCCCCAGATACGGAGTCTCGGCGATGAGCCGTTCCGAATCCCGCCCGCCGGCGGCCCTGACGCGTGCGCAGTTCCTGCGGCTCTGCGCCGCGGCGGGGGGCATGGCGCTGCTGCCGGCCCGGCTGTCCGCGGCCGCTGATGCAGGCCGCATGAGCACGCGTCCGATCCCGTCGACCGGCGAGGCGCTGCCCGTGGTGGGTGTGGGCACGTGGCAGGTCTTCGATGTCGGCCCGACCGAGGAGGAGCGCGCGCCGCTGCGCGACGTGCTGCGGCTGCTGTTCGACGCCGGGGGGGCGATGATCGATTCGTCGCCGATGTACGGGCCGGCGGAGAGCGTTGTGGGCGACCTGCTGGCGGCGCTGGACGCGCGCGACCGCGCCTTCCTCGCCACCAAGGTCTGGACGGACGGGCGTGAGCGTGGCATCGCGCAGATGCGACAGTCCATGTCGCGGTTCCGCGCCGATGCGATCGACCTGATGCAGGTCCACAACCTGGTCGACTGGCGCACGCATCTGAAGACGCTGGCCGAGTGGAAGGAGGCCGGGACCGTCCGCTACACCGGCATCACCCACTACACCGAATCCGCCTTCGGCGACCTGGCGCGGATCATGGAGACGGAGCGGATCGATTTCGTCCAGCTGCCCTATTCCATCGGCGTGCGTGGGGCGGAGGACCGGCTTCTGCCGCTGGCCGCCGAGCGGGGAATCGCCGTGATCGTGAACCGGCCCTACGAGGGCGGCGCGGTGTTCCGCGCGGCGCGCCGCGGCCGCAGCCTGCCGCCCTGGACGGCGGAGTTCGACTGCGCGAGCTGGGGCCAGTTCTTCCTGAAATACATCCTGTCGCACCCGGCGGTGACCTGCGTCATTCCCGGCACCGGCCGGATCGACCACCTGCGCGACAACATCGCCGCGGGGATGGGGCGGCTGCCGGACGGCAACCAGCGCCGCCGCATGGCGGGCTATTTCTCGGAGCTGTAGGCCGGATGACGCCGCGGCGCATTCGCTTTTTGCGCGCGAGATGCGGATGCGTTAGGCTTTCCGCAATTGCATCGCCCCGGTTTCAGCCACGCAGGGATACGGACAGAACCATGTCGGATATCGAACGCGCCAACGGACACCGCGTGAGCGGCGTGCTGCCTTCCCTTGGCTCCGGCCCGCTGCCTGCCACACGACCGCATCCCAAGGATTACAGTTTCGACCTCTCCGCCGTGCTCGACGCGGTGCGTCCCATCCGCTCGGCCGTTCCTGCCGACGGCCATACCGCGGCGACGCTCGGGACCGAGCGCGAGGGCAACGCGGTGCTGATCGATTCCGACGGGCTGCTGCTCACCATCGGCTACCTGATCGTCGAGGCCACGGACGTCATCGTCAGCGACCGCAAGGGGATGCCGGTGCCCGCGCAGGTCGTCGGCTACGACCACGAAACCGGGTTCGGCCTGGTCCGCGCCGCGCGCAGCCTGGATATCGAGCCGCTGACGATCTCAACGGATGTCGCCTCGCTCGAGACCGGGGACGAGATCGTGATCGCGGCCCAGGGCGGGCTGGACCAGGCGATGCGGGGCCGGGTGGCCGCGCGGCGCGAATTCGCCGGTTCCTGGGAGTATCTGCTGAATGCGGCCATCTTCACCGTGCCGCTGCACCCGCACTGGAGCGGCGCGGCGCTGATCGATCCCCAGACCGGGCATCTTTTCGGGACCGGCTCGCTGTTCGTGCAGGAAGCGCTGGGCGGGGACGAGCAGGCGCCGGGCAACATGTTCGTGCCTATCGACCTGCTGACTCCGATCCTGGACGACCTGATCACGCTGGGGCGCCCCGCCCGCAAGCCGCGCCCCTGGCTTGGCATGCACACGACGGAGGCGATGGGCCACCTGCTGGTGGCCGGGGTGCATCCCGACGGGCCGGCGGAAAACGCGGGCGTGGAGCCCGGCGACATCATCCAGCGCGTGGACGGCCGGCAGGTTCGTGGGCTGTCCGACCTGTACCGCAAGATGTGGTCGGCGGGCGAATCCGGCACGGAAATTCGTCTCGCCATCGTGCGCGGCATGGAAGCGCTGGAAATCGTCGTGCGGTCGGGCGACCGCCACCGCTACCTGAAGCTGCCGCAGCAGCACTGATATCCGGCGGAAAGGGACGGGCGCCGCGGTTCAGCGCAGCCGGGCGATCTGCGCGTCCGCCACCGCGATGGCGATACGGACGTTCTCGTCGTTCTGGGGCAGGGCGGCCAGGCTGCGGCGATAGGCCAGCCATTCTTCCAGCGTCGCCGAGGCGAGATCCGGTTCGCCGTCTATGCGCACCTGCGAGGCCGGACGTTGAGCCTGTGGCCGCTGGGGGTCCTTTCCCATTTTCCTGGCCGCGCCCATGGCGGCGGCCACTTAGGCGTGGCCTCCCGCGCGGTTGCGCATCCGGCGGAGCGCCGCGAGACCGAAGGCGAGCAGCAGGGCCGAGGCCGGGGCCGGCACCGCGTATCCGGCCGTGTCCAGGAACACATCGACGAAGGCCCAGGAACCGTTGGCGACCGAGACCGTGAACAGGTAGTCAGTGACGGACACCACGCTGCCGTCGCTGCCGTCGGTGATGTCGACGATATCGAAGATATCCTGCACCACGATGAAGCTGTCGCCGTCGATGTCGACGAACATCGAGGCGATGGCCTCGGCGAAGTCCTGCGGGGTGACGGCCACGCTGGTCATCCAGGAATAGTCGAGCGCGAAGTGGAAGGTCAGGTCCTCGCCGCTGGCGTTGTCGAGCTCGAAATAGCCGTTCGTGAGCTGCAGCGCCAGGGATTCCGGGCCGAAGCTGGTGCCCGACACTTCCGAATGCAGCGAGAAGCTGTCGCTCGTGGTCGACGCGGTGCCGGAGCCGGTGGCCGTGCTCGATCCCGTCGCGAATTTGCCGCTCAGCGCGTTCCAGGTCTCGCGCAGCGCGTCGAACTCGGCGCGGTCGGCCGCGTCCGGCGTTACCTTGGCGGTGGTGCTGACGGTTGCGCCGGCGGGCAGGGCGATGGAATCCCCCAGGCTGTTCCGGATATCCACCAGCCGCAGCGTGACGTCAGCGCTCGACGAATAGGTCGCGGGAACGGCCTGCGCCTCGCCGGTCGCAAACCCTGCCAGCATGGCCGCGGCCGCAAGAACGGCGGCGGCGTGTTTCACGCGGCTGCGCAGGAATGTCATTGTCGTATTCATGTTCGTTCCAAATCAGAAAAGCGCATCAGGCGCTGGCATGCCGGTCCGCTTCCACCCCAAAGGGGCTGAACGGACCCCTCCACCCGAAATCTATGCAAGAACCGTGCCATTTTCGTTAAAATGAACGATTCCAGACAGTTGCGAAAACGCCGATGGCCTGGTGTCACGCAACTGTAAAATCTGCCGACGTTTGCGGCGAATTCACGGTCGATCCGGCGGCCGGCCGTCCCGTTCCGCCTGCCATTCCTCGCAGACCGCCGGGTCCGTCTCCGTTGCCGCGAAGCAGCTGCGCAGGGCGCCGAACTCCGCCGCGTCGCACAGCCGCCCGCAGGCCCAGACCGCCATCGCGCGAACCAGCGGCGAGCCGTCCGCCAGCAGCCGTTCGGCGGACGGGATCAGCGTCGCGTCGTCGCTGTTGCCGATGGCGATGAGCACGTTGCGGACGAACCGGTCGCGCCCGGTCCGCTTGACCGGCGATCCCGCGAACACCTCGCGGAAGGCTGCGTCGTCCAGCAGGGCGAAATCCGCCAGCCGCGGCGCAGTCAGCTCCAGCCGGGGCAGGAAGGCGTCCTCGCGGGCGCGGCGGGCGAACTTGTTCCACGGGCACACGGCGAGGCAGTCGTCGCAGCCGTAGATCCGGTTGCCCATCGCCGGGCGCAGCTCGCGCGGGATGTGCCCCTTGTGCTCGATCGTCAGGTAGGAGATGCAGCGCCGCGCGTCGAGCCGGTAGGGCGCCGGGAAGGCATCCGTCGGACAGGCGGCGAGGCAGCGCGAACAGCCGCCGCACCGGTCCGCCCCCGGCGCGTCCGGCTCCAGCGCCAGTGTGGTGTAAAGCTCGCCCAGGAACAGCCAGGAGCCGTATGTGCGCGAGACCAGGTTGGTGTGCTTGCCCTGCCAGCCGAGCCCGGCGGTCTCCGCCAGCGGCTTTTCCATGACCGGCGCGGTGTCGACGAACAGCTTGACCTCGCAGCCGGTGTCCTCCGTCACCAGCCGGGCGAGCTGGCGCAGCCGCGCTTTGAGCACGTCGTGATAGTCGCGGCCCCGGGCGTAGACCGAGACGGCGCCGCGCTCCGGCCTCTCCAGCAGCGCCAGAGGATCGCCGGCGGGGCCGTAATTGATGCCGACGACGACCACGCTTTTCGCCTCGGGCCAAAGCGCGTCGGGGCTCGCGCGCTGATGGGCGCGCGATTCCAGCCAGCCCATGTCGCCGTGATGCCCGGCGGCGAGATAGGCGCGCAGCCCGTCGCGGGCCACCTCGCCGAGCGCCGCGGGCGCGAAGCCGACGGCATCGAATCCCAGCGCCAATGCGTGGGCGCGGATGGCCTGTTTCGGGTCCTGCGCCTGTTGCGGCACGGGGGGCGCGTCAGCCGCGCCCGCGATAGGGCGCGACCCCCTGGTCGGGAATCCACAGCCCTTCCGGCGGCGGGCCGGACTGGTAGAACACGTCGATGGGCATGCCGCCGCGCGGATACCAGTAGCCGCCGATGCGCAGCCAGACGGGTTCCAGCAGCGCCTCGAGCCGCTTGGCGACGGCGACGGTGCAATCTTCGTGGAACGCGCCGTGATTGCGGAACGAGGCGAGGTAGAGCTTGAGCGACTTGCTCTCCACCAGCCACCGGCCGGGCGCGTAGTCGATCACCAGATGGGCGAAGTCCGGCTGGCCGGTCACCGGGCACAGCGCGGTGAATTCCGGACAGGTGAACCGGGCGAGATAGGCCGTGCCCGCGTGCGGGTTTGCGATCCGCTCCAGCTTCGCCGCGTCGGGCGAGGCCGGCAGGGCGGAGTCCGCGCCGAGCTGGGTCAGGGTCTCGTGGCTGGCAGGGCTCAAGTCGGTTCCTCGTTTGCGGGGCCGGCCTCCGCGCCCTGGACCGCGGCGAATTCCGCGGCGAAGGCGTCCAGCGTCCCGGCCTCGATGGCGGCGCGCATCCCGGCCATCAGCTCCTGATAATAGTGCAGGTTGTGGGCGGTCAACAGCATCCCGCCCAGCATCTCCCCCGCCTTGATCAGGTGATGCAGATAGGCCCGGCTGTACCCGCCGGCGCAGGCGGGACAGAGGCAGGCGGGATCGAGCGGCGCGGAATCATCCACATGGCGCGCGTTGCGCAGGGTCAGCGCGCCGTGCCGCGTGAAGGCCTGGCCCGTCCGCCCCGACCGGGTGGGCAGCACGCAGTCGAACATGTCCACGCCCCTTTGCACCGCGCCGACCAGATCGGCGGGCTTGCCCACCCCCATCAGGTAGCGCGGCGCGTCCTCCGGCAGCGCCGGCACGGTGAAATCCAGCACCGCGAACATCTGCTCCTGCCCCTCGCCGACGGCGAGCCCGCCGATGGCGTAGCCGTCGAAGCCGATCTCGCGCAGCGCCGCCGCCGAACGCTGGCGCAGGGACTCGTACACGCTGCCCTGCACGATCCCGAACAGGCCGTAGCCGGGCCGCGCCTCGAAGGCCTCGCGGCAGCGCCGCGCCCAGCGCATCGACATCTCCATCGACTCGGCCGCTTGCTCTTCGGTCGCCGGCCACGGGGTGCATTCGTCCAGCACCATGGCGATGGTGGCGTCCAGCAGGTTCTGCACCTCGATGGAGCGCTCCGGCGTCAGCTCGATCCGCGTCCCGTCGAGATGCGAGGCGAAGGTCACGCCGTCCTCGGTGATCTTGCGGCGCTCGGCCAGCGACATCACCTGGTAGCCGCCGGAATCGGTCAGGATCGGGCCCGGCCAGCGCATGAACTCGTGCAGCCCGCCCAGCGCCGCGACCCGCTCCGCCCCCGGCCGCAGCATCAGGTGGTAGGTGTTGCCGAGCAGGATCTGCGCCCCCGTGGCGGCGACGCCTTCCGCCGTCATCGCCTTCACCGTACCCGCCGTGCCCACCGGCATGAAGGCCGGCGTGTCCACCGCCCCGTGCGCCGTGACCATCCGCCCGCGCCGCGCCGCGCCGCAGGTCGCGCCGACGGAGAAGGAAAAGCCGGTCATGCCTTGTCCCCCGCCGGGAACAGCAGGCAGGCGTCGCCGTATGAATAAAAGCGGTAGCCTTCCGCGACCGCATGGTCGTAGGCCGCCTTCATGCGGTCCAGCCCGACGAAGGCGGCGACCAGCATGAACAGGGTCGAGCGCGGCAGGTGGAAATTGGTCAGCAGGACGTCGACCGCGCGGAAGCGGTAGCCGGGGGTGATGAAGATGTCGGTGTCGCCCTCGAACGGGCGCACGGAGCCATCCTCGTCCGCCGCGCTTTCCAGCAGCCGCAGCGCCGTGGTGCCGGCGGCGACGATGCGCCCGCCCGCCGCCCGCGCGGCGTTGAGCGCCGCCGCGGTCCCGGCCTCCACGCGGCCCCATTCGCTGTGCATCCTGTGATCCGCCGTGTCCTCCGCCTTGACCGGCAGGAAGGTCCCGGCGCCCACATGCAGCGTGACGCGGTGGAGCGCGACCCCCGCCGCCTCGATGGCGGCGAGCAGCGCCTCGGTGAAATGCAGCCCGGCGGTGGGGGCGGCGACCGCGCCGGGATGGGCGGCGTAGACGGTCTGGTAGTCGCGCCGGTCGGTGTCCGCCGGACCGGATTTCCGCTCGATATAGGGCGGCAGCGGCATCGCCCCGGCGCGTTCCAGCGCGGCATCGACGTCCTCGGCCACCAGGCGCAGGGCGATCTCGCCGGCCTCCCGCTTTTCCGTCACTTCGGCCGAGAGGCCGTGCGCGAACTCGATCCGGTCGCCCTCGCGCAGCCTGCGCGCCGGGCGGGCGAAGGCCAGCCACTCGTCGCCGCCGCGCCTGCGGTGCAGCGTGATCTCCATCTTCGCCGTCCCTCGCCGGCCGGTCAGCCGGGCCGGGATGACGCGGGTATCGTTCACGACCAGCGCATCGCCCGGTCGCAGCAGACCGGGCAGGTCGCGCATGCCCCGGTCGGCCAGCGCCTCGCCGACCACCAGCAGCCGGGCCGCGTCGCGCGGCTCCGCCGGGGCCTGCGCGATGCGGTCGCGCGGCAGGTCGAAATCGAACAGGCTCGTTTTCATGGCTGTCTTGCGGGCGCCTCGGATGCGGGGCGCGCGCCGCCCCGCCGGAAACCGGCCACAATTTGCTTGAAACGGCGCGCGATTGCCAGCACCTTGCCGGCGCTTCGGCCAAGGGGCGCCGGAGGCATTACGCGGAACGGAACATGAGCGACGAGAAGCGGGACAACGGCGCGGCGGCCATCGGATCGCCCTGGTTCGCGGCTCTGGTGGCGCTGTTCGTCGCCTGCCTGATCGCCGCAAATATCCTGGCGGTGAAGCTGATCCTGGTCGGCGGGCTGGTGATGACGGCGGGGATCATCATCTTCCCGATCAGCTATATCGTCGGCGACGTGATCACCGAGGTCTACGGCTACCGCGCGGTCAGGCGCGTGATCTGGTACGGCTTCGGCGCCAATGCGCTGGTGGTCGTCGCGATCTGGGCGGCGCAGGCCCTGCCCGCGGCGCCGTTCTGGCAGGACCAGGCCGCGTTCGACGCCATACTCGGACAGGTGCCGCGGATCGTCGCGGCGTCGCTGATCGCCTATCTGGTGGGCGAGTTCGCCAACGCCTATGTGCTGGCGCGGATGAAGGTCGCGATGGAGGGCCGTCATCTGTGGCTGCGCGCCATCGCCTCCACCTTTGTCGGGCAGGGGCTCGATTCCGCCGTGTTCATGACGGCCGCCTTCGCCGGGATCATGCCGTGGCCGGTGCTCGCCGGCGCGATCCTGACCCAGTGGCTGGTGAAATGCGGCTACGAGGCGCTGGCCACCCCGGTCACCTGCGCCGTATGCGGTTTCCTCAAGCGCCGGGAAGGCGTCGACGTCTACGACCGCGACATCCGCTTCACGCCGCTGTCGCTGTAACCCGGCGCGGTTCGCGCCGCATCCCGATCCGTGCTACTCAGGCGGGATACGCAACCCCGCCGGACAGGATGGCCTATACCGAACCGCTGGATCCGGCCGCGCCGCCGCCCGACCCGGACGCCGAGACCGCCGCGGCCAGGCTGCGCGGGATGGCCTATATGCTGGCCTCGACCGTCAGCATCTCGGGCATGAACGGCTCGGTGCAGTACCTGTCGCATTCGATGCACGTGTTCGAGGTGGCGTTCTTCCGCCAGGTCGTCGGCCGGTCTTCCTGCTCGGCGTCTCGCTGCCCAAGGGGCTGCACCACCTGCGGACGCGGCGCCTCGGCACGCATTTGATCCGCTCGGTGCTCAATATCGGTGCGCTGCTGACCTATTTCGTCGGACTCAGCCTGGAGCCGCTGGCCAAGGTCGTGGCGCTGAGCCTGACCGTGCCGCTGTTCGCGTCGCTGGTCGCCGTCGTGTTCCTGCGCGAGCCGATGAACCTGCGGCGCTGGATCGCCATGGGGATCGGCTTCGCCGGCGCGCTGGTCATCCTCGATCCCGCCAACCCCTCGCTGTCGCTGGGCGCGTCGATGGTGCTGGTCTCCAACGTGCTGTGGGCGGTGGCGCTCAACATCATCAAGTCGCTGGCGCGCACCGAGACCAGCGTCACCATCTCGCTCTACGCCGCCATCCTGATGGCGCCGATGGCGGGCGTCGCGGCGCTGTTCGTCTGGCAGACGCCGACGGCGGTCCAACTCGCCTGGCTGGTCGGGATCGGGGTCCTGGGGTCCATCGCCCAGCTCTGCCTCAGCCAGGCGCTGCGCGAGGCCGACGTGACGCTGGTGCTGCCTATCGACTTCACCAAGGTGGTGTGGGCCAGCCTGATCGGCTATGCCGCCTTCGGCCAGGTGCCGGATGTGTGGATCTTCGTCGGCGCGCCGATCATCTTCGGCGCGGTGTTCTACAACGCCTGGAGCGAGCGCCGCCGCAGCCCGTAGGCATGCAGCCCCGGTCCGTTCGCGCGCAGCCATTTTCGGGCGAATTCCGGCTCGGCGCAGAGCTCGCCGACCAGCCGCCAGAAGCGCCGGGAATGGTTGAACTCGACGAGATGGGCGACCTCGTGCGCGACCACGTAGTCCAGCACCGGCTCCGGCGTCAGCACCAGCCGCCAGGAAAAGTTCAGGTTGCCGCCCTCGGTGCAGCTCCCCCAGCGGCTCTGGGTGTCGCGCAGCGTGATGCGGCCGGGAGTCTGCCCGATCGCCGCGGCCTTGGCGCGGGCGCGGGCGCCGATCTCGCGCCGCGCCAGCTCGCGCAGCCAGCGCTCCACCCGGTCGGACATGCCGCCGGGCGGCCCGCCGACCGAGAGCGTGTCGCCGTCCCGCCAGGCGACCGCCAGCAGGTCGTCAGAGTGGCGCAGGGTAAGCGTGGCGCCCATCACCGGCAGTTCGGCGCCGTGCTCGAACGGCACCGGCCCGGGCAGCGCGGCCAGCTGCTCGGCCATCCAGCCGGCCTTGCTGCGGGCGAAGGCCAGCCCGCGCCGGCGCGACGCGCGGCCCGGCAGCACCAGCTCGATGCCACCCTCGGCGGCGCGCACCCGCAGAACGATGCGCCGCGCCCGCACGCTGCGCCGGATCAGCAGCGTGGCCTCCCTGCCGTCGGGCAGGGGCAGGATTTCGATATCGGGCTCGAGCTGGTCGCGCGGCATCTCACCGCCATGATCGCCGAAGCGGCGGAGTCGGCGCAAGCGGATGCGCGAGCCCCTACACCGCCTGTCCGCAGGCATGGCCGGACGCCCAGGCCCACTGGAAGTTGAACCCGCCCAGATGGCCGGTGACGTCGACCGCCTCGCCGATGAAGTAGAGGCCGGGGACGGAGCGGACCTCCATGGTCTTCGACGACAGGCCCCTGGTGTCGACGCCGCCGACCGTGACCTCCGCCGTGCGCATGCCCTGCGAGCCGGCGGGGACGACGCGCCAGGCGTTCACCTGTCCGGCCAGGCGGCGCAGCGCCCTGTCGGCGGCGTCGGCCAGCCTGCCCTCGCACCCCGCCCATTCCGCCATGCGCTGCGCCAGCCGGCGGGGCAGGTGCTGGGCCAGCACCGAGCCCGCCTCCTTGCGGGGCTCGCCGTCCTTCGCCTCCTTCAGCAGCCGGAAGGCGTCGATTCCGGGCAGCAGGTCTATGGCGACGGTGTCGCCCGCGCGCCAGTAGGACGAGATCTGCAGGATCGCCGGCCCGCTGAGCCCCCGGTGGGTGAACAGCAGCGCTTCGGTGAAGCTCACCTTGCCGAGCGTGACCGTCGCGTCGACGGAAACGCCGGCCAGCCCCTCGAGCCGGGCCAGCGTCTCGGCGTCGAAGGTCAGCGGCACCAGACCGGGGCGCGGCTCGATCACGGCGAGGCCGAACTGCCGGGCGATGCCGTAGGCGAATCCGCTCGACCCCATCTTCGGGATCGACGGCCCGCCGGTGGCGACGACCAGCGCGCCCGCCGCGAAGGACCCGCGATCGGTGTCCACCGCGAAGCCCCGTTCGTCTTTCGATACACGCGTCACGTTCACGGATGTCTGCACGCCGGCGCCTTGCGCCTCCGCCATCAGCATGTCGACGATCTGCGCGGCCGAGCCGAGGCAGAACAGCTGGCCGTGGTCGCGCTCGTGCCAGGCGATGCGGTGCCGGTCCACCAGCGCGATGAAGTCGTGCTGGGTGTATCGGTTCAGCGCCGAGACGCAGAAGCGCGGGTTGTCCGACAGGAAATTGGCGGGCGAGGCGTGCAGGTTGGTGAAATTGGCGCGCCCGCCGCCGGAGATGAGGATCTTCTGCCCCGCCCTGGGCGCCCGCTCGAGCACCAGCACCCGGCGCCCGCGCCGCTGCGCCTCCGCCGCGCACATCAGCCCGGCCGCGCCCGCGCCGATGACGATGACGTCAAAATCCGGCATGGGCTATTGCTGTTCGGTCAAGCGATTCCGCGTAGGTCACTGCGCCCCGGATCCTCTGGCTTGCGAGCGAACGGCAACTGAGCGAACCCGGAGTCTCACCTTGTCGTCATGGTCGGCGAAGGCCGACCATCCACGAGTTTCATTTTCTTGAATCCCGCTAGAACACTGAAAAAAATACAAAACGTGGATGGTCGGCCTTCGCCGACCACGACGGGTGAGAGGGGAAAATCGCCGCCGCGCCCGCCGGCCTATTCCGCCGCCGGCTTGACCGGCACGTATTCGGCGGCGGTCCTGATCGTCTGGCGCATGGTGCGGGACTTGTCCACGGTCTCGCGCAGCTCGGTGGCGAAGGGGGTGCGGTTCAGCACCTCGTAGACCTCCAGCGAGCCGATGTGGAAATGGGGCGTGACGCCGCAATCCTCCATCGTGCGCGCGATCTCGCGCATCTCGCCCATGTAGCGGCCCGAGGTGGCGGGGAGCGACGGGGTCATCGCCTCCATCCGCTTGTAGAGCGGCGGGACGCTGTAGGCGAGCTCTTCGTGCAGCTCGTCGGCGACGCCCAGCTTCTCGGCGGCCAGAAGCGCGGCGGTGTGCAGCGCGCTGGTGCCCTTGGTGATGCCGGCATAGACCATCTTCACGGCGGAGCCGCGCCCGATCTCCGGCCCGCACTGGCGGATGGCGATCTCCGGCCCGCCCAGCGCGTCCAGCATCGGAGCGTGCTCGCCGCTGACGAAGATGCGGGTGGCCTTGTCGGTCTTGCCCGGCGGGCTGCCGACGATGCCGCCGTCGATATAGGCCGCCCCCGCCGCCTCGATCGTCTTCTGCGTGGCGCGCGAGGTCTCCGGCGCGATGGCGTTGAGGTCGGCGAAGGGAGGTGTCCGGCCGGACGCCTTCATCGCGGCGGCCACGCGCCCGGCCAGCGCCGGCGCGTGTTCCGGCGGCAGGATGGACAGCACCAGATCGGCCTCGCCCAGCAGCGCCTCCAGCGTGTCGGCGAAGGCGAATCCGGCGGCCTCGGCACGCTTGCGGGTGAAGTCGCCGCGCCCTTCCAGGCAGGTGACGACGGCGAACCCGGCATCGTGCAGCGCCCGCCCCACGGCGGCGCCCATCTCGCCCGGGCTCAGGATGGCAACGGTCTTGATCGGCATGGCGGTCTCCGTGTTCGATCCGGCCCGGCGGCGGCACACGGGCCGCCGCTGCGCATCCGGCGTTTGTCCGACTCTATTCCCGGCCTCATGCCCCCGCAACCGGGCGCCAGGCCTATCCGACGTGGCGTCGCAGCATCAGCGCCCGCAGCGTGCTGAGCGCGCCGAGCAGCGGCACGGCGGCCGACATCGCCAGCACCCAGAGGGCGACCCGCCGCACCGTCTCCGGCGTGGCGCCGCCGTCGAGCCCGGCGGTGTTCGCCACCAGCCCCGAGATCGCCGCGCCGAAGGCGACGCCGAGCGCGCGTATGGTCGGCATCGACGAGGCGGTGACGCTTTCCTCGCCCGGCAGGGCGGCGGCCATGCCGAAGGCGGTCATCTGCACGTTGGTCGCGCCGATGCCGAACCCGGCCAGGGTGATGGCGACGCTCACCGTCACCAGCGGGGCGGCGAACCCGCCGACCACCCCGACGGCGAACACGGCGATGCTGGCGGCGCAGAGCACCATCCCGGCCACGGCGGCGATCCCGCCCGACCGCTGCGACAGCCCCGACGCCAGCACCGAGCCGCCGGTCCAGGCGAAGGAGAAGATCAGGCTCAGATAGCCGACGAAAAGCGGGCTCATCCCGTGCAATACGTACAGGAACAGCGGCGCGAAGATCAGCAGCGAGGTGTGCGTGACCGAGATCAGGAAATAGACCCAGTAGGACAGCCCCACCGGGCTGAACAGCGACAGCGGGTGCGACGGAAACAGCCGCTCGGCCGAGGCCGCGTCGCGCCGGAAGGTGGCCCAGGTCAGCGCGATTGCGGCGACGACCAGCAGCGCGGCCGGGACCGGCTGCTTGTATTCGCTGGTCAGGCTGACGCAGATGACGCCCGCGGCCAGCATGGTCAGCCGCCGCCAGGCCAGCCGGCGTCCCGTGTTCTCCGGCGTCGACTCGGGCACCGCCTTCGCTGCCATCCAGCAGAAGCCGATGGCGAAGGGCACCGTCGCCCAGAACGCGCCCCGCCACCAGCCCAGCTCGCCGAACACCCCGCCCAGCGCCGGTCCGATCACGGCGGCCACCGACCATATGCCGGTGATCAGCGCCAGCATCCGGGTCCGCAGCTGCCCGTCGTACAGCTCGCGCACCAGGATCATGCTCTGGGCGAGCACCAGCCCGCCGCCGACGCCCTTGACGACGCGGGCGACCAGCAGCGTCGCCATGTCCGGCGGTATCGCGCAGCCGATCGACCCCGCCAGCAGCACCAGACCGCCGTACAGATAGCCGCGCCGGCGGCCGAACCGGGCGTGCATGTGCCCGCCGCAGGCCGCGCCGACGATGGAACCCACCATGTAGAGCGCCGACGTCCAGGTGTAGTAGGGCAGCCCGCCGATATCGGCCACCACGGTGGGCATCACCGTGATGATCACGAAGATGTCGAGCGCGTGCAGCGATATGCCGAGGTTGAGAAGCAGGGTGTAGACCCCGCGCCCGTCCCGGAACAGCGCGGACCAGCGGGCGTCGCCCCGGGCCTCGGCCGTGTCGGACTTTTCGGTCGTGGCCATGGCCGCACTCTATGCGCCGGGCCGCGCCGCGCCAAGGGCGGCGGGGGCGATTTCCCGCCCCGCGAAAACCCGGTATACGATGACGCGATGACCGTCCTCTCCGTCCTCGACCAGTCGCCCATCCGCACCGGCGTCACCCCCGCCGGCGCGCTGGAGGAGACGCTGCGCCTGGCAGAGGCCTGCGACGTGCTGGGCTACCACCGCTACTGGCTGGCGGAGCACCATTCCAGCAACGGGCTGGCCGGCACCGCGCCCGAGATCATGATCGGACAGGTGGCGGCGCGCACGAAGGGGCTGCGCGTCGGGTCCGGCGGGGTGATGCTCAGCCATTACAGCCCGCTCAAGGTGGCGGAGACGTTCCGCATGCTGGAGGCGCTGTTTCCCGGCCGCATCGATCTCGGCATCGGCCGCGCGCCGGGCTCGGACGGGCTGACCGCGCATGCGATGACGGTCGGCCCGGGCGCGCTCGACCACGCGCGCTATCCGATGCAGGTCAGCGACCTGATGGGATACCTCGCCGGCACGTTGCCGGAGGACCATCCCTTCGCCAGGGTGCGGGCGCAGCCGGCGGGCGATACCGTCCCCGAGCTCTGGCTGCTGGGTTCCAGCGACCAGAGCGCGCAGCTCGCCGCCTATTTCGGCCGGCCCTTCGGCTACGCCCATTTCATCAGCGCCGAGAACGGGCCGCAGATCATGCGGCTCTATTTCGACAACTACCGCCCGTCCGCGGACTGGCCCGCGCCGCGCGCCGCCGTTGCCGCCTTCGTCATCTGCGCCGACACCGACGAGGAGGCCGAGCGGCTGATCCGCACCCGCGACATGTGGACCGTGCGCCAGCGCAGCGGGGTCACCGCGCCGGTGCCGACGGTCGCGGAAGCGGAGGCGTACGAGTTCACGCCCGAGCAGGCGCGGCTCGCCGCCTATAACCGCAATCGCTGGATCTGGGGCGCGCCCGGAACCGCGAAGGCGAAGCTCGACGCTCTGGCTGCCGAATTCGGCGTCGACGAGCTGGTGATCGTCACCATCTGCCCCACCTTCGAGGCGCGGCTGCGGTCCTACGAGCTGCTGGCCGGGGCCTACGGGCTGACGCCGCGGGAATCGTAAGGCTGTTACCCCGCTGTCATCCTGGACAGCAGTGGGTCGAGCCGGGGCATGACGATAAAAGGGAGTCCGGAAACCACGCCGGACAGCCGTGGCGTCGCGTCCGGGATGACACCGGATTTGTACTGCCCGACGCTGCGACCCTAGTTGTCGAGCCGGATCGGCTGGCGCGAGGCGGGTTTGCCGATCTGGGCGACGAGGTAGCGCATCAGCGCGGCGCCTATGGTCCTGGGCTCGCCGCCGTCGAGATTGTGGATCGCGTCGCCGCGCCACAGGCAGGTTCCGTCCGTGCGGCTGTTGATGTTGATGGTGACGTGAAGCTGGTCGACCACGTCGCCCTCGGCCTTCCGGCGCGGCCCGCCGATCACGCTGTCCCGCCGGTTGGACCAGATGTTCATGCGGACCCGCGCCTCGGAATCGTCGATGGAGGTGGACCCGCTGTCCGGCTGCCGGTTCAGCGGATCGGCGTTGGGGTCGGGGCCGCCCATGCCGACATACACGTCGACCAGGTCGCTCGGTTTCCTGATCCGCCCCTCGCGCACCGTTTCGATGTCGAGGCTCAGGATAAGCGCCGCGCCGGGTTCGACCCGGGCGCCGCTCTTCGACAGCCGCTCGACGAAGACGTCGCGCAGCCGCATGTTGTCTTCCGTATTGTCCAGAAGCTCGACCGCCACCCGCAGGGGCCGGTCGATCTTTTCGCAGGCGAAGGCGTTGAAATATCCCTCCGCCGGGGCCTCAGCCTCCTTCCCGCCGTTTCCGGCCGGAGGCTTGCCGGGCGTTCCCGCCGGGGCGGTCTGGGCCGACGCGGCGGCCGTGCCGAGCGCGAGCGCCAAGGCGGCGGCAACGATTGTCGAAGGTATTCTCATAGCCGTTTTCCGCCATTTCCGAAGGGCGCGGGGGAACGCGTTTCGACCCTCATTATGTATGGCCTGCCCACTCGAACGGAAGGGCGCGCGCAAAGAAAACGTTAACCGGCCGCCGGTAGCCTTGCCCGCAAAGCCGGATCGGAACCCATGCCGCAAGCCATAGCCGAGTACCAGCGCATCGCCTCGATCATACGGGGCGACGACACGGCGTCGCGCCGCGCGCTGGCCGCCGACCCGTCCACCCCGCCCGAGGCGCTGTTCTACCTGGCCGACGACGCCGACGTCGCCGTGCGCCGGGCCGTGGCCGGGAACCCCTCCACCCCGCCTCAGGCGGACGCGAAACTCGCCCGCGACGCGGATGTCTCGGTCCGCTGCGCGCTCGCCCGCAAGGCGGTGGGCGACGGGCTCGACGATACCGCGCGGCGGAACCTCTGGCGCATGGGGTTCACCATCCTGGAGACGCTGGCGCGCGACCAGGCCGTGCGCGTGCGGAAGATGCTGACCGATGTCTTCGCCGGCAGCGCGGACGCACCGCGCGACATCGTCGTCGGCCTCGCCCGCGACAGGGAGGAAACAGTGGCCTCGCCCGTGCTGCGCGCCTCGCCCGTGCTGACCGACGACGATGTGATCGACATTCTCGCCGACGACCCGCCGGACTGGGCGCAGGAAGCCATCGCCGGCCGCGCGGTCGTGAGCGCGCGGGTGACGGGCGCGCTGGCCGGCCGGGGCTCGCCGCAGGCGGTCGCGCGCATGCTCGCCAACGAGGGGGCCGAGATCGAGGACGCGGTCATGGAGGACCTGGCCGACCGGTCGGGCGATATCGGCGCATGGCAGCGCCCGATGGCCGAACGGCCCACCCTTGGCGACGGCGTTCTGCTGCGGCTGGCCCGGGTGGTGGCGGCCCCGCTTCTGGGGCTGCTGCGCGGGCGCAAGGAATACAGCGGCGCCCTCGCCCGGCGGATGGAGGCCGAGATGGCCGCGCGGCCCGACGGCGGCGCTGCGCCGGACTCCGTCGCCGCGGACGGGCGAAGCGATGGCGAATCGGCGGCCGCGGCGAAGGCGCGCCGGCTGCACCAGGCGCGCAAGCTCAGCAACTCGGTTCTGGCGGTCGCGCTGGATAACGGCGAGACCGATTTCCTGGTCGTCGCGCTGGCCCTGCGCGCGGGGCTGCCGGCGGCGCGGGTGCGCCGCATGATAATGGCGAAAAGCGGCCGCACCATGATGGCGCTGGCCTGGCGCGCCGGGCTGAGCGCGCGGTTCGGCCTCGACCTGCAGCGCGACATCTCCCGCGTCCCGCCCGCCGCGCTGCTCTATGCCCGCGACGGGCTGGAATTCCCCCTCACCATCGCCGAGATGAAGGCGCAGCTCGCGATCTTCGAGTAGGCCGCGGCGCTCTCGGGAAGGGCCCCTCCGCCCGCTGTTTTCGCACCGCGGCAAAACCCTATACACTGTCCGCCTTCTCAACAGGCGCGGTCGCGCCGCGGCGCACCCCGGAACCATGCTGGACAGGCTGACGAGCAGCGGCGTTGCCGCGGGCATCTACCGGACGATCACGTCGACGCCCGGTCCGCCTTCCGGCGGCATGGGCCAGTCTCCGTCATGAACGCGCAGCCGGCGCCCCGCTCTTCGCCCGTCCGCGCCATCCTCTGGATGGTGGCGGCGACGATGATGGCGGCGGTCACCGGCGGCGCTGTGCGCCAGATGGGCGGGGAATACAGCACGTTCGAGCTGGTGTTCCTGCGCGGGCTGGTCGCGACCGCGATGATGGCGCCGACCATGATCTGGCGCGCGCGGCAGGATTCGCTGCGCCCCCGGCGGATGAAGCTCTATCTCGCCCGCTCCTCCCTGTCCTATATCGGCACGGTCTGCCTGTTCTTCGCGTTGGCCAACATGCCGGTGGCCGACACCTACGCGCTGATGTTCACCGTGCCGATGTTCACCATCCTGCTGGCCGTCCTGCTGCTCAAGGAAGGCGCCGGGGCGCGGGCCTGGATCGTCTGCGCCGTGGGCTTCGCCGGCGCGATGGTGATCGTCCGGCCGGGTTTCGCCACCGTGTCGCTGGCCGCGCTGGCGGCGCTGGCGACGGCGGCATGCTACGCCAGCGCCAATATCTGCATCCGCAAGCTGACCGCCACGGAATCGCCGGAACGCATCACCGCCTTCAACTCGCTGCTGATGCTGCTGATGGCGACGCCGCTGGCGGTCGTCTACTGGGTGACGCCGAGCCTCGAGCACTGGCCGTGGATCCTCGCCATCGGGATCAGCAACACGCTGGGCGCGCTTTGCCACACCCGCGCGCTGGGCCAGGCCGAGGCGCGGGTGGTGCAGCCGTTCAGCTTCCTGCGCCTGGTCTGGTCCGTCGGGGTCGGCTGGATGCTGTTCTCCGAGCTGCCGGAGGTCTGGACCTGGGTGGGCGCGGCGATCATCTTCGGCAGCTCCTACTACATGCTGCTGGCCGAGCGCGCGCGGCGGCGCACCCCGCCTCCGGAGGACGGCGCCACGCCACGATAGCGGCTTTTCTTTTTCCGGAATCCGTCCTAGCTAAGGGGCGAATTCACACAGACGTGAAAACCATAAACGGAGGAGACGCAAAGATGAGCCTGAGAATCGGCGACACCGTTCCGGATTTCGAGGCGGAGACCACCCAGGGCAAGCTCAAGTTCCACGACTGGATCGGCGACGGCTGGGCGATCCTGTTCTCGCACCCGAAGGACTTCACCCCGGTCTGCACGACCGAGCTGGGCTACATGGCCGGGCTGAAGCCGGAATTCGACAAGCGCAACGTGAAGATCATGGGTCTCAGCGTGGACCCGGTCGACAACCACGCGAAGTGGGCCAAGGACATCGAGGACACGTCGGGCCACAAGGTCACCTATCCGATGGTCGGCGATCCGGAGCTCAAGGTCGCGAAGGCGTTCGACATGCTGCCCGCCGGCGCCGGCGACAGCTCGGAAGGCCGCACCCCGGCGGACAACGCCACCGTGCGTTCGGTCTTCGTCATCGGGCCGGACAAGAAGGTGAAGGCGATGCTCACCTACCCGATGAGCACCGGCCGCAATTTCGACGAGGTGCTGCGGCTCGTGGAGTCCTGCCAGCTGACCGCGAAGCACCAGGTCGCGACGCCGGTGAACTGGAAGAAGGGCGAGGACGTTATCATCGCGCCCGCCGTTTCCGACGAGGACGCGAAGAAGAAGTACCCCGAAGGGTGGAAGGCGCCGAAGCCCTATCTCCGCTACGTGTCCGCGCCGAGATAGGCGGCGGCACGGATCCGTTCATGCGCGGGGCGGCTCTTCGGGGCCGCCCCGTTTCCTTGGCGGGAACGCGGATTCGCGCTATGCGAGAGGCCGGGCGGGACGGCACAGGGACGGGGACGCATCATGGCCACACATAAAATCGCGGTCATCGCGGGGGACGGCATCGGCAAGGAAGTCATGCCGGAGGCCATCCGCGTGGCGGAGGCGGCGGGGCGCAGGTTCGGCTTCGCCTGCGCCTGGACGGAGTTCCCCTGGGACTGCTCGTCCTACGACCGGCTCGGCTACGTCATGCCGAAGGACGGGATCGAGCGGCTTTCGGAATTCGACGCCATCTTCCTCGGCGCGGTCGGCTGGCCCGGCGTGCCGGACCATGTCTCGCTGTGGGACATGCTGATCCCGATCCGGCGCGAATTCGACCAGTACGCGAACCTCCGCCCGGTCCGCCTGCTGGAGGGCATGACGGGACCCTTACGCGACCGCGGGCCGGAGGACATAAACTTCCTCGTCGTGCGCGAGAACGTCGAGGGCGAGTATTCCAGCATCGGCGGCCGGATGTACGAGGGCACCGACGCCGAGCTCGCCGTGCAGCAGGCGGTGTTCACGCGGCGCGGCTGCGACCGCATCATGCGCTTCGCCTTCGATCTGGCGCGGCGCGAGGGGCGGAAGAAGGTCACCTGCGCCACCAAGTCCAACGGCATCATCCACTCCATGCCCTACTGGGACGAGCGGTTCGAGGCGATGGCGGCGCAGTTTCCGGAGATCGGGACCGACAAGTACCATATCGACATCCTGACCGCGAATTTCGTCCTCCATCCGGACTGGTTCGACGTGGTGGTCGGCACCAACCTGTTCGGCGACATCCTGTCGGATCTCGGCCCCGCCGTCGCCGGCTCCATCGGCATCGCGCCGTCGGGCAACATCAATCCCGAACGCAGGCATCCCTCCATGTTCGAGCCCGTCCACGGCTCCGCCCCCGACATCGCGGGCAAGGGCGTCGCCAACCCGGTCGCCCAGATCTGGTCCGGCGCGATGATGCTGGAGCATCTGGGCGAGGCCGAGGCCGCGCAGGCGATCGTCCGGGCGTTCGAATCCGTCATCCGCGACGGCGGCCCCCGCACCCGCGATCTCGGCGGCAATGCCGGAACGAAGGACGTGGGCGAGGCGGTGGCGGCGGCGGTGTAGGACTCCGATGGTCTCCGTGTCCCGCACTTCGCCTCGCCGTCACCCCGGCCTTGAGCCGGGGTCCAGTCGTCGGTGCAGATGCGGCGCCGGGCGCTGGACCCCGGCTCAAGGCCGGGGTGACGACCGGGGAAACGTCAAAGGCTCGGGGCCGTCCCGATGATCGTCCTACACGCCTGGCCGACGCCGAACGCGCACAAGGTCTCCATCATGCTGGAGGAATGCGCGCTGCCCTACCGGGTGCAGGTGGTGGACATCACGGCGGGCGACCAGTTCAAGCCGGAATTCCTGAAGATCGGCCCCAACAACCGCATGCCCGCCATCCTCGACGAGGACGGGCCGGAGGGCGCGCCGGTCTCGGTGTTCGAATCCGGCGCAATCCTGGTCTACCTGGCGGAAAAGACCGGCCGGTTCCTGCCGGCCTCGGGCGCGGCCCGCTATGCGGCGCTGGAATGGCTGATGTTCCAGATGGCCAATCTCGGCCCGGTCTGCGGCAACGCCCATCATTTCCGCGACGCGGCGCCCGAACGCGTGCCCTACGCCATCCAGCGCTTCACCGACGAGGCGGCGCGGCTCTACGGCGTGATGGACCGGCGGCTGGCCGGGGCGCCCTATCTCGCCGGCGACGACTATTCCATCGCCGACATGGCCTGCTGGCCCTGGGTGCGCGTCCACCGCTATCACGGCCAGGACTGGGCGCCGTTCCCGCACGTGAAGGCCTGGTTCGACCGCATTGCCGCCCGCGACGCCGTGCAGCGCGGCATGGCCCTGCTGGCGGACGAGCGCGCCCGCACCCGCTCGGAGGCGCTGACGGAGGCGGCGCGGGCCATCCTGTTCGGGCAGGGGCGGCGGTAGCGCACGGTCCACGGCCCGATCCACACGCACCCGTACTGTCGCCGGCCGGGAATATTCTGCCCGCCGCATCGTCTACAGGACGTGGGGGAATCTCCAGAGGAGGTGCGCTATGGCACTCAAAAATCTGCTCCTTAGCATCGATACCGATCGCGCCGCGCCGGCCCGCTACGATCTCGCCATCCAGCTCGCCCAGGTGCACGAAGCCCGCCTCACCGGGCTTTTCGTGCGCCAGATGGTGATCTCGCAGGGGCTGCCGGGGGGTGCCGGCGTCGGGCTCAACGAACAGTTCCGCCAGGCGGTGGCGGCGCAGAACGCCGAGCTCGAGAATGCGGAAAGGGCGGCGATCGACAGCTTCACGGAGCCGGCGCGGGCCGCCGGCATCGCGTTCGATCACCATATCGAGGACGGCGTCGGCGCGGGCAGCGCCGTGCCCTATCTCGTCCAGTATGCGCGCACCGCCGACCTCGTCATCCTCGGCAAGGCCGAGAGCAACGGGCGGAACATTGCGCATGACGTGGTGTTCGGCGGCGGCGTTCCGGTCATCGTCGTGCCGCCGGTCGAGCACGACGGGATCGGACAGCGCGTCGCGATCGCATGGAACGGCAGCCGCGAGGCGGCGCGGGCGGTCAAGGACGCGCTCCCGATCCTGGAACGCGCGGCGTCCGTCACCATACTGTGCGTCAACCAGCTTGGGCCCGGGCAGAACGCGCAGCCGGGCGAGGACCTGGCCCGCGCCCTGCGGAGCCACGGGATCGACGCGGCCGTGGACAACGTCGTCCGCAAGGGCCAGTCGGTGGGCGACGCCATCGTGTCGCGCCTGTCGGATATCGGCGCCGACCTCCTCGTCATGGGGGCCTGGGGCCATTCGCGGCTGCGCGAATTCGTGCTCGGCGGGGTGACGAAGCGCGTGCTCGAGCAGAGCGCGGTGCCTGTGCTGATGAGCCACTGACCGGCGCGGCCGGCCCGGTTCAGCCGGAGCGGACGCCGTCCGCCCCGGAAG
>WHUE01000061.1 GCA_009377375.1 Alphaproteobacteria bacterium | reverse complement strand
GGTGCTGCGGGCGCTGGCCGAGGCCGGCCACCGGGTGCAGCCGGTTGGGCCGTTCTCCTCGATGCTCGGCCACGCAGGCGCGGTGTCGCGGCACGCCAGCGGGCTCATCGAGGGCGCGACCGACCCGCGCAGCGACGGCGCCGCGCTGGCGTTGTAGGTCAATTCTGCGCGAGACGGTCGCCTGCGGGGCCGCGGCGGCTGGCATTTCGTCCCCGTTGTTCTATCTTGATCCGGTTGCGGCATGAGCTGGCGAGAAGGGGATGGAGCCGATGACGTCGATCACCCGCATGGCGCTGCGCAGCCTCGCGCTGCTTGTCGTCCTCGCGCCCGGCGCCGCGCAGGCGGCCTGCGCCTTCGGCATGGTGGAGCGCGCGCCGCTGCTGCACCGGGCCGCCTTCCTGCCCGCCGCGGCGCCGGAAGGGACGGTCAGGATCAGCTATCTCGGCCATTCCAGCTTCCTGATCGAGACGCCGCAGGGCGCGTCGGCGGTGACCGACTATAACGGGCTCAACGTGCCGGCGGGGGTGCCCGACATCGTCAGCATGAACAACCCGCACTCGACGCACTACACGGACACGCCCGACCCCGGCATCCGCTTCGTGCTGCGCGGCTGGAACCCGGCGGGCGGGCTGCCGGCGCACGACGTGAAGTGGAAGGACCTGCGCGTCTTCAACGTGCCGACCAATGTGGGAGAGACCTATGGCGGCGGGCGGAACTCGAGCTCGGTCTTCGTGTTCGAGATTTCCAACCTCTGCATCGCCCATCTGGGCCATCTGCACCACATCCTCACGCGCGACCAGCTCTTGCGGATCGGGCGCATCGACGTGCTGTTCGTGCCGATTGACGGCTCGTCCACCATGACCCACGAACAGGCGCTGGCCGTGATCGCCCAGATCGAGCCCAAGTTGGTGATCCCCATGCATTTCGGCTTCTTCGGCTCCGCCGACGCATTCTTCGAGCGCGCGAGGGCCAGCTACACGATCCGGTCGGAGAAGGGCAGCGTGCTGGTCGTCGACCGCAACTCCCTGCCGAGGGACACCGAAATCCGGTTCCTGCAGGCGGAGTCGCAGTTCTGACGCGTCTAATCTAGCCCCAGCTCCTTCAGCAGCGCCGCGCGCAGCTTCGGCTTCTGCACCTTGCCGGCGGGGGTCTTCGGGATGGCGTCGACGAAGCGCAGCAGCTTCGGCCGCTTGAAGCGGGCGAGGTTCTCGGCGCAGAACGCGATCAGCGCGTCCTCGCCCGCCGTCGCGCCGCCCTCGCGCACCACCAGCGCGGCCAGCGCCTCGCCCCATTTCGCATCGGGGATGCCGAACACGGTGCATTCGGCCACCGCCTCGTGGCGTTCCAGCACCAGCTCGACCTCGCGCGGGTAGATGTTGACCCCGCCGGACACGATCATGTCCTTCGACCGGCCGACCAGGGTGACGAACCCGTCCTCGTCGACGCGCGCCAGGTCGCCGGTCCAGCCCCAGCCGTCGCCGTTGCGGAAGAAGGCGGCGGTCTCCTCCGGGTCGTTGTAGTAGCCGGTCATCAGCCCGGGGCCGCGCGTCACGATCTCGCCCACCGTTCCCGGCGGCACGGTCGCGCCGGTCTCGTCGACCACGTCGATCTCCACCCCGGCCGCCGGGCGGCCGACCGTGCCGGTGCGGTCGCGCGACTCGAACGGGCGCAGCATGGTCAGCGGGCCGGACTCCGACTGGCCGTAATGGTTGATGAAGCGCGTCCACGGCATCCTCGCCGCGACCTCCGCGAACAGCGCGGGCGGGGCGGTCGCGCCGCCGCAGCCGACGCGCGCGAGCCCGCGCAGCTTTTCCGGCGCGAAATGGGCGTCGGAAAGCAGCGCGGCGAGCTGCACGGGCACCATGATGACGTTGCTGATGCCATGCTCGGCGCAGGCGTCGGCGAAGGCGTCCGGGTCCCAGCCGCGCAGCACGACGCAGGTCGCCCCTACCAGCACCGCGGCGTTGAGCCAGATCAGCAGCCCCATCGCGTGGTAGAGCGGGGTCAGGATTCCGACCACGTCCTCGCCTGCGATCTCGTGCTCCAGCGCGGTGAGCCAGGACGAATGGCTGCGCGCGCGGTGGCTCACCACGGCGCCCTTGGGGCGGCCCGTGGTGCCGCCGGTGAAGGTCATGGCGAAGGGCTCGTTCTCGTCCAGCGCCACGCCGGGCGGGGCGTCGGCGGCGCCGGCGACGAAGCGGTCGAAGGAGACGGCGCCCGCCGCCGCGCCGCCGGCGACCAGGAGCAGGGGGGTCTGCTTCGCCGCGGCCAGCGCCGCCGAAACCTTCTCCGCGCTCGCCGCCTCGGCCAGCACGATCTTCGGCGCAATGCGGGCGAAGATGTCGGCGAGCTCCGCCGGCGCATAGGCCGGCATCATGTTGACCAGCAGCGTGCCGATCCGCGCCGAGCCGTAATGGGCGATCACGTATTCCGCGGAGTTGCGGCTGACGATGGCGATGGCGTCGCCTTTGGCCGCGCCGGCGGCGAGGGTGGCGTTGGCGAAGCGGTTGGCGGCCCGGTCCAGCGCGGCGTAGCTCAGCCGCGTCTCGCCGCAGACGAGGCCGGTCCTCGTCGGATACCGCCGGGCGGTCAGCCGCAGGATGTCGCCGATCAGCACGGGTCCTCCCCTTGCCCCCGTTTTCGTGGCGCGCCGCCGGGCGGGCCGGCCGGCGGACGATACGGCTGAATACTATGGGCGCCGAAACTGTTGCGCATCAAACATTTCGACCCGCCGGTGACGCGGCGCCGCCCGCGCCGGTATACTTGGCCGCAACCGGGAGGAACGACATGATCATCGACATCTACACCCATATTTTCCCCAACGCCTATTACGACCACATGGTGAAGGTCGCGCCCAGGCTGGAGAACCTGGGCAAGCGCATGCAGTCGGTGCGCAAGCTGCACGATCTCGACGAGCGCTTCCGCGAGATGGACGATTACGGCGACTACCGCCAGGTGATCTCGCTGCCCAACCCGCCGATCGAGGACATCACGGCGCCGGAGCAGGGGATCGAGCTGTCGCGCATCGCCAACGACTCGATGGCCGAGCTGGTGCGCCGGCACCCGGACCGCTTCGCCGGCTTCGTCGCCGCGCTGTCGATGCACAATATGGACAAGACCATGGACGAACTGCATCGCGCGGTCCGCGATCTCGGCGCGCGCGGGGTGCAGATATTCACCAATGTCTGCGGCCGGCCGCTGGACGATCCGGAATACCTGCCGGTCTTCGAGGCGATGCACAAATACGACCTGCCGATCTGGATGCATCCGGTGCGGACCCCCGACACCACCGATTACGCGTCGGAGGACAAGTCGCGCTACGAGATGTGGTGGTGCTTCGGCTGGCCCTACGACACTTCGGTGGCGATGCTGCGGCTGGTTTTCGCCGGGCTGTTCGACAGGTTTCCCGGCATCAAGATCATCACGCATCACCTCGGCGGCATGATCCCCTATTTCGACGGCCGCGCCGATCTGGGGATGCAGGTGCTGGGCGCGCGCACCTCGGGCGAGGACTATTCCAACGTGCTGTCGTCGCTGAAGAAGCCGCACGGCGAGTACCTGCGCATGTTCTTCGGCGACACCGCCATGTTCGGCGGGTTCCACGGCACCAAGTGCGGCTACGAGTATTTCGGCGCCGACCAGGTGGTGTTTGCCACCGACGCGCCGCTGGGCCCCATCCCGGAGACGCTGCAGGTGATCGACCGGCTGGAGCTGGAGCGCCCGGCGCTCGACCAGCTGACCGCCGGCAACGCGAAGCGGCTCATGAAGCTGGACTGACGGCGGCGGCTTTCAGGCCGCGTCGGCGGCCGGCGGCATGCCGGCCCGCAGCACGGGCAGGGTTTCCGGCTCCGGCTCCTCTTCCGGCGTCTCCACCGGTTCCGGGGCGACCACGGGCAGGACCACGGTCACCGTCGTCCCCCGGCCCGGCGCGCTTTTGATCGACAGCGTCCCGCCGAGCGCCTCGGCGAAGCGGACGGCGAGCGGCAGGCCGAGCCCGGTGCCCTGGTGGCTGCGCGCCATCGGGTCCGCAACCTGGCCGAACGGGGCCATGATCAGCGGCAGGTCTTCGTCCCGTATCCCGATCCCGGTGTCCGAAATGACGAAGGTCACCGTCTCGTCGCTGGCGGATATCCGCAGGTCCACCCGTCCGCCGGGCTGCGTGAACTTCACCGCGTTGGACAGCAGGTTGACGAGGATCTGGCGCAGCCGCGCGGCGTCGGTGGTCATCACCGGCAGCGGCCGGTCGATACGCAGCGCCAGCGCCACGGTTCCCGCCACGGCGCCCTCGCGCACCATGCGGATCGCGTTCTCCGCCACGACGTCAAGCTCGGTGCGGTCGCGGGACATCGCCATGGTGCCGGATTCGATCTTCGCCAGGTCCAGCATCTCGTTGATGATGTCGAGCAGATGCTTGCCGGAGTTGTGGATATCGGTGGCGTATTCCTTGTACAGCGGCGTGCCGACCGGGCCGGCGATCTCTCCGCGAATGACGTCCGAGAAGCCGATGACGGCGTTCAGCGGCGTACGCAGCTCGTGGCTCATATTCGCCAGGAATTCGGTCTTGGCCTGGTTGGCGGCTTCCGCGCGGGCGATCGACTGGGTCAGCTCCATCGTGCGCCGGTGCTGGCGCCGGATGGCGAGCTCCGTCCGCCAGACCGTGGCCAGAAGCAGCAGGTAGACCGCGAGAAACGCCCCGATGATCACCGCCGCGGCGATGGCGACGCGCTCGCGGCCGATGCGGTGGAGGTCGGTCAGGTCGACATAGAGCTCCATGGTCCCGTCGGGGACGACATAGGGCCGCGCCTCGACCGCCACCTCGGGATAGACCGGCACGTAGGATCCGGCGACGAAACGGTCGGTCACCGGGCCGGTGATCGATTCGAACCGTTCGCGCCATCCGAACTGGTTGGCGTGGCCGCGCTGCATCGCTTCCGTGAGGTAGGGGTTGCTCCAGTCCTGGGTGCCGATCTGCGACGGCTCGGTGGAAAACACGACCAGCCCGGTCTGGTCGTACAGCCTCACCTTCAGCACCCGCGTGCCCATCGTCAGGCGCTCGACCGCGCGGTGGAGCGCGGGAATCTGGGCATGGTTGCGCAGCTCTTCCGGGCTGAAGCTGTTGGCGCTGTATATGAATTCCTCGAACCGGGGCCAGATGCTGTTGGCGAAGCTCTGGGTCAGGTTATGGCTGGTCTGGCCCACCATGCGTTCGAGCGCGGCCTCCTGCTCCAGCGCGTAGCCGCGAATCAGGATCGACGAGGCGACGACCGACACCACGCCGGCGATCAGCGCGAACGAACGCGTGATCCGCATGGCCGCGATCAGCGGGTCCCGGTGCGTTGCCTTCAAGCCCACGCGTTCCTCCCTCCCCGAGGCGGGGATTGTCTCTGCGCAAGCCTTTCACAAAAAAGCGATCAAACCGTTAACCGTTTGCGCCGGCGGGGCGGCGGTGCTCGCGGACGGCGTGGCGACTTACGCGACGCCGGTCTTCGCCGCGGCGGAGACCGGCGCGCCGTATGGCGGGTTCGGGGTGCGGCTAACCCCGGACTCCGTTGGGCAGGCGATCGGACAGGCCCGCGCCGGACGCACGGAATGGCGGGCAGTTCATCCCGACGATGCCGCCTATCTGGCGGCGCTGTACGAACGGATCGCCGGACGCCGCTCCGGCGACCGGGCAGAGTGACATGCCGCGCGCTGGCTCAGACGATCTCGACCAGCTCGATCTCGAAGGTCAGGTCCTTGCCGGCCAGCGGGTGGTTGGCGTCCAGCGTGACGGCGTCCTCGGTCAGCTCGACCACGGTCAGGGCCATCTGCTGGCCGTTGGGGGCGGTGGCCTGCAGCACGTTGCCGACGGACAGGTCGATCTGCTCCGGAATCTCCGAGCGCGGCACGGTCTGCACCGCTTCCTGGTGATGCGGGCCGTACGCCTCTTCCGAGGCGATCTGCACGGTCTTGGAATCGCCCACCGTCATGCCGACCACGGCTTCCTCGAAACCCGGGATCAGGGTGCGGGTGCCGATGGCGAATTCCAGCGGGTCGCGGCCGGTCGATGAGTCGAACTCGGTGCCGTCGTCGAGCTTGCCGGTGTAATGGACCTTTACGGTGTCGCCTTCCTTGGCCTCGAACATGGTTCGCTCCTTTCTGCGGATTGCGCGCATGGGGCGCATCTCGTCGCTGTTCTGTTACATTCCTGTATAGCCTAACATGGGCTTTCCGCGCCTGACCACGGTTCCGGCCGGCGCGGGCGGGGCCCGTTCCTTTCAATTTATGCGGCTCCATAACAATTGTAAGGCTGAACAGGGAGAGGGGCGCCGGTGAGACGGATATTGCTGCTGGGCGCGGGCAAGATCGGCGCCATGATCACCGAAATGCTGTGCGGTGCGGGCGATTTCGAGCTCGCCGTGGCCGACCGCGACGAGGCGGCGTTCGCCGGGCTGCACCGCAGCGATTTCGCCCGCCTCGTCGTCGACGTGGAGGATGCGGCGGAGGTGGCCCGGCTGATGCCTGGCTTCGACGCGGTCGTCAGCGCGCTGCCGTTCTTCCTCAACGTGCCGGTGGCGCAATGTGCGCGCGAGGCCGGGCTGCATTACTTCGACCTGACCGAGGACGTGGAGACCACGCGCCGGGTGATGGCCATCGCCGAGGGCGCGCGCTCCGCCTTCATGCCGCAATGCGGCCTGGCGCCCGGCTTCATCTCCATCGCCGCGAACGACCTGGCGCGCCGCTTCGATTCGCTCGACGTCGTGCGTATGCGGGTGGGCGCGCTGCCGCAATTCCCGACCAACGCCCTGAACTACAACCTCACCTGGTCGACCGACGGGCTGATCAACGAATACTGCAATCCCTGCGAGGCCATCCATGCCGGCCGCAAGATCGAGGTGCTGGCGCTGCAGGGGATCGAGCAGTTCTCGCTCGACGGCATCACCTACGAGGCGTTCAACACCTCGGGCGGGCTGGGCACGCTGTGCGACACACTGGAGGGCAAGGTCCGCGAGCTGAACTACAAGACCGTGCGCTATCCCGGCCATTGCGACTACATGCGCCTGCTGGTCAACGATCTCCGTCTTGGCGACCGGCGGGATCTGTTCAAGGACGTGCTCGAAGCCGCGATCCCGGTCACACTGCAGGACGTGGTGCTGGTGTTCGTCACCGTCACCGGCCAGCGCGAGGGCCGGCTGACGCAGGAAAGCTACGCCAACAAGGTCTATGCCCGCGCCCTCGACGGCCGCGACTGGTCGGCCATCCAGATCACGACCGCCGCCGGCATCTGCGCCGCGGTGGACCTGATGCGCGAGGGCGCGATCCCCGACCGCGGCTTTGTCCGCCAGGAGGATGTGCCGTTCCAGGCGTTTCTCGCGAACCGTTTCGGACGCTATTATACCGAGTGAACGTCGGCCGACCCGGAGACAGCCATGCCCGACCGTCTGAAGCTGCCCGCGCTGGACCCCGCCACCGTGAAGGAACGCGTCGGCACGGCGTACCCCCCGCCGCTGGACGCCCCGGTCAAGGCGCGCCGCAAGAGGCCGCTGGGGGACGCCGCCGGGCTGACGCATTTCGGCGTCAACCTGGTCGAGCTCCCGCCCGGGTGCTGGTCGTCGCAGCGACACTGGCACGCCAGCGAGGACGAGTTCGTCTATGTGCTCGAAGGCGAGCTGGTGCTGGTCACCGACGCGGACGAGCAGACGCTCGGCCCCGGCATGGCGGCGGGCTTTCCCGCAGGCAAGGCCGAGGGCCACAAGCTGGAAAACCGCAGCGCCGCGAAAGCGGTCTATCTGGAAGTCGGCGACCGGGCGGCGACGGAGGAAGTCGTCTACACCGACTCCGACATGCATCTGGTGCGCGACGGCGACGGCCGCAGGGTGACGCGCAAGGACGGCACGCCGTACTGATCCTCTGGCTCAGTTCAGCCGCCAGATCTCGAAGCTGAGGAGGAGCGCGAAGGCGGTCCAGGCGGCGTAGGGCGTCATGAGGGCCCCCGCGATCCGGTCGCGCCGCCAGAACAGCAGGGTGCACCACGCCACCGCGGCGAGCAGCAGCGCGTTGACGATCACCGACCCGCCGGTCGCGTTGAGCCCGAAGAAGACGGCGGTCCAGGCCAGGTTGAGGACAAGCTGCAGCGCGAAGGCCAGCATGGCGAGGCCGCGCACCGGGCCGGAGGCATGCCAGGTCCGCGCGCCCGCGACCGCCATGGCGATGAATATCGCGGCCCAGACCGGCGCGAACACCCAGTCCGGCGGGTTGAAGCCCGGCTTTTCCAGTTGCCGATACCAGCCGCCGACCGAGCTTGCGGTCACGGCGCCGGAGAGACCGTACGCGGCGAAACACAGCACGAGAAACCCCGCGAGCGTGCGCCATCCGGACCCCACGGGGCCGCTCTGCGTGGTCTCGTCCATGTCGATGATTTAGCCTTTGGGGACGCCCATATCCAGTAAGATGACGCACCGTGCGCGGAAGGGGAGCAGCACCATGGATCACACCGCCGTTTTCTCGCAGCTGGGGCTGACCGGCGACGATCTCGCCGGCGGCGGGCTCGAAGTGCGCTCGCCGGTGGACGGCGCCGTAATCGCCCGTTTGCGCGAGGACACGCCCGCCTCGCTGGATGAAAAGATCGCGCGCGCGGAGACCGCATTCCGGGCGTGGCGCGCGGTGCCGGCGCCGGTGCGCGGCCAGCTCGTGCGCCTGCTCGGGGACGAGCTGCGCGCCGCGAAAGAACCGCTCGGCCGGCTGGTGTCGCTGGAATCCGGCAAGATCCTGCAGGAAGGGATGGGCGAGGTGCAGGAGATGATCGACGTCTGCGACTTCGCCCTCGGGCTGTCGCGCCAGCTTTACGGCCTGACCATCGCGTCCGAGAGGCCCGGACACCGGATGATGGAGCAGTGGCACCCGCTGGGTCCGATCGGCGTCATCAGCGCGTTCAATTTTCCGGTCGCGGTCTGGGCGTGGAATGCGGCGCTCGCCCTGGTCTGCGGCGATCCGGTGGTCTGGAAGCCGTCGGAAAAGACGCCGCTCTGCGCGCTCGCCTGCAACCGGCTTCTGGCGCGGGCGCTGGGGCGGATGGACGATCTGCCCGGCGGCGTGGCCGACGGCCTGTCGCAGGTCGCGATCGGCGGGCGCGGCATCGGCGAGGCGCTGGTGGACGATCCCCGCCTCAGGCTGATCAGCGCCACCGGAAGCTGCGCCATGGGCCGCGCGGTCGGTCCGCGCGTCGCCGCGCGGCTCGGGCGTTCCCTGCTGGAGCTCGGCGGCAACAACGCCATGATCGTCTGCCCCGGCGCCGATCTCGACATGGCGGTGCGCGCCATCCTGTTCTCCGCCGTCGGCACCGCGGGGCAGCGCTGCACCAGCCTGCGCCGGCTGCTCGTGCATGCTGACATGAAGGACGACCTCGTCGCCCGGCTGAGGACTGCCTATCAAAGCGTCGCCATCGGCTCGCCGCTGGACGACGGCACGCTGGTCGGTCCGCTGATCGACGGGCGCGCCTATGAGGCGATGCTGGCCGCCCTGGAGCGCGCGAAGGCGGAGGGCGGCAGGCCGGTCACCGGCGGCAGGCGCGTCCTCGAGGACCGGTGGCCGGACGCGCACTACGTCACCCCTGCCATCGTCGACATGCCGGGCCAGACCGGCATCGTGCTGGAGGAGACCTTCGCGCCGATCCTCTATGTCGTCGCCTGGCGCGACTTCGACGAGGCGCTGGCGCTGCACAACGCGGCGGCACAGGGCCTGGCGTCCTGCGTCTTCACCAACGATGTCCGCGAGGCGGAGACCTTCCTCGGCCCGGCCGGATCGGATTGCGGCATCGCCAACGTCAATATCGGCCCCAGCGGGGCGGAAATCGGCGGCGCGTTCGGCGGCGAGAAGGACACCGGCGGCGGGCGCGAATCCGGCTCCGACGCCTGGAAGGCCTATATGCGCCGCACCACCAACACCATCAACTATTCCGCCGAGCTGCCGCTGGCCCAGGGCATCCGTTTCGGCGAGGGCTGAGCCGGCCGGGTTGCCTCCCGCAACCCGCAATGCTACCGCTGGACGGAAGCCGGAACGGGGGAGACAGATGGAATTCGGGGTGCAGTTCTTTCCGTGCGTCGCGCCGGAACAGAAATCCGCGCAGGCCTATTTCGACGAATCGCTGCGGCTGGTCGATCTGATCGATCCGTGCGGCTATAGCCACGTGCGCACGGTCGAGCACTACTTCACGCCCTATGGCGGCTACAGCCCGGCGCCGCACATGTTCCTCGCCGCGGCGTCGCAGCGGACCCGGAAGGCCCGGCTGGTGACCGGGGCGGTCCTGCCCATCTTCAACCATCCCCTCAAGGTCGCCGGCGAGATCGGGATGCTCGACGCGATCTCCGGCGGCCGGCTGGAATGCGGGTTCGGCCGCGCCTTCCTGCCGCACGAGTTCGAGCGCTTCGAGCGCAGCGTGGACGAGAGCCGCGCCCGGTTCGAGGAGGGGGTGGAGCAGGTCTCCCGCCTACTGGCGGAGGAAAACGTCACCTGCGAGGGCCGCTTCCACAGGTTCCGTGACGTCACCTCGCTGCCGCGCCCGACGCAGCGGCCGCATCCGCCGTGCTGGACCGCGGCGGTCTCCACGCCGGAAACCTTCGTCAACGCGGCGAAGGCCGGGCACGGGGTGATGGGCATTCCGCTGACCGGCACGCTGACGCGCGACCTGATCGCCGCCTACCGCGAGGCCTGGAAGGAGGCCGGGCATCCTGGCAAGGGGCGGGTCATGCTCGCCTTTCACATGTTCTGCCACGAGGACAGGGAAGAGGCGGTGCGCATCGCCCGCGAGCCGCTGAACCTCTATCTGAAATCCCTGGTCGACGCTGCCTCCGGCTGGGCGACGGGGACGTCCAGCGCCGACTACAAGGGCTACGACAAGATGATCGAGGCCCTGTCGAAGGAGACCTTCGAGACGCAGACCGAAAAGGGCGCCGCCTGGGTCGGCACGCCGGACGACATCGCCGACGCCATCCGCAGGTTCGACGACGAGGTGGGCGGAATCGATGTCGCCTCGCTGCAGGTGAATTTCTATACCATCGGCTTCGAGCAGGCCGCCGCCTCGATGCGGCTGTTCGGCGAAAGGGTCATTCCCCGTTTCGCATAGCAATACCGCCGGGTGTGGCGGCACCCGATGCTTCCCTTCCCGGTTGAATCGTTTATAGTGGGACCGGGAGATCGGCGCGCGGCGTCTTCCTGTCCGCGCCGCCGGCCTGCTGGGGACATTAAGGCTTGACGAGGGTGGCACTGCGCCGCCGGATCCGCGTTGACGCGGTTTCCGGGGCGAGCGGGTGTCTTTTGCCGTCGAAGCGTCGTCGCGGCGACCGGCGGAACGTGCAGCCGCGGCTGGCTCTGCCCGCACTGAGGGCGGAAGAGGCCGGCGCTGCGCGGTGAAGCGGCGAGCGGAATTGTCGGTGGATTTTACAATTGGTCGATTCGGTAGGACAGCATATTTCTTAAATTATTGTTTTATATGAATATTAACAATTCTGGCATAAAAATTGCTGGAGTCTTCCAGCCCGACTCTGTTGTCGGCCGTTCGACATGACGGTCCATATGGTTAACAACGACGCCTTTCGGCGTGGACGGGCAGACAGGTGCCCGCAGTGATCGAACCCCGCCCGCCCCAGCCGCCGGAGCCCCGCTTCGACGGCATCCTTCGCCATGCCCGGCAGAAGGCGGAGGACACGCTGCGCGAATACCGCGCGGTGGCGGGCGCCCTGTTCGAACGGCACCAGTCGCTGCTGACCGACCGGCAGCGCGGGCTTATGGGCAGCCTGCTCCGCCAGATCGTGGGCGACATCGAGGCGTCGCTCCATCAGCTCCTGTTGGCCGGGGGCGAGGGCGAGGACTGGGTGGCGCGGGAAACGATGGAAACGGTTCACCGGCGCGGCGCGTCGGGCGCCTATGACCGGCTCGCCTACGCCGGTGCGCTGAACGATCTCGCCCTGATGGAGGCGGTCATCCACCGGCTTTACGAACATCAGCTCGACCGTGCCCTGCGCCAGCCGTCGGCTCTCGGCTGGCCGGGCGGCGCGCAGGACGAGGACGAGCTGTTCGCGGCGCTGGCGCCGGATGCGCCGCTTCAGGTCCGCGAATTGCTGGAGGCATACGCCGTCGACCGCTCGTTGCGGATCGACGGCTACGGCAATCCGGTGCTCGATCCGGTGGAACTGCCGCCTGCGCTGGCGGAACAGCTCCACTGGCTGGTCGCCGCGGCGCTGCGCGAGACCCTGCCCGCGGCGGGAAGCGTGGAACGCGCGCGGATCGACAGGCTGCTCGACGACTCCGTCAACGGCGCCATCGACCTGTTGCGCGTCCGCGCCGCGGCGGGGACGCGCGCGGCCGCGGCCGCGGAGGCGTTCAGCGCAGCCGGGATGCTGGATTGCGAGCTGGCGCTGAAGGCGCTGCGGCATGCCGCAATACCGCTTTTCGAGGCCTTGCTGATCCGGCTGACGGAGCTGCGTCCGGTGCTGGTGCGCCGGCTGCTGTACGAAACGGGGGGCGAATCGCTGGCTGTCGCCATGCGCGCGGTCGGCGCGAGCGGCGACGAGTTCATCGAGCTGTATTCGACAACCCGCCGCGCCCGCGCGATGCCCCGGCTCGACGAAGCGGCCGATCTGGACCGCATCCTGACCTTCTTCGACCGCGTGCCCGAATCGGAAGCCATGCTGGTCTGCGGGTACTGGCGGCGCAACCCGGCGCTGCAGGCGGCGCTCTGGCGCCTCGGACTCAGCGGCGACGTCGGCGACGAGTAAGCGGCCGGCGGTATCTGGCTGTTGGCGGCTTTCGCCGCGTGGTATACAGCCCACCGCGAAGCTTGGCTGCGCCATGCATGCAGGACGATCTCCATGTCTGAAGGCGGCGGGCTCCGGCGCATGAGACCGAGGCGATGAAACGGTTGCGTGAAGTGTGGGGGTGCCTCGCAGGCGCAGGCGGACCGCTTCGCACCGCCGTGATATTCGCCCTGTGCGTCGCCACCTTCGCGGTGTGCGCCGCCGATTTCCGTTACCAGACGAAGCGGTCCGGGCTTCTCCCGGGCGTGGCGACCGGCAAGTGGGGGGTCAGCCCGAGCGGCGTGTCGGTGCTCAATGCGGATCCCTCGGTCATTATCCTGCAGGCCGATCCGGATCGCCCGTTCCCCTACATCGTCAACCAGATCTCGCGGCCGCAGGGACTCGACCGTGTGCGGGTCCGGGCCGAAGCGGCGGCGCATGGGGTCCGGCAGGGCCGCGAGGAGTGGCAGACCGCCCGCATCCTGTTCTGGAGCTACGACGGGGACGGCAAGCGGATGCGTTACCTGCCGCACGAGCTGGGGGCGATCGGGGGCACCACCGACTGGCACGGCATGACTCTGGTGGTGCCGGTTCTGCCGGAAACCCGGCTGCTGCGCTTCATTATCTATAATGGCGGGGTCTCGGGGCGCATGTTCGTGCGCAATATCACCGTGGACGAGGTGGCCGAGACGCGGCTGTTCGGCATCCTGAAGACGGTCCTGATCGCCGGCTGGGCGGTGGCCGCGCTGTGGGCGGTCTGGCCGCTCGCCCCCGCCGCCGCGCGGCGGCCCGCCATGGGGCTGACCCTGCTCGTCGCCGCCGGCATCCTGGGCGGCACGCTGGCGCCGCAGCCGCTGCTGTCCAACCTGATGCAGCCGGCGCTGGACCTGGCGCAGCGGACTGCGGGGCCGCTATGGCCGGGCGCATCGCCGGATGTGCCCGAAGCGCTGCCCGCCGAAGGGGCGCAGCGACCTTTCGCCCGGGGCGGAAACGCGAATGGCCCGCCGGTCGCGGCGGAGCCCTCGGACGAGCAGCGCTTCGAAGGGCAGCGTGTGCCCTTCACCCCCGACTGGACGCCGCGGCTGGAGGCCGGCGTGGCGGCGCATCTGGCCGCCTTCGTCCTGATCGGCGCGATGATGCTGCTGGCGTTCCCGGGCACGCCGCCGATCCGGATATTCCTGTACCTGCTGGTGTTCTCCGCCTCCCTCGAGACGGTTCAGGGGTTCCACGTCACGCGCACGCCCGAGATCCGCGATCTGGCCGCCAATATCGCCGGCATTCCCCTCGGCCTGCTGCTCGCGGTTTCCGTGCGCCGGCTGTGGCCCCGCCGGCACCGGCGCGAGGGGGGCTGAGGCGCCGGCCGCGCCCTGCCGCATGGACATCCGCGCATTTCATGGTAGACCTTCGATCCGAAACTGAAACCTGACCATCCAGAGCGTTCGTTATGGCGGTACTTGTCACCGGCGCGGCCGGTTTTATCGGCTATCACGTGACCGAGGCGCTGCTTGCCCGCGGCGAGCAGGTCGTGGGCGTCGACAACGTCAACGACTACTATGACGTCCGGCTCAAGGAAGCGCGGCTGGCGCGGCTCTCGGTGCGCAACGGCTTCAGCTTCCACCGGCTGGACATCTCGGACCACGAACGCTTCCGCGCGGAAATGTCGGCGCTGGGCACGATCGACCGGGTGGTTCATCTCGCCGCGCAGGCGGGTGTGCGCTATTCGCTGGACCATCCCTTCGCCTATGTGCAGGCCAACCTGGTCGGCCATGTCGCGGTGATGGAGCTGTGCCGCCACCTGCCCGATTTCAGGCACCTGGTCTATGCCAGCTCCAGTTCGGTCTATGGCGGCAACACCAAGCTGCCCTTCGCGATCGAGGACCCGACCGACACCCCCGTCTCGCTCTATGCCGCCACCAAGAAGGCGGACGAGCATATGAGCCACTGCTACAGCCACCTCTACGGCATCCTGCAGACGGGGCTGCGCTTCTTCACCGTTTACGGGCCCTGGGGCCGACCCGACATGGCGATGTACATCTTCTGCAAGGCGATCGCGGCGGGGAAGCCCATTCCCGTGTTCAACCACGGCGACATGAAGCGCGACTTCACCTATATCGACGACATTGTCGCCGGGGTGCTGGCCTCGCTCGATTATCCGCCCGCCTTCGCCGACGGCAAGGCGCCGCACCGGGTCTACAATATCGGCAACCATCGGTCAGAGCCGCTGATGCGGATGATCGGACTGATCGAGGAGGCGATGGGGAAGAAGGCGGAGATCGAGTTCCTGCCCATGCAGCCCGGCGACGTGAAGGAAAGCTTCGCCGACATCGCCGCGATCAGCGAGGACACCGGCTACCGGCCCACCACCCCGATCGACGTCGGCGTGCCTAAATTCGTGGAGTGGTTCAAGGGCTACGAAGGCATATAGGGGGCGGACGCGGCGCAGGGCGCCGGCGGCCGGAAGGGGATCATCATGTCCGACAGCGACTACAGGCTGAGCCATCTCGACCGGGGCGACACGTACGACCGGTACCTCGCCGACACGCCCATAGATTCCTACATGCACGAGATGGAAAGCCGCATCGTGCGCCGCGTGGCGCCGGCCCTGTTCGACGGCCCGATCCCCCGCTACCTGGATTTCGCCTGCGGCACCGGCCGTATGACCAGCGTGTTCGAGCCGATGGCCGGGACCGCATTCGGCATCGATGTGTCGGAATCCATGGTGTCGCAGGCGCGCGGCAAATGTCCGCGCACCCAGTTCCGGATTCACGACATCACGCAGTCGCCGCCCGACATCGCGCCGGTGGATCTCGTCTCGTCGTTCCGCTTCTTCGGCAACGCCAATGACGACCTGCGCGTCGCGGTGCTGGATGCGCTGAACCGGCTGTTGCTGCCCGGCGGGTATCTGGTCGTCAACAACCATCGCAACCCGCAGACGGTCCACCACCTGCTTTACCGGCTGACCGGCGGCACCGAGACCGTGGACCTCAGCTACTTCAAGATGCGGCGGCTGCTTCGCGCCGCCGGGTTCGCCATCCAGCGCACCTACGGCATCGGCTGGTGGATCGTCCGGTCCCGTCTTGCGCGCCAGGAAATGCTGGACTCCGCCCTGGCGCGTTTTCTCGAACCCGCCTCCCGGCTGCCGTTTCTCGCCCCCATCTGCACCGACATGGTCATCGTCGCGCGCAAGGTCCGCTAGCCGTCCATGGCCTCGCGACCGGATCCGTCAGAGCCGTCCGAACCTCCGCGGGACCGGGCCGCGCTGTATGGCATCGTGATGCCGGCGGAATGCGGCGCCGTCCTGCGGGTGGCAGGCCCCGACGGCGTGGCCGCGCTGGAGCGCCGGGCGGAAGCGGGCTGCATCGTGCTGCTCGATGACGAGGCGTCCTCCGGCGCAGTCCGGCCGGGGGGGTGGGCGGCGGCGCTCCGCGCCGTGCGCGGGAGCCTCGGCGCGGGCGGGACGGCGGTGATCGAACTGCCCAACCTGCTGAACCCGGAATCGTGCCGGGCATGGCGGAGGGCGCGGGACAGCCGCGCCCGCCCGCTGTCGTGGTGGGGCGCCTGCCTTCTCGTGCGGCGCGCCGGGCTCCGGCGGGTCAGTGGCCATGCCGTCACCCATGGTTCGTCGGGGCCGGCGGCGCTGGTATCCATGGCGCCTGGCGCCGCGCGCCAGTTCTATCGCTACGAGCAGTCGAAGGGAGGCGCGGGGCGGGGGCCGGTGCGCCTGGCGCTGGCGCGGTTCCTGTCGGCGACCGGGCTGCTCCGCTATTTCGAGCGGTCATTCCTGATCGTGGCCCGGCGATGATCGATCTGATCCGCGGGGTGCTGGTCGCGGAAGGGCTGATTCCGCACGACGCCTCTATCGACTGCAACGTGCTCTTCGCGCGCCGGTATCTGGTCCAGGTCGTCCGCGGCCGCGCCCTGGCCTTTACCGTCAAGGTCGCGCCGGAAGGCGGGCTGCGCCCCGAATACGACGCCCTGATGCGGGTCGCGCCGGTGCTGCCGGATCGCGTGCCGAGACCGCTTGTCTTTCCCGAGCTGCCGGCGCCTCTGGAGCTGGCTGTTTTCGAAGGCATCGAGCACCGGGCGCTGGACAGGACCCGCCTGCCGGCGCTGGCGGAGCCGCTTGCCGACGCGCTCGCAGATCTGGCGCGGGCCGGCCGCGAATCCCTTTCCGCGCCGGGGGGCGCCGGCGGCGGGCCAGCGGCGCGGTTCGGTATCTCGGAGGCGGAGGCGGCCGAGAGCGGGATGGCGTCGCAGATGGCGGCCTGCGCGCCATTGCTGGAAGCGCTGCCGCCGGTGCTCCAGCACGGCGACCTCGCGCTCAACAATCTCGGCCTGGCGCCGCGCGGCGTGGTGATCTTCGACTGGGAGGATTTCGGCGAGGTGACGGCGCCGGGCTACGATCTCTGCGTCCTGGTCTGCTCCGCGGTCGATTTCGACCCCGAAACGATGACGGCGCTGATCGCGCGCCGCGGCCCGGACTGGCTGACGGCGATTGTCGCCCGCTACTGCGCCGCCGCCGGACTGCGCGTCGAGGATTTTTTCCGGATGGTCCCGCTGCACCTGCATGCCTTTCTGCAGCTCAAGCGCCGGCACGGCTACGGCGCGGACATCGTCCGCGACGTCGGGGCGCTGATCTCGGCGCTCGCCGGGCCGTCGCCGCGGTAAGGGATTTTCCGTTAAGGTGTCGCCGGTTCCAGGGGCGGAACCGGATCGTCGCAACCCAGATTGCACCAGCGCCGCCGGAGGACGGCATATCATGGCGGAGCCCGCGGACAGGCAGGGGCCGGAGGCGCCGGAATCGATGAACGCCCAGATCATCCGCGGCTCCGCGTGGATGGTCGGGATGCGCTGGGCGCTGCGTCTCATCGGGCTGCTGTCGACGGTCATCCTCGCCCGGCTGCTCGACCCCGCCGATTACGGCGTGCTGGGCATGGCGATGCTCGTCGTGGGGTTCCTCAATGTCTTCACCTTCACCAGCTTCGACCTCGCGCTGATCCAGCGCATCGACGCGGGGCGGGACCACTACGATTCCGCCTGGACGCTGCAGGTGATCCAGGGCGCCGTCCTGGGCGGGCTGATGGCGCTCGCCGCGCCCTTCGCCGCGGTCTACTTCCAGGAGCCGAGGGTGGAGATCGTGATCCAGATCCTCGCCGTCAGCGCGCTGATCGACGGGTTCGCCAATATCGGCACGGTCGCATTCCGCAAGGAGCTGGATTTCGCCAAGGAGTTCCGGTTCAACACCTATGTGCGCGTGGCGGCCTTCGTCTTCACCATCGGCCTCGCGTTCTATCTGCGCAGCTACTGGGCGCTGGTCGCGGGCATCGTCGCCACCGCGCTGCTGCGCGTCGCGGCCAGCTACACGATGCATCCCTACAGGCCGCGGTTCACCCTGAGCCGGGCGCACGACATCTGGTCGTTCTCGCAATGGATGCTGCTGTTCTACGTCGCGACCTACCTGCGCAACCGGCTCGACGGCTTCATCGTCGGCCGGCTCGCCGGCACGGCGGGGATGGGCAACTACTACATCGCCTCGGAGCTGTCGGCGATGCCGACCAACGAGGTGGTGATGCCCATCGGCCGGGCGCTGTTCCCCAGCTATGCCCGCCTCGCCTCCGATCCGGCGGCCGCGGCCGCGACCTTTCTCCGGGTGATGTCGCTGCTGCTGATGCTGTGCCTGCCGCTGGGCTTCGGCCTCGCCGCGGTGGCGCATGACGCGGTGGTGGTGCTGCTGGGCGAGAACTGGCGCGCGGCCGGCGCGCTGATGCAGTGGCTGGCGATCGCCGCGACGGTCAACGGGCTGGTGCATGCGGTCGGCGTCTACCTGACCGCGTGCGGCCGGCCCAGGATCAACGCGGTGCTGACCTGGTCCGCCTTCCTGCTGCTGGTGCCGGTTCTGGTCTTCGCCGGCACGACCTGGGGGATCGAGGCGATCGCGGCGGCGCGGGCCGGCGTGGCGCTGGCCTTCCTGCCGCTGGTGATGCTGGCGGCCACGCGGAAAGGCGTTCTCGGGCCCGGCGACATCGCTGCGGTCGCGTGGCGGCCGGTCGCGGCGAGCCTCGTCATGGTCGCCGCGATCCTGTGGCTGCATGGTGCGGCCGGTGGGCCGCCGGCGCTGCGGCTCTGCCTCGATATCGCGACGGGGAGCATCGTCTATCTCGGCGTTTCGGTGCTGCTGTGGCGGCTGTCGGGGTGCCCCGATGGGGCGGAGCGCGACCTGATTTCCGGCGCGTCGAAGGTCGTCGACCAGCTGCGCCGATGAGGCTGCGGCGGCAGCTGGTCGAGGCGGCGGTCGCGCTGGGGGTTCTGCTTCCCGCTCTCGCATACGCCGGCCCTGCGGCGTCCGGCGCAATGGCGCAGCGGATCGCCGCCATGAAGCCGGGCACGTGGCTCGAGCTCACGACGAATGCCGTCGGCACGATGTCCGGCACGGCGCTGAGCCGGGTCTTTCCGCCGCAGGACGGGCATCCCGCCTGGGGCTATATCGGGCCGCGCGGGGTGACCGACGCGTGGGGCGGCGGCGCGTTCGATCCGAAGCGCGAAGTGCTGGTCGTCGCCGGCGGCGGCCATGCCGATTACGGCGGCAACGAGGTCTATGGCTTCAGCCTGCGCACGCTGGAATGGGAACGGCTGACGGAGCCGAGCCGGTACGACCGCGACGGCGCCACAGTGGACGGGACGCCGGTCTCGCGCCACACATACGACGGAATGGAGTACGTGCCGACGCTGGACCGGGTGGCGATGTTCGGCGGCTCGCTGTGGCGCGACGGCCGTCCGCGCGACCGCCATCTGTGGCTGTTCGACGTGGACCGGCGGAGCTGGACGCGCCGTGCCGCCGCCCCCGCCGCCCATTTCGCGGCGACGGCGTTCGACCCGAAGGAAGATCGCCTTTACGTGCGGCTCCCCTCGCGTCTCCTGAGCTACGATCCGGCGCAGGACACGTGGCGGACCGTGGCGACGGAGCCCTGGGCTCTGGGCGGCGCCATGGCGGTCGACCCCGAAAGGCGCCGCCTCGTGACCCTGGCCGGCGGGCGGACGTGGTTTTACGAGCTCGGCGCCGGGCGGCCGCCGGGACGGCAGCAGGCCCGGACGACCGGCGACAGAGGCATCGAGAAGCACGAGCTGGCCGGGCTCGCCTACAGGCCCGCGACGGGGCGGATCTATGCCTGGCCCGGCGGGCGCGCCGTCTGGTCGCTGGATGCCGGCGCCATGCGCTGGCGGCGCCACGATCCAGCGGGAGCCGCGCCGCCCACCGAGCGCCGGCTGGCGGACGGGCGGATGCAGGCCGTTCCGTCCGGCGTGTACGGCAAGTGGCGCCACGTGCCGCGGCTGGATGTCTTCGTCGCCGTGGTTTCGGCCGACAGCAACGTGTGGCTCTGGCGTCCGGCGGACTGAACCGTGCGCCACGGCTTCGGCCGGGGGACGGGAATTTTTGTCTATCCGGCGTTTTCGTCTATAATGGCCGGTCTTCTGAACCGGCAGACTGGGTCATGCGAAGCTTCGCTGTTGCGTTGTTCATATTCGGCACGCTGCCGTTCATCCTGATGAACCCGCATGTGGGCCTGTACGTGTATTCGTGGATCTCGTACATGAACCCGCACCGGCTGACCTGGGGCTTCGCGTACGACTTCCCGTTCGCGTTCATCACGGGCAGCGCGATGATCCTGGCCTGGCTCATCTCGCGCGATCCCAAAAAACTGCCGATCAACGCGGGCACCGTCCTCCTGATCCTGTTCACGCTCTGGCTGTGCGTGACGACCGCTTTCGCGCTCGATTTCGAGGAGGCGCTGGACAAGTGGAAGCAGGTGATGAAGATCCTGGTCGTCACGCTGCTGACGATCATCATCATATACGACCGCAAGCGGCTCGACTGGCTGATCTGGGTGATCGTCGGATCGATCGGCTATTTCGCCGTGAAGGGCGGCGTGTTCGCCATTCTGACCGGCGGCGCGTACCGGATCTGGGGTCCGCCCCAGTCGCTGATCGCCGAGAACAACGCGCTGGCGCTCGCCACCGTCATGATCCTGCCGCTGGTCCGCTACCTGCAGCTGAACGCCCCGAACCCGTGGGTCCGCCGGGCGCTGTTCGCGTGCATTCCGATCATGGTGTTCTCGGCGCTCGCCTCCTATTCGCGCGGCGCTCTCATTGCCATGTGCGCCATGGCGATGTTCCTGTGGCTCAAGTCGCGTCACAAGGCAGCGCTCGGCGTCGCGATCGTGCTCATGCTCGCTGTCTCGGTGAACTTCATGCCGGACGAGTGGTTCGACCGCATGGACACGCTGAACACCTACGAGGAAGACGCATCGGCGATGAGCCGGATCAACGCCTGGACCTTCGCGCTGGGCTTCGCCATGGACAACCCGGTTCTGGGCGGCGGGTTCGGCGTGTTCGGCGTGCCCAGCCTCTGGCCGCTCTATGCCCCCAACCCCGAGGACCAGCACAACGCCCACAGCGTGTACCTGGAAGTCCTGGCGATGCACGGCTTCCCGGGCATATTGCTGTTCGTGGGCATTGCCTTCGTCGCCTTTCGCTACGGCTCGTGGAGCATCCGCAACGTGAAGCTCCATCCGGAGCGACCCGATCTCATATGGGCGCGCGATCTCGGCGGCATGGTGCAGTGCAGCCTGATCGGATTCGCGGCCGGCGGCGCATTCCTGAACCTTGCCTTCTTCGACCTGTTCTGGCATCTGATCGCCATCCTGATCATCACCAGGCTGATCCTGGAGCGCGAGCTTGTCCGGCCGGCGACGTCCAGCCAGCCGGCGGACGCCGCAGCGGCGGAGATCGCGCCGGCGCCGGTTCGGTCCTTCCTGCGTCCGGCGGGACAGCGCGGCTTGCGCAGCTTCGTAGGCCGCGCCCGCTGATTTCCGCCGCATCAACCACAGACAGCCAGATGCTCCAGTCCTTTTTCAGCGCCAACCGCCGGCTGTGCCGTCTCATTGAGGACGCGCTGCCCCGCCACTTCGTGCGGAGCTTCAACCGGATGTTCACCCAGACGGCCGCCCGCTATGTCAACGGCAGCCGGGGCGCCGCCGTCGTCGATATCGGCGCGGGCCGCGAATGCCACTTCCTGCCGTTCCTGGCCGGGGATGCGGCGCCGGTCCTCATCGGGGTGGACATCGACGAGGATGAAATCCGCCTGAACGGCGACCTGGCCATGCGCCTTGTCGGCGACGTGGCGCATGGCTGGATGCTGGCGCCGGCCAGCGCCGACTTCCTGATCTCGCGTTCCGTCGTGGAGCATATCCACGACAACCGCGCCTATTTCGCCAATGCCGCCGCCGCGCTGCGGCCCGGGGGCTACTTCATCAACCTGTTCCCCGGACGCTATGCGCCGTTCGCCCTGGTCAACCGGCTTCTCCCCGACGCGCTCGCCCGCCGGGTGCTGTATTTCTTCCATCCGCATTTCCGCGATCCGTGCGGCTTCAAGCCCTATTACGACCGCTGCTATTACAGCGCGATCAGGCAGATGCTCGAGGAAAACGGCATGGAGGTCGTCGAGCTGGAGCTGCGCTACTACCAGTCGCTCTACTGCGACTTCTTCGTCCCGCTCTATCTCGTGTCGCTCGGCTACGACTACCTGATGTACCTGCTGGGCGTCCGCAACCTCGCCTCGCAGATCCTGCTGGTCGCGCGCAAGAAGGCGGCAGGCTGAAGGTTCAGCCCGCGTCGGCGACCGCCCGCCGCGTCCGCCGCAGCAGCGGCCCCAGCCCGGCGAGCTCGGCCTCGAACTCGATATCCGTCACGTCCTCGCCGTCGATCAGCCGCGCCACCGCCATCCGCTCCTCGCCCGGGTAGTGCAGCCCGGCGACGGTCGTCGTCGCGCTCACGATGCCGAGGGCGCGCAGCCATTCGTACTGCCGCGGATGGTGCAGCCCGCTCGGGTAGCAGAAATGGACGATCGGCGCGTCGGTCACGGCGGACAGCAGCGCGCGGTTCTTCATGACCTCCGCCTCGGCCGCGGCGCGGTCGTCCGCCGAGATGCGGTGGGTATGGGTGTGCAGCTGCACATCGATTCCGTAGCGCGCGTACTGCTTCGCTTCGTCGAGCGTCGTCAGCTCGAACATGCGCAGCCCGGCGATCGGCGCCGGGTCGAGTCCCAGCCGTCCGGCGAGCGCATGGGCGAGCGCGGTGCGCGCGCGTGCGTCGAGCCGCTCGTCGCCGCATTCGATCACGGCATCGCGCGCCCGACCGCGCGCCGCCGGATCGGCAAGGTCGACCTGTCCGCCGAGCCCGTCCGCCAGCCCGTCGAGGTCGAGCGTGGCCGCGGTGCTCGACCAGAACAGGTACTCGACAAGAACCTTGAAGATCGGCGCCTGCTTCTCGGCGTAGTAGGTGGTGAGGTAGACCGTGGCGGGGAAGTTGCGGCGCGCCAGCTCCGGCGCGCCGAAGCGCAGGAACCCGTACCACCCGTCGTCGACCGTGATCGCGACCGCGGCATCGGGCAGCGTGCCGCGGTCGAGACGGTCCAGCGCCTCGCCCAGCGGCAGCACCTGGTGGCCCCTCGCCGCCAGCAACGCCATCCGCCGCGCGAACGTCTCCGGCCGCATGAAGAGCTTCGGGCGGAAGGCATGCTCGTCGCGGAAGGAGAACCCGTGATAGCAGAGAACGCGCAGCTCCCGCCGCGTCAGGAGCCGCGCCACGCCGAACAGCCCGAGATACTTGCAGCAGTACAGGAAGGCGAGCTTGCAGCGGTAAGCCATCGGCCGGCGCAATCAGGTGTCCGTCGTGCCGGCGCCGCGCCGGTCGGAGCTGAGCCCGCGCAGGAAGCGCCGCCATTCGCGCCAGTAGAGTTTCCGGTCGCCGGGGAAATAAAGGTCCGCCTTCACCCGCATGTCAAGGAACAGCGCGAAGAACTCGGCGACCGGCCACAGCCGGCGGGGCCAGGGCAGCGCCGCATCGCGCAGGCAGGAGACGACATAGCTGATCTCGGCCGGCACGGCGAGGCGGCAGCGCACGCCCACCCTGTATCCCGGCGCCTCGTCCTCCGCGTGTCCGTGGAACGCGTCCAGCAGCATGCGCGGCAGGTCCATACCGGCGTAAAGCGCGACGTGCAGCGATGCCCAGAAGCGGGGATTGATCTCGATCAGGTGGAAATCGCCGCTCGCATCGTCCCAGCGGTATTCCAGCATGGAGACGCCTTCCCAGCCGATGATCCGGAGGCAGGTGCGGGCATGCGCCAGCATGGCCTCGTTGCGCCAGCTTTCGCGCAGCGTGCAGTACCCGCCCGTGTGCGGCGTCTCGTGCAGGCAGAGATTCATGAACTCCGCACGGGTGCGCCCGCCCCAGCTCAGAAAGACCGCCGCCGCGCCGCGGCCCGCCACATAGCCCTGGACGATCAGCTTGTCGTAATCGGCGCGAAGCGTCTCGACCATGCGCCGCGCGTCCCCGGCGTCCTGCGCCACGTGAACGGCGGAGCCCGCGCCGTCGTGCCTGCCGTGCCGCTTGTCGACCTTGACGAACAGCGGGGTCGGCAGCGCCGCGAACGCCTCCAGGGGCGGGAGGGGCTCATCCGACGCCACGAGCACCATGGGCGGCAGATGGCGGGCGACGACGGCATCGCCGCCCTCGTGCAACTGCCGGAACTGGTCGAACTTGGCCAGCCCGTCATACAGCCGGGTCTCGTCGCGCCCGACCGGAAACAGCGGCGCCAGGGTTTCGAATTCGGGCCGGATCGCGAGCAGCAGCCTTTCCGTCGGGATGATCGCGCGGATGCCGTGCTCGGCGACATAGCCGTTCATCCACGACAGGAAGGCGGGGGCGCCGATCGGCGGGCAAACGGCGTGCCGTGCCGCGTAGCGGGACCCGAAGCCCAGCGCGTCCGGCGTCTCCGCGCAGGCATGCACGGGGTATCCGGCCCGGCCGAGCGAGCGGATGACGCCGATCATCGCGACGGCGTGGGAGTCCGGCACCAGCACCGGGCACTCCGCGCGCCAGGATGCCGCTGCGCCCGGGGACGGAAGCCCGGTCATCCGGCGAACGCGTCCGGCGCCAGCACGCCGGTCTCCGTCTTCCCGAAGCGGCGCTTCAGGTAGGGCACCGCCGCCGGCCGGAATCCGGTCTTGACCACGGCGTGGCGCGAGGCGCGGTTCGGCGACTCGACGGCGATATAGATATGCATGGCGCCGGTTTCGGTTGCGGCGTCGTGGGCGATGCGTGCCATGGCCCGCTGATAGAGCCCGCGTCCGCGGGCCCCGGGGTGGGAGTAGAAATTGAACAGCACGGAGGTTTCCGGGGGGAAATCGAAATGCTGCCGCACATGTGGAAACCAGGCCCGCTCCTGGCGCGGCACCAGCCATCCGTAATGGAGAAGCACGCCGTTTTCGGCAAAGGTATAGATGCGGTTGCCCCCCGCGATCCGTTCGCGCGTCCCGGCGATGAAGGCGTCGCGGCCGAGCCAGGATTCCGTCTGCTCGAAGCTGGCGATGTCGCTGTCGTCATTGACGCGGAACGCGGGATCGGCGGGCAGCTTCCGCGCCTCGTCCCCGTCCATGCAGTAGACGACGAGATGACGGTCCGTGCGCACCCAGTCGACGATCGGGTTATGGACGAGCTTGTGCAGCGCACGGGAAAGAACCGGCATGCCCGTCCGACTTCGCTCAGGCCGGCGGCGGCGTGCAGACCCGCACGGACCGCCGCTGGATGTCGGCCGCCACCCGGGCTGCGGTCTTGCCGTCCCACAGCGCGGGGCGCCGGCCTTTCGGCCATTTTCCCGCTTCCACCTCGGCGATGGCGGCGCCCAGCGTTGCCGGCGTGACCAGCCGGTTGCTGCCTTCCGTCACGGTGACCGGCCGTTCGGTGGTGCCGCGCAGCGTCAGGCAGGGAATGCCCAGATAGGTGGTTTCCTCCTGGATGCCGCCGGAATCGGTAATGACCAGCGCGGCCTCGCGCACGAGCCCCATGAAGCGGATATAGCTCAGCGGCGCGCAGGCGTGGATGCCGGCTGTGTCCTTCAGCGTCTCCATCAGCCCGAACCGCTCCAGGTTCTTGGCCGTGCGCGGATGCATGGCGAAGACCAGCGGCACCTTCGCCGCCGCCTCGGCCAGGGTGGCGACCAGCGTGCCGAGCAGCTCGGGACTGTCCAC
>WHUE01000060.1 GCA_009377375.1 Alphaproteobacteria bacterium | reverse complement strand
GGACACCTTCGGCCCGCACAACGGCTTCTGGGTATCGGTGGCGGCCGGTGCAGCATCGCTCTCGACGGTGCTGCTCGGCCAGAGGAGCCTGCGGGCGGGCGCCGCGGCGCCCCGCCCGAAGCCCTCGCGCAACCGGCGGAACGATCCCTCGCCGGGACAGGCAGGCCCCGGCTCGACCCACTGCTGTCCGGTTTAATGTCCGGGATCGGCCGGAATGCCCTGAGCTTGCTGGCCTCCCTGCGGTAACCGGCCATTCGGGACTCCGACCTCTCCTCCGTCGTCGTGGTCGGCGAGACCGGCTGAAATAAACCGGGCCGCGCGTTGTTAATACAACGGCGGCAACTCCCGACGCGGCAAATTGACGTCTTTTTCCGGCGCCGGGCCGCTAGTATAGTCGCAGATGCGGTTGCAGACGCCGCGGCCGGGAAAGCGGATGATGGATTACGAAGCGTTCTTCGCCGACGCCCTCGACAAGCTGAAGGCCGAGGGCAATTACCGCGTCTTCGCCGAGCTGGAGCGCCATGCCGGCGACTTTCCGCACGCCACCAGCTATGACGGCGAGAACACCGACCGGATCACCGTCTGGTGCTCCAACGACTATCTCGGCATGGGGCAGCACCCCGACGTCCTCGCCGCGATGACGCAGGCGGTGCAGACGGCCGGCGCGGGCGCGGGCGGCACCCGCAACATCTCCGGCACCACCCATTACCACGTGCTGCTGGAGGACGAGCTGGCCCGGCTGCACGGCAAGGAGGCGGCGCTGCTGTTCACCTCCGGCTATGTCGCCAACGAGGCGGCGCTGAGCACGCTGGCGGCGCGCATGCCGGGCTGCGTGCTGCTGTCGGACGAGCTGAACCACGCCTCGATGATCGCCGGCATCCGGCATTCCGGCGCGGAGAAGCGCATCTTCCGCCACAACGACCCGGCCGACCTGGAACGGCACCTGAAGGAGATCGAGCCGGGCCGGCCCAAGATCGTGGTTTTCGAATCCGTCTATTCGATGGACGGCGACATCGCGCCGATCGGCAGGTTCTGCGACCTGGCCGACCGGTACGGCGCCATCACCTATCTGGACGAGGTCCACGCCGTCGGCATGTACGGTGCGCACGGCGCGGGCGTGGCCGAGCGCGACGGCGCGATGGACCGCGTCACGCTGATCCAGGGCACGCTGGCCAAGGCGTTCGGCGTCATCGGCGGCTATATCGCGGCGAGCGCGAAGCTGGTCGATTTCGTGCGCAGCCATGCCAGCGGCTTCATCTTCACCTCCGCGCTGCCGCCGTCCATCGCGGCCGGCGCGCTGGCCAGCGTCCGCCACGTGCGCGCCTTCGGGCAGCCGGACCGCGACCGCCACCAGGAGCGCGCGGCGACGCTGAAGCGGCTGCTGACCGAGGCCGGGCTGCCGGTCATGCCCTCGGTGTCGCATATCGTGCCGGTGATGGTCGGCGACGCGGCGCTGTGCAAGCAGGTCTCCGACGAGCTGATGACGCGGCACCGCATCTACGTCCAGCCGATCAACTACCCCACCGTGCCGCGCGGCACCGAACGGCTGCGCTTCACCCCCACCCCGTTCCATTCCGACGACGACATGGACCGGCTGGTCGCCGCGCTGAAGGACGTGTTCTCCCGCCACCGGATCCGCTGCGCGGCGTAGACGCCGGTTGCGGGCGGAGGGGGCTCAGATTTCCAGGTTCTCCTGATTGTCGCCCCGGCCTCGAGCCTGCGAGATTCACACATGTCGCGTGGCGGCTGTTTCTCCCTCTCCGCCCCTGGGGGCGGAGAGGGTCGGGGTGAGGTGGGGGATTCCAGAGAATCGCCCGGAGAAAGCACGCTTGCGGCAACACCACCTCACCCTCCCCATCGCTGACGCGACGGGTCCCCTCCCTCTCCCCCGCTGCGCGGCGGAGAGGGAAAGAAGGGCCACCTCGCCCGGCACTCGCAAGATGTGTGAATACCGTAGGGCTCGACCGGGGCATGACGAGAAAGGGAAGGGGCCGGAACCAACCGCACCCGAACGCTGCCGTCCTCCCCGCCCGCGCCGCGCTTACTCCGCCAGCCGCGCCGGGGCGTCGTCGGGCGGGGTGACGTCGAAGGCGTTGACGGTGCAGCAGGTCATGGAGAACGAGCTGATTCGCGCCACAAGGGCGACCAGCTCGTCGGTGCTGAACGCCGCCTCGGCGGCCTTGTAAGTCGCGTCGCTCAGCCCATGCTCGGCCAGCAGCTGGTCCGCGACCTGCTGCGCCAGCTTCTCGCGCGCATCGCCGGTCGGTACCGGCTTGCGGGTGTTGATGGCGTCCACCTCCGCCTCGTTCATGCCGATTTTCAGCGCGTTCCGCACCTGCACCGCCCACGGGTATTTCGCGCCCCAGAACCGCGCCACGGCGAGGGTGGCGATCTGCTGTTCGCGCGGCGACAGCGTGCTTTCGCCGATGCATTCCGCCGTGTCCTGCACGAGCCGCATGAGGCGCGGGTTGCGGATATAGGCCCAGAACGGCCCGCCATGCGGCTTGCCCGCGGCCTTCGACTCGGCGATGACCGATTTCTGCTCCTCGGTCATCTCCGCATCGGTGAGAATGGAAATGCGCGTCATGGTCCTGTCCTCCCTGTTCGATGCCGTTCAGTCTGCGGCAATGGCGCCGGAAGCGCCAGAGTGCGACCGTGAAGAAAAGGGGCCACGCCTTCCGGATTGCATACGGGAGGCGTTCGCGTCAGGCTGAATCGGCGGGGCATGGGCCGCTGCGGAACCTCCCGCCGCGGCCGGACGTTTCGCAAACCCCGTTTCGCAGACACGGAGCCTCCTCCATGCCGATCACCGACACCGCCCGCCTGCCGTCGCGCCTCGCCCGGTGGCTGGGCGCGGCGCGGGGCGAAACGGTCACGCTGCTCGCCCTGCTGGCGGTGGCGGCGGCCGTTCTCGTCTTCGTCGAGCTGGCGGAGGAGGTGATGGAAGGCGAGACGGCCGCCTTCGACCGCGCCGTGCTGCTGGCGCTGCGCACCGCCGCCGACGCGACGGACCCCGTTGGCCCCCCATGGTTCGAGCAGGCGGTGCAGGAGGTGACGGCGCTCGGCAGCATCCCGGTGCTGGGCCTGATGACGCTGGGCGTGCTCGGCTACCTGCTGATCCTGCGCAAGCGGGCCACGGCCCTGCTGGTGCTCGTCTCTGTGGGCGGCGGCACGGCGCTGAGCTCGGCCCTCAAGCTCCTCTTCGCGCGGTCGCGTCCCGACCTGGTGCCCCATGCGGTGGAGACGGCGACGGCCAGCTTCCCGAGCGGCCATGCCATGCTGTCTGCCGTCACCTATCTCACCCTGGGCGCGCTGCTCGCCCGGGTGGAGGAGGGACGGCATGCGCGCGGCTACGTGCTGGGCGTCGGCATCGTCCTGACGCTGTTGGTGGGCTTCTCGCGGGTCTATCTCGGCGTGCACTGGCCGACCGACGTGCTGGCCGGCTGGTCCGTCGGCGCCGCCTGGGCCGTGCTGTGCACCGCCGTCGCCCTGCGGCTCCAGCGCCGCGGCGCGATCGAGCGGCCGGGAGAGCCGGCGGAGGGGTAACGTTCGGGAGCGGGCCGCTCAGGCGACACTCCCACACCGGAACCGAGGGACCGACGTTGCCAGGAACGGCCCAGATAGCTACTATTTTTGCTCGAATCTCGGGTTCGTCTGGGGAAAGTCGAATGAATATTTATTCTGTCGACCCGCCGGGTTTACGCCGGCGCGGCGCAAAGGGAGGGCGTACGGCCGCCGCGCTCGCGCTCGCGTTTCTGGCGGTGCCGGGGGCGTCCGCCGCCCTGGCCCAATCCGCGCCGCCGACCGAACGGCCATCCGGCGACAAGCCCGCTTCGGCGGGCGAAGGAAGGTCGGCGGACGAAGACCCGAAGTGGGGCGCCTCGCTCGACTTCGAAGGCAAGGCCGGCACCCGCCGCCATCTCGGCGAGGCCGACCTGTTCGTGCCGCTGCTCCAGGACGAGCGCACGTTATTGTTCGCCAACGCCCGCTTCCGCTTCGACGACGATTCCAGCCGCGAGGGCAACCTCGGCCTCGGGGTGCGCCGCATGGTCGGCGGCGGCTGGAATCTCGGCGCCTATGGCTACTTCGACCGCCGGCGTTCGGAAAACGACCACTATTTCAATCAGGCGACCTTCGGCGTCGAGGCCCTGGGGCGCGATTTCGACGCGCGCGCCAACCTGTACCTGCCGTTCGGCGAACGCATCAAGACGGTGGACTCCCTCAACACCGCCACGCTCTCGGGCACTTCCGTCGTCTTTCGCGGCGGCGAGGAGCGGGCGATCCCCGGCTTCGACGCCGAGGTCGGCTGGCGGGTGCCCGTGTTCGATGCCGACTCACCCCACGAATTCCGGCTCTACGCTGGCGGCTACCGGTTCGACGACCCGGCGGTGGAGGCCGTGGCGGGGCCCAGGCTGCGCGCCGAACTCACCGCCTACGACGTGCCGCAACTGTGGCACGGCGCGCGCGTTACGCTCGGCGCCGAGTGGCAGCACGACGAGCCGCGCGGCGGCCAGGCTTTCTTCTCGGCGCGGCTGCGCATCCCGCTGCACTCGGAAGCGCGGCGGTCGCGTCATTTGACCGCGCAGGAGCGGCGCATGACCGCGCCCGTCGTGCGCGACGTCGATATCGTCGCCCAGGCCGGCGACTTCGGCGCGCCCGAGACGGTGACCGAGACGGCCAGCGGCCAGACCCTCAGCGTGCTCAGCAGCGACTCGACGACGGGTGCGGCGCTCCCGGGCACGGTCGCCGCCGCGGGCGCGGATTCGACCGTGGTCCTGTCGGGTACTTTCACCACGACGGCGGCGACGGTTCTGCAATCCGGCCAGACCCTGATGGGCGCCGGTTCGGTCGCGGTGCGCAGCCCCTCGGGCCGCACCGCCACCTTGACGACGCCGGCCGCGACCATCAATGCCGCCGTCCCGATTGTGGGTACTAACGCGACCGTGACGCTCGCCAGCAACACCACCCTGACCGGCCTGAACCTGACCAACAGCGTCGGTGGCGGCAATGCTGCGATCGGTGTGGCGGGAGACAACGTCACCGGCATCACGATCACGAACAATGCCATCTCGAGTACGACGACGGGCAATGGCGTGATCGGCATGCGCCTCACGGGCACCGTCACCGGCGTCGTCAGCGACAACACGATCACGGCGACAACCGTGCCGGGCCAAACCGCCACTGCGTTCGCCACATCCGGCGTCGGCGCCAAAACCCTTACGGTGAGCGGGAATACCATAACCGCGACCGGCGGCACCACGAATAACGCGGTTAACGTCAGTAACGCGATCTTCAACGCCGGTTCGACCGGCAACGTCCTCGGCGGCGGGGCCTGCGTCGACAGCGGCGGCAATACCGGCTCGATCAGCTTCACCAACGGCGCCACCTGCCCGTAGGCCCGACCGCCCTGCCTCAATCGTGGACGAACCGACAAACCCGAGGTTCCGGCGGGAAATTATCCGGTGACGCAACACGCCTGCGGCAAGTCCGTGCCGAGAAACGCCGCCGTGTTCTCACCCGTGGAACGCGATGGCGAAGCCCGATCCTTTCACGTCACCGACGTGAACAGCAAGCGGCTCCGTCCCATTCCCGTGAAGAACGCGAATAGGAAGTCATGCCTCATGACCGACGAGGTCATACGCCTTTTTCATTGCGCACCTCGCGTCCGGTTCCTTCCACCGCCGAAATCCGGCACAGCAGCCCGCGCGTGTCGGGGCTTCCCGTCGCGGGGTCCCAGGGCGCGCCGTAGGACATCGCGCCGTTGATGTTGATATCCAGCGCGCCGCGCTCGGGTCCCTGCGCCTCCGGGTACCACCAGCCCATGCCGGTGCGCAGCACGCCGGGCGCGACCGCGTCGGTGACGGCGACCTGCAGCCGGCAGGCGCCGTCGCTGTCCGGCGTCTCCACCAGCACCCAGTCGCCGTCGGCCAGCGCGGCCTCGGCGGCGGTGTCGGGATGTATCTGCACCCACGGCTCGGGCGAGACCTTGCGCGCCCAGCCGTGATCGCGATAGCGCGAATGGTGATAGCTCTTCTCCCGCGCCCCGGTCAGCAGCAGCAGTGGCCATTCCGCGCGCGTGGCGGCGTCGGCGCGCGTCACGCGCGGCGGGGTGTGGCCGGGCAGGGGATCGAGCCCCAGCGCCGCCAGCCGTTCGGAATACAGCTCCACCTTGCCGGTCGGGGTGCGGAAGCCCGTCTCCTCGAAATTGCCGAACGCGCGCGGGAAGGTGGCGTAGCCGGTCTCGCGCAGCTGCTCCATCGTGATGCCGGAGGAACCGAGCAGGCAGTCGTTGAACGCCCGCTTGTCGGCCCAGGGGTAGAACCGCGCGGCCTCGTTGTCGCCGCTGGCGATCAGCCGGTCCACGATGCCGCGCGCGATGGCGAAGTCGTCGCGCGCCTCGCCCTGCGGCGGGCCGACCGGCTGGATCATGCCGACGCAGACCCCGCCGTTTTCCAGCGTCACGTCCTCCTCCTCCAGCCCGGTGGTCTTGGGCAGCACGATGTCCGCGTATTCCGCCGTCGGGGTCATCATGTGCGTGGCGACCGACAGGAAGTCGAGCGACTTCAGCGCCGCGATGGTGCGCCGCGTGTCGGGATAGGTGACGACGATGTTGACCCCGCTGACATGCAGCGCGCGCAGCGGATACGGCTTGCCGGTCAGCATCGCCTCGATGGCGGTCGGGTTGTGGCAGACGTTCTGCCAGCTGTCCGGCCCGGACCAGAGCGGGAACTGCGCCGCGCCCAGCGTCTGCTCCTCCACCTCGCGCGGCAGCCGGTGCTCCGGCATCTTCTGCACGTCGAGATAGCTGCGATAGCCCTTCGGCTTCCTGACCCGAAGGTTGCCGCCCGGCCGGTCGAGATTGCCCGATATGGCGACCAGCGCATGGAAGGCGCGGAAGGTCTGCACCCCGGCCGTGAAGGCGTCGATCCCGTGGCCGCTGACGAAGCAGGACGGCCCGTCCGCGTAAAGCCGCGCCGCGCGCACGATCTCGTCTGCGGGCACGCCGGAAATCTCCGCTGCGAATTCCGGGGTGAAGGTCTCCGCGCGCGCCGCCAGCTTGTCGAACCCGTGGCACCAGCGCGCGACGAAATCGCGGTCGTACAGCTCCTCCGCGATCAGCACCCGGATCATCGCCAGCGCGATGGCGGCGTCGGTGCCGGGGCGGGGCTGGAGCCACAGATCGGCGATCTTCGCCGCCGGGGTTTCCGCCGGGTCGATGACGACGATCTTCGCCCCCTGCGCCTGCGCCCGCTTCAGCGCCATCCACTCCGCCGGGTTGGCGGCGTACGGGTTGCGCCCGACCACCAGCGCGCAGCGCGTGTTGTCGATGTCCTCGCCGTTGCCGATGCCGAGCCCGGTGACCATGTCCGACACCGCGCGGCAGCCGCCGCAGAGGTCCTGGTTGATCAGCAGGTTGGGCGAGCCGAACGCGCGCAGCATCTGGGTCAGCGCGACGCCGCGGCTGAACGTGGCGTTGGACACGGCGCCGGCCAGCGACAGCGGGCCGTATGTCTCGCGCGCCGCGGACAGCCCGGCGAAGATCTCGTCCAGCGCCTCGTCCCAGCTAACGCGCCGCCACTTGCCCTCGCCGCGCGCGCCGATGCGCTTCAGCGGGTGCAGCACGCGGTCGGGATGATAGGTCAGCTCCGGCAGGCCGCGGATGCCCTTGACGCAGAACGCGCCCTTCGAGCCCGGATGGTCCGGGTTCGGCGCGATCTTCACCGCGCGCCCGTCCTCCACCGTCGCCAGCGCGCCGCAATGGGTGCTGCATTCCCAGCAGGTCGTGGGTATGACTTTCGCCCTGTCCGTCATAAGGTCATGATAACGCAATTGCCGGAATCCTGCATGCCGATATGCGGTAGAAAAAGGGGAGATAGATGAAACTGGTTCGTTACGGGGAACGGGGACGCGAGAAGCCGGGGCTGATCGACGCGGAGGGCGCGCTCCGCGACCTGTCAGGCCAGGTCGACGACATCGGGCCGGCGCAGGTCTCGCCCGACGGGCTGGCGGCGCTGGCGAGGATCGATCCCGCTTCGCTGCCGAAAGTGCCGGGAACCCCGCGGCTCGGTGCGCCGCTGACCGGGATTCCGAAGATCATGGCGGTGGGGCAGAACTACCTCTCCCACATCAAGGAGATGGGCTACACCCCGCCGGAGGAGCCGGTGCTGTTCAACAAGGCGATCAGCTCGCTCTGCGGCCCCTTCGATCCCACGATCACGCCCAAGACCGCGACCAAGCTGGATTACGAGGTGGAGCTCGCCGCCGTCATCGGGCGGACGGCGCTGAACGTCTCCGTGCAGGAGGCGCTAGGCTGCGTGGCCGGCTACGCGCTGATGAACGACGGGTCGGAGCGCGCCTATCAGCGCGACCGCGCCGGCGGCACCACCAAGGGCAAGAGCGCCGACACGCTCGGCCCGCTCGGCCCCTGGCTGGTTACCGCCGACGAGTTCGGCGATCCGCAGACCAAGCGCATCTGGACGAAGGTGAACGGCGAGCTGCGCCAGGACGGTAACACCTCCGACATGGTGTTCGGCATCGCCCAGCTCGTCTCCTATGTCAGCGAGTTCATGTCGCTTAACCCCGGCGACGTGCTCACCACGGGCTCGCCCCACGGCGTCGCCGCCGGGTTCGACCCGCCCCGGTGGCTTCAGCCCGGCGACGTCTACGAGATGGGCATCGATGGTCTCGGCGAGCAGCGCCACGAGGTGGTGGCCTATCCGGGGTAGGGCGGGGCTTCCGCCCGCGTCGGGCCTGTCAGCATGGAAACCGGATTCCTCGGCGTGCCCGGAATCGACGCGCTGGTCTTCGCCGGGCTCTCGCTCGCCTCGCTGTGCACGGCGTTCATCGCGGGCGTGACCGGCTCGGCGGGCGGGCTGCTGCTCGGCATACTGGCGCTGGTGTTTCCACCGGCGATCCTGATCCCGGTCCACACGGTGGTGCTGATCGGCGACAACATCACCCGCGCCGCGATCATGTGGCGGCACGTGGCGTGGGGCGCGGTGCCGCCCTTCCTGATCGGCGCCGCGCTCGGTGCGGCGGCGGGCGGCAAGATCTTCGTGGCCCTGCCTACGGCGACATTGCAGCTCATCCTGGGCGTCTGCATCCTTGTCTTTACCTGGATGCCGAAGATCGCGGGCACGGGCTCGCCGGGGGCGCGGTTCGGGCTGGTCGGCTTCGTCGCCACCTTCATCGGCATCTTCGTCAGCGCGACCGGCGCGCTGGTGGCGCCGTTCGTCGCGGCCGCCTACCCCGACCGCCGCCAGGTCATCAGCACGTTCTCCGTGGTTATGGCGGTGGTGCACCTGTCCAAGCTGGCGGCGTTCGGGCTGCTCGGTGTGACGCTGGCGCCGTATCTGCCGCTGATGGCGGCCATGGTCGGCACCGCGCTCCTCGGCAACCTCGCCGCCAGCCGCGTGCTCAACCGCGTGCCGGAGCGGCGTTTCCGGATGGTGTTCCGGGTCGTGATGACGGCGCTGGCGCTGCGCGTGCTGTGGCTGGCGGCGCGCAACGCCGGGTTCGCCTGACGGCCGGCCCTGTCCCCGCGGGACCATAACGATTCCAGAAAATGCATCACGTGACGCAAAGTTGAAGCGGCGTGTGAAGTTCAGGAAGCTAACTCGAAGATCGCCTCGATCTCCATGCAGTATTCGCGCGGCAGCTCGAACATGCCCACTGCCGACCGCGCGTGCTGCCCGGCCTCCGGCCCGAACAGCTCGTAGAACAGGTCGGAGGCCCCGTCGATCACCGCGAACTGGCGCTGGAAGCCGGCGGCGGAGTTCACCATCCCGGTGACTTTCACCACCTGCTTGATCCGGTCGAGCGAGCCGAGCCGCTGCTTGACCGAGGCGAGGATGTTGAGCGCCGTGGCCCTGGCGGCCTTCACCGCATCCTCCTCCGACACCGATCCGCCGACCTTGCCGTGGGTGACCACGCCGAAATCCGCCGGCGGCGGATGGCCCGAGGTATAGAGCAGGTGTCCCGCCACCACGCAGCCGATGCGGTTCGGGCTGGGGTAGACGAAGGCCGGCGGCAGGCGATGGCCCATCGCGGCCAGCTTCTCCTCGATCGCGGACATGGACGTCTCCCTGTGTCAGTCGGGAAACCCTGTCTGTCGCGAGGGCGGCTGTCAATGCGCCGCGCGCTTCCCCCGCCGCGCCCGATCGCGTATGAGAAGGCACGCATCGCCAAGCCAAGGAGCCGATCCATGACCGCAGACGCGGGGCCGCTTTCGGGCATCGTCGTACTCGATCTCACCCGCATCCTGGCGGGGCCGTTCTGCACCCAGGTCCTGGGCGATCTCGGCGCCGACGTGATCAAGATCGAGCGTCCCGGCGGTGGCGACGACACGCGCCGCTTCGGCCCGCCCTTCCTCAAGGACGCGGAGGGGAAGGACACGAAGGAGAGCGCCTATTTCATGGGCGCGAACCGCAACAAGCGCTCGGTGGCGCTGGACATCTCGAAGCCCGAGGGCCAGGTGGTGGTGCGCCGGCTGGCGGAGAAGGCAGACGTGCTGGCGGAGAACTTCAAGAGGGGCAATCTCGGCCGTTACGGGCTCGGCTACGACGATCTGAAGGAGGCGAATCCCGGCCTGGTCTACTGCTCCGTCACCGGGTTCGGCCAGACCGGGCCCTATGCCGACCGGCCGGGCTACGACCCGCTGATCCAGGCGATGGGCGGCATCATGTCCGTGACCGGCGAGCCCGACGGAGAGCCGATGAAGGCCGGCGTGCCCATCGCCGACATCATGGCCGGCATGTATGCCTGCACCGCCATCTGCGCCGCGCTGCGGTCGCGCGAGGTCGACGGCAAGGGGCAGTACATCGATATCGGCATGCTGGACACGCAGGCGGCGTGGCTGTCCATCCAGGCGATGAACTACCTGATCGGCGGGACCAACCCGCCCCGGCTCGGCAACGGCCATCCCAACATCGTGCCCTACCAGGTGTTCGAGACCGCGGACGGCCATATCATGCTGACCATCGGCAACGACGCCCAGTTCGCCCGGTTCTGCGACTTTGCCGGCGTGCCGGCGCTCGCCGCCGACGCCGCCTTCGCGACCAATGCCGCCCGGGTCGGCCACCGCGACGCGCTGATCGAGGCGATGAAGCCGGTGCTGAAGGCGCAGCCGTCGTCGTATTGGCTGGAGAACCTGGAGCGGCTGACCATCGGCTGCGGCCCGATCAACACGGTGGAGCAGGTCTTCGCCGACCCCCACGTGCAGGCCCGCGGCATGGTGGTGGAAATGCCGCACGACGCCATCGGCGGCGCGACCGTTCCGCTGGTCGCCAGCCCGCTGCGCTTCTCGGAGACGCCGGTCACCTACCGCCACACCCCGCCGGTGCTCGGGGTCCATACCGAGGACGTGCTGCGCGGCGTGCTGGGGATGGAGGACGGGGAGATCGAGTCTTTGCGCCGCGCGGGCGCGATCTAGTAGCCGCGGGACCGGTCGACCACCTGAAGCAGTTCCTCGCCGGCGCGGAAGCGGCGGATGTTCTCCACCACCTGCGGCAGGATCATGTCGGGGCGCTGGCGGCGCGAGCGGTGCGGGGTGACCGTGATGCGCGGGTGCGACCAGAACGGGTGGTCGGCCGGCAGCGGCTCGGTGCGGAACACGTCCAGCGTCGCCGAATGCAGGTGGCCGGAATCCAGCGCGTCCATCAGATCCCGGTCCACAACGTGCTCGCCGCGCCCCAGGTTGATGACGCAGGCGTCCTTCGGCAGCATTGCGAACAGCTTCGCATTCAGGATGTTCTCTGTCTCCGCCGTTACCGGCAGCAGGTTCATCAGGATCTCGGTGCGGGCGAGGAACGGCGGCAACCGGTCGTCGCCGTGGAAGCTCTCGATGCCGGGCTCCGATTTCGGCGTCCTCGTCCAGGCGGCGACGTTGAAGCCGACATCGCGGCACAGCCGGGCCCCGGACAGCGCGATCAGCCCGAGCCCGAGAAACCCCACATTGCGCTCCTCGGCGCGTCTGACCTCCACGTCGATCCATTCGTGGCGGGGCTGGGCGGCGACGATGTCCGGCATGCGCTTGTGGTGGCGCAGCACGTGCAGCAGCACGGTCTCGTCGAACATCTTGTTGCCGCCGGGCTCCTGCGCGCGGGCGACGATGACGTCCGGCGGGATCGGAGCGGCCAGGAGATCGTCGATCCCGGCGCGGAGGCTCATCACCAGCTTCAGGTTGGGCAGCGCCTCGTAGCTGCTCTCGACCTGGTGGGCGGCGAGCGCGATGTCGATATCGGTTGGATCGCCGACGCGGTCGGGCCAGACGCGCAGGTCCTCGCCGGGAAGCTGCGCGTTCAGCGCCTCGATCCAGCCCCGGACCGGACCTGGCGTGGTGATCAGAAGTATGGCCATTTTTCACCTCCCTGCGCGCTTATGACGTGTGCGCTGGTTATATCAGCGCGCGCGGCGCGTCAAAGCCTGTCGAGGAAGCGCAGCAGCGCGGCGCGGTCCGGGGCGGGCAGGGCGCGGAACGCCTCGCGCGCCCGCGCGCCCTCGCCGCCATGCCACAGGATCGCCTCCGCCGCGCCGTCCGCGCGGCCGTCATGCAGCAGGCGCCGGTGGCCGTTGACCCGGCGGATCAGCCCCAGCCCCCAGAGCGGCGGGGTGCGCCATTCGCGTCCGGTCGCGTCGAAATCCGGCCGGCCGTCGGCGAGAGCTTCGCCCATGTCATGCAGCAGCAGATCGGTATAGGGCGCGAAAGCCTGATGCGCGACCACCGGGTTGGAATGCGGGCCCGACCGCAGCACCGGCCGGTGGCAGCCGGCGCAGCCGATGGCATCGAACAGCGCGCGGCCGCGCGCCGCCTCGGGATCGCCTTCGTCGCGGGTGGCGGGGACAGCCAGCGTCTCCATGTAGAAGGTCAGCATGTCGATGAAGGCCTGGTGGGCCTCCGGCTTGCCGCCGGTCGGCGCGGCACGGCAGGCGACCTGGGGCGGCGGGCAGTTCTCGTCCGGGTAGAGCGGGCTGGTGATGCCGATATCGTCGCGCAGCGCCGCGGCGATCTGCTGGCGCAGGCTCGGCTGGGCCGCCTTCCAGCCGAACCGGCCGAGGACGGTCCGGCCCGTCGCGTCGTCGCGCACGCGATTGACCCGGCCGGAGATTCCGTCGCCGTCGGCGTCTTCCGGGTCTGCCATCGCCAGCAGCGCGGCATCGGGCACCGCTTCCAGCAGCCCCATCCCGAACACCGTCCCGGCGACCCGCGGCGACAGCACGGCGCCTTCGTTCAGTGGGCCGAACGCGCCGTCGCGGAAGCTGTAGGACGGCCGCCGGAGGACATAGGGCGTGCCGTCGCCGTACTGTCCCGGCATGCTGTCGGTGCGCAGGGCGACGCGGCCCTCGGCCAGCACGCCGGGGATCGCGCGGTGCTGGATCTGGTCGCCATAGGCGGGGTGGGGGCCGCCGCCTCGCAGGCTGAGCCGCACCAGCATGGAGTCCATCGGCGCGTTGGCGTCTTCCGGCGGCCGGCCGCGCCCGTCGCGGACATGGCAGCCGGCGCAGCCTTCTGCGTTGAAGGTCGGCCCCAACCCGTCGAACGACCGGGCCGAACCCGGCGCGACGGTCCAGACGGTGTTGAACAGCCGGTTGCCGAGGAAGAAATCGCGGACCCGGTCGGGCGGCATGTTGGCGGCCGGCAGCGAGAAGGCTTCGCGGGTCGCGGAGTCCTGCGTGGTCGCACCGCCGGCGGGAACGCGCTCGACCGTCTGCGCCCGGCCCGGCGCGGTGGCGCAGAGCAGCGCCGCGCAAAGCAGGGCGACGCCCGCCGCGGCACGGCGGGGTCCGGGACCAGCCGTTCGGTGCCTGTTCTCCATGCCCGCGATCTTGCCGGGCGGAGGACGGTCCTGTCATCCGATACCGCGGCGCGTCGGGGCGGGTTTACGATGCAAATGATTATCGGTTGCACGGTCCTACCGACGGTGCTTTATTGCGAATGACAATCAATGTCATCGGCGTCCGTCCGCAGCGCTGCTTTGCCGGCGCGACGCCGACGATGCCGAAGGCATGGGCTGCCGACGAATACCTGCATGACGAGGATGACGGGATTGGCGATGGCGAGGGCGGCCATACGGGCGCTGCGAAGCGCGCGGCCGGGTTCCCGCGCGGCATGGACACGGAACGGGAAGACGAGAGGTAGGAGATGAGAAAACTGTTCGGACTGGCGCTCGTTTCCGGCGCATGCGCGGTGCTGGCCATCGCCACGCCCGCGCGGGCGGACGCGGATGCGGCCGGGGTGGTGAACGCCTATGCCGATATCGCCCATGCCGGATACGAGGATTCGCTGATCACGGCGCGCCGGCTTCAGGATGCCATCAAGGCGCTGGTCAGCGGGCCGGGCGTGGAGACCATGGCCGCCGCGCGCAGGGCATGGGTCGCGGCGCGCGTCCCCTACCAGCAGACGGAAGCCTACCGCTTCGGCAATCCCATCGTCGACGAGTGGGAGGGCAGGGTGAACGCCTGGCCGCTCGACGAAGGGCTGATCGATTACGTGAAAACCGATATCTACGGCGACTCGTCGGATTCGAACACGCTGTACACCGCCAACGTGATCGCCAACCCGAACCTGTCCATCGGCGGGAAAAAGATCGATGCGACCAGCATCACCAAGCGCCTGCTCGCCAGCGAGCTGCACGAGGCCGGCGGGGTCGAGGCCAATGTCGCCACCGGCTACCACGCCATCGAGTTCCTGCTCTGGGGGCAGGATCTGCACCGCACCGGCCCCGGCGCGGGGGAGCGGCCGCATACGGACTTCGCCGTCCGGGGCTGCACCGGCGGCAATTGCGCCCGCCGCGTCGCCTATCTCATGGTTGCGACCGAGCTTCTGATCGACGACCTGGAGGAGATGGTCGCCGCCTGGGCGCCGGGCGGGGCGGCGCGGGGCGCGGTCGCGGGTAACCCCGACAAGGGGCTGGTCGCGATGATCACCGGCATGGGCAGCCTGTCCTACGGCGAGCTTGCCGGTGAGCGCATGAAGCTGGGGCTGATGCTGCACGATCCCGAGGAAGAGCATGACTGCTTCAGCGACAACACCCATCACTCCCACTATTACAATGCGCAGGGCATCCGGAATGTCTATCTCGGCCGCTACAGGCGCGTCGACGGCCGCGTGGTGTCCGGCCCGTCGCTGTCCGATCTGGTCAGGGCCAGGAACGCGCCGCTCGACGGCGAGATGAAGAGCAAGCTCGACGCGACCATGGCGGCGATGACCGGGATCGTGACTGCCGCCGAGGACGGCGAGTCCTACGACCAGATGATCGCCAACGGCAACGTCGCGGGCAACGCGCGGGTGCAGGCGGCGATCGACGCGCTGACGACGCAGACCCGGAGCATCGAGAAGCTGGTCAAGGCGCTTGGGCTCTCGTCGGTCAGGTTCGAGGGGTCGGATAGCCTGGACAATCCGCAGAAGGTCTTCCAGTAGGCCGCTTGAGGCGCATCAGCGGGAAGAGGGCCGCCGGCCTTTCTTCCCCTTTCCAATACAGTTCGGGGGTTCGCGTTTCGTCCAATGATCCGTTCGCTTGTTGTCTCTCTTCTTCTGTTCCTGCCGGTCGTGGCGCCGGCCGCGGAGGACGGGCTTCGGCCCACCGCCGATTTCACGAAACCGGAGCCGGGCGAGACCCATCCCGGCGGTGCGGCGACCGTTTTCAAGAGCCTCAATCACGACTCGTTCTCGCACAGCTCGGCGAACATGGCGTTCGAGCGCGAACTCAACTTCAAGGTCGGCAACGGGTTCTTCCGGCGGGTCTGGGTGTCCGCGCCGTCCTCGACGCGGGCGGCGGACGGGCTCGGGCCGCTGTTCAATGCCAAGGCCTGCCAGCGCTGCCATATCAAGGACGGGCGCGGTCATCCGCCTGCCGCCAACGCACCGGACGACGATGCCGTGTCCATGTTCCTGCGGCTCAGCATTCCGCCCCGGACGGAGGAGGAGCGGCGGCTGATCGCGGAGGACCGCAGCCATTTCGTGCCCGAGCCGGTCTATGGCAGCCAGCTGCAGGACTTCGCCGTGCAGGGGCAGGCGGCGGAAGGGCGAATGCGAATCGAATACGAGGATCTGCCGGTCCGCTTCGCGGACGGCGAGGGCGTCACGCTGCGTGCGCCGCGCTACTCGGTTACGGACCTCGGCTACGGGCCCCTGCATCCGCAGGTCATGATGTCGCCCCGCGTCGCCCCGCAGATGATCGGTCTGGGACTGCTCGAACAGGTGCCGGAAGCCGCGATCCTGTCGAAGGCCGATCCGGAGGACGCTGACGGCGACGGCGTTTCGGGCAAGCCGCAGCGGGTCTGGGACCCCGGACGCAAGGTCGTCGCGCTGGGCCGGTTCGGCTGGAAGGCGGGCGCGCCGAGCATCGACGTCCAGAACCAGAGCGCGTTTTCCGGCGATATCGGCATCTCCACGCCGCTGTTTCCGGCGCCGTACGGCGAATGCACCCAGGCCCAGACGGCCTGTCGCGAGGGGCCGCATGGCGACGATTCCGAATACGACCGTCTCGAAGCGAACCGACAGGTGACCGACCTGGTGCTGTTCTACAGTCGCCATCTGGCGGTGCCGGCCCGGCGCGGGGTCGACGTCGCCGAAGTGCTGCGCGGCAAGAAGCTGTTCTACGAATCCGGCTGCATCGCCTGTCACACGCCGAAATTCCGCACCGCCCCGGACGGGCCCGAGCCGGAGCTGCGCGACCAGCTCATCTGGCCCTATACCGACCTGCTGCTGCACGACATGGGGCCGGGCCTCGCCGACGGAAGGCCGGAGGGCCGCGCCGGCGGAGCCGAATGGCGGACGCCGCCGTTGTGGGGGATCGGGCTCACGCAGACGGTCAGCGGGCACAGCTTCTTCCTGCATGACGGCCGCGCCCGCAACCTGACCGAGGCGATCCTGTGGCACGACGGCGAGGCGCGGCGGGCGCGCGAGGCGTTCCGGACGATGGACGAGCCGGACCGGGCCGCGCTGTTGCGGTTCCTGGATTCCCTGTAAGGAGGAGGTTCATGCCGTTCCGCACCAGAGTGAGCCTTGTGGCCGTGGCTGCGCTTCTCGTGCCGCTGGCGCATGGCGCGCCTGCCGCGCCGCCCGCGTTCGACTCGCTGGTCGAGACCGTGCTGACCGACCACATCCAGCCGCGCCACGCGCGCTTCGCCGAAACGGCGGATGCACTGAAAACGGCCGCCGCCGGCTTCTGCGCGGCGCCGGATGCGAAGCGTCTGGACCCGGTGCGCGACGCGTTCGCGGCGGCGATGAACGGCTGGCAGGGCATACAGCATATCGCGTTCGGCCCGATCCAGCAGTTCAACCACAGCTTCCGCATCCAGTTCTGGCCGGACAGCCGCAACACGACGGGCCGCCAGCTTTCGGCGATGCTGGCGGAGCGCCCGACCGGAATATTCGAGCCCCACGGCTTCACCTTCGCCAGCGTCGCCGTCCAGGGACTGCCGGTGGTGGAACGGCTGGTCCACGGCGAGGCGGCGGCGAAGCTTTCGGCCGGCGGCGTGGACGCGGCCTATCGCTGCCGGCTGCTGGTCGCGGTTGCGGGCAATGTGGCCGAGATCGCGCGCAAGCTCGACACGGCATGGGAGGACAAGGGCGAGGCCGCCGCTCACGCCCGTGCCGAACCGCAGGAAGCCGTCTCGTCGCTGCTGACCGGCATCGACGGCCAGCTTCTCGCCATGCGCGACCGCAAGCTGCTGGCTCCGCTCGGCAAGTCGGCCGACCGGTCGCGCTCCCGCCTTGCCGAGTCGTGGCGGTCGGGACTGTCCCTGCCGAACCTCGTCGCCAACCTGACGGCGCTGCAGGCGCTGTATCGCGATGCCTTCGTGCCCCTGCTCGCGAAGTCCGACGCGGCGTTCGCGGGGCTGCTGAACCGCGCCTTCGATGCGACGCTGGACAGCGCGCGGGACATCTCCGTGCCGCTGAAGGACGCGGTCGGCGACCCGGCACAGCGGAAGAAGGTGGAAATCCTCGCGGAGCGGCTCCGCGCCCTGCGCCAGCTCGCCGCGCGGGACACGGCGAAGCATCTCGGCCTCGTGCTCGGCTTCAACAGCCAGGACGGAGACTGACCCGGTGATCGTCGACCGCAGGACGCTTCTTCTGTCCGGCGCGGCGGGGCTCGTCTTCGCCGGGGCGCGCGTGCGGCTTGCCGCCGCGGCCGCCCCGGACGGCGGCACGCTTTACCTCAGCGCGCGGACGACCATGGAAGGACGCCACGGCTTTGCCGGGTTCACGCAAGGCGGCATCCGATTCGAAACCGTGCTCCCCGGCCGCGGCCACGGCTGCGCCATCCGTCGGGGCGGGACGGAGGCGGTCGCCTTCGCCCGCCGGCCCGGCCGGTTCATGGCAGTGATCGATCCGGGGGACGGAAGGACGATCCGGCGGATCGCGGCGGCAGACTGGCGTCACTATTTCGGCCACGGCGTGTTTTCGCCCGATGGCGGGCTGCTCTACGCCACCGAAAGCGCGTATGACGGGGCCGGTGGCGCCGCCGGGGTCATCGGCATCTACGACGCGCGCAACGGGTACCGCCGCATCGGCGAGCATTCGGGTTTCGGGATCGGCCCGCACGAGATCGGCCTGCTGTCCGACGGGCAGACGCTGGCGGTCGCCGTCGGCGGCATTCTCACGCATCCGGATACCGGACGGGCCAAGCTGAACATCCCCTTCATGGACCCGTCGCTGGCCTATATCGACCGGCATTCGGGCGCGCTGCTCGAACGGCACAGGCCGCCGCCGGCGCAGCATCGCAACAGCATCCGTCATCTGGCGATCGCCGCGGGCGATGTCGTGGTGGCCGTGCTCCAGTACCAGGGGCCGCAGGGCGACCGTCCGCCGCTGGTGATGGTGCATCGTCGCGGCGGCCCCGCGCGGTTCCTGTCCGCCCCCGATCCGGTTCAGGCGCGCATGCGCAATTACTGCGGCAGCGTTGCCGTCGATCCGGCGTCGCGCATCGCCGCCGTGACCTCGCCGCGCGGCGGCATCGTCACGTTCTGGTCGCTGACGGGGCGGGCGTTCGCCGGCGCTCTGGACGTGCCCGACGGGTGCGGCATCGCTCCCGACGAGGCCGGCGGCGGCTTCATCGTCACCAGCGGCGCGGGGCGGGCGATGGCGGTGGGCGCGGGGGGGGCGCGCGTTGCGGATGCGGCTTTGCCGCTGGCGGCGCGTCGTTGGGACAATCATCTCACGGTCGCGCGGCAAGGTTGAGCCTGCGCGTCTCAGCCGTGCCGGCCGCGCCGTCTACCGATCCCGTTTTGCATGGCGTTAACCAAACATTAATCGTATTCGCTGTTGGTTAACCTGTACAGGTTCGGATGCCGTATCCTGCCGTTGCGGCGCCGGGATCGCCAGGGAAGTCTGTGTGGGGCATGTCATCAGATAAACGGATTCGGCGCGTCGGCCCGCAAGGACGAGGCGCACGGGTGAGGATGCCGTTGCGTCGCCTGGCGGCCGCAGCCGCGCTTGTCTGCCATTCGTCCCCGGCGTGGGCCCATGGGGCGGCGGAGTGGCTGTCCGCCGACATCTCCTGGGCCGTATCGTTCGCGATTGCCGCCGCGGTGGCGGCATTGCTTCTGTGGCGCTATTTCGGCGTCGTGCGGTCGAACCGCGATCTCGTCGCCGCCCGGCGACGGAGCGATGAGGCGGCCCGGGCGCTCGCCGAGAGCGAGGCCCGATACCTCGATATCATCGAAGATTCACAGCTAGGTGTGCAGATCGTCGGGCGCGACGGTGGCCGGCTGTTCGTCAACCAGGCCTATGTCGACCTCGCGGGATACGACTCCCGCGACGAGCTGCTGAACGCTCCGCCCGCTGTCTTCGTCGCCCCTCATGAGCGCGAGCGCATCGCGGGCTACCGCCGGGCGATGCTGCGCGGCGAACCCTGTCCGGCGACGTTCGAAATCGACGCCGTGCGCAAGGATGGGGCGCCGCTGCGCGTCCGGATCTTCCAGACCGGGATTCTCTGGAAGGGCGAGGAAGCGGTGCAGCGCACTCTCGTCGACCTGACCGAGAGCAAGGCGATCGAGGAGGCGCTGCGCGCCAGCGAGAAGCGGCTCAGGAATGCCCAGCGCATCGTCAACATCGGAGACTGGCAGCGGAACTACAGAACCAACGAAAGCGTCTGGTCGGACGAAACCTACCGCATCTTCGGGATCGACCCGTCGCGGCAGCCGAGCTTCGACCTGTTCATGTCCCTCGTGCACCCGGACGACCGCGCGAAGCTGATCGAGGCGACGGAACGCGGCCGCGAGACAGGCGAGCCCTATGCGCTGGATCACCGCATCGTCCGGCTCGACGGCCAGGAGCGCATCATTCACGAGCAGGGCGAGATCGCCTTCGACGAGAACGGCAGCCCCCTGACGTTCTCCGGCACCGCGCAGGATGTCACCGAGATTCGCCGCGTCGAACGCGGCCTTGCGCGGAGCGAGGCCCGGTTCCGCAGCGTGATCGAGACCGGCGGCGCCGGCATCCTGCTTTGCGACGAACAGGGACGGTGCGAGCTGGTGAATCCGGAGCTCGCGCGGCTGATCGGCCGGTCGCAGGCGGAATGCGAGGGAAGTCCGATAGCCGACTTCATCGACCCCGCCGATGCACCGGCATTCGAAGCGGCCTTCCGGGCTTTGCACCCGGACCGGGACAGCAGGCTGGAAACCGAATGCCGGCTGGTCCACAGCGCCGGCGATGCCGTCTGGACCAGCCTGAACCTGACCGTGACCCGCGAGAACGAAAGCGGCGCCGCGCGATACATCGCCATCCTGCAGGACATCACCGACCGCAAGCGCGCCGAGGCGGAGCTGGCGCGCAAGACGGACATGCTGGACCTCGCGCGCGACGTCGCCTTCGCCACAAATCATGCGCCGAGCTTCGAGCAGGCGGTGAAGGACTGCATCCAGCGCATCTGCGCCTTCACCGGCTGGGACATCGGCCACGCCTACGTGCGCGACAGGGACGACCGACGCAAGCTGGTTCCGCTGGACTCGCCCTATCTCGACGACGCGGTCCGCTTCGGCGCGTACGCCGCGCTGACGGCAGCTACCGAGTATGACGAGGACAGCGGCTTCGTCGGCCGCGTCATCCTGGGCCGGGGCGTGCACTGGCAGAACAGCTTTCCGCACGATGCGCTGAATCCCGGCCGACGCAGCCTGGAAGCCGTCCGCGTCGGGATAAGGCTGGGCGTCGGCGCGCCGGTCATGGCGGGCGACAAGATCGTTGCCGTCCTGGAATTCTTCGCCACCGAGAGCCGTCCTCGAGACGACGCCCTGTGCGAGGTGCTGCTTCAGCTCGGCACGCTGCTTGGCCGGGTCTACGAGCGCGAGCAGGCGGCGGAGATACTGCGCGGGCGGGAGATTCAGCTCAGCCAGATCATCGACAACGTGCCGTACCGGATATTCGTAAAGGACCGCAATGGGCGGTTCCTGCTCGTCAACCGCGCTGCCGCGGAAATGTTCCGGCTCGAACCGGAAGACATGATCGGCCGCACGCTGCGCGACGTCTATCCGGACAAGGACGAGGTGGCGCGGTTCGCCGAAGCCGAGCGGGAGGTGCTGGAGAGCGGACGGACCGTTCACAGGCCCGAAGAGCGCTTCCGCGATGCCGACGGCAGGCTGCGCTATGCCCGCACGATCAAGACACCCTACACCACCCAGAACGGCGAGCGCGCCGTCCTCGGAATCTCGTTCGACATCACGGAGGAGAAGCAGCACCAGGAACAGCTGCGCCGGGCGCAGCGGATGGATGCGCTGGGCCAGATGACCGGCGGCGTCGCGCATGACTTCAACAACCTGCTCACCATCATCCTCGGCAATCTGCAGCTGCTCGGACGGCGGCTGAACGACGACTCGCTCAAGGCCATGGCGTCGACTGCGGAATCGGCCGCGCAGCGGGGCGCGGAGGTCACGCGGCGGCTGCTCGCCTTCGCCCGCAGCCAGCCGTTGGAGCCGTCTTCGGTCGCGCTCAACGAGCTGGTCTCCACGATCACCGATATCATGCCGTCGTCGCTCGGGATCGACGTCGGCCTGGAGGTCCGGATGGCGGAGAATCTCTGGTACACGCTGGTCGACCCGGCGGAAATGGAAAACGCGCTGCTCAACCTGGTGCTCAACGCGCGCGACGCCATGCCGCATGGCGGGGTGATCACCGTGGAGACGATGAACATGCCGCTGCCGGACGGGTTCTCCGACGGCCACAGCGTGCTGCCGCCCGGTGACTACGCCGTGGTCAGCGTCGCCGACACCGGCGTGGGCATGAGCGAGGACGTGCTGGCGCGGGCGGTCGAGCCGTTCTTCACCACCAAGGAGATCGGCAAGGGCAGCGGGCTCGGGCTCAGCATGGTCTACGGCTTCGCCCAGCAATCGGGGGGCGGGGTGTTCATCGACAGCGCGCCAGGCCAGGGCACCACCGTCCGGCTTTACCTGCCGCGGAACGAGAACGCGCCGGAGACCCTGCGCGAGGTCGGTCTGCCGACGCCGGTTCAGGGCGACCAGGAAGCCGTGCTGCTGGTCGAGGACGATCCCGACGTGCGCGCGTTCACCGCCACCGCGCTGGCCAATCTCAATTACAGGACGCTGGAAGCCAAGGACGCGGCCAGCGCATTGAGTATCATCGACAGCGATGTCGACGTCGATCTCCTGTTCACCGACGTTATGCTGCCCGGCGGCATGGATGGCAGAGTATTGGCTATCGAAGCCCGCCGCCGCCGTCCGTCGATACCGATCCTTTATACTTCCGGAAACTGGGACATCATCCACCCCGGCGACGGCAGCGACTGGCTCTCGAACGACGCTATACTTCAAAAGCCCTATACCCAGGGAGACCTGGGCGATATGATCCGGGCCGTACTCAACAGGCCCGGACGAAAGGGCGCGGTTTCATGACCGGATCGCGATTGCTCATTATCGACGACGAGCCCGATATCGCCCGGTTCGTCGGCCAGGTGGCGGAAGGGCTCGGATACGAGGTCTCGGTGACCACCGACGCCGAGGCGTTCAAGCAGCAGGTCGAGGCCTTCGCACCCGATGTCGTGATCATGGACATCGTGATGCCGGAGGTGGACGGGATAGAGCTGGTGAAGTTTCTCGCCGAAACGGGGTCCAGCGCCCGGGTGCTGGTGATGAGTGGCTACGCGGAGCGCTATCTTAACAACACCAAGACCCTGGGCGAGGCTTTCGGGCTGAAATCCGTCACCGCCATGGCCAAGCCGATCGAGCTGCCGAAGCTCGAGGCGTTTCTCAGCGCCCCCTGACCGGAGGCATCTGGCGGGGAGGGAATGGAGCGGGCGAAGGGAATCGAACCCTCGTCGTAAGCTTGGGAAGCTTCTGCTCTGCCATTGAGCTACGCCCGCCTCGCGCCGCTAAATATACCTTTCGCGCTCTCCACTGCAAGAGGCTCCGGCGCCGGTCGCGTCCGCGAGGCGCTGGACCCGGCGGCCGGCGGATGCGATGAAGGGCTCAGGCGAGGAAACATCGGAAAACGGGGGCGCGGATGGCGCGGCAGATCATAACGGGGACGCTTTTCACCGGAGTCGGACAGGCCACCGGCTTTACCCGGATGGACTGGGCGCGCGAGGCGTTCCAGGCGCGGGTGGGCATCGATCCGTTTCCGGGCACGGTGAATCTCCGCATCGACGACGAGGAGGCGCAGGCGGGCTGGGTCCGCGTGCGCGCGTCGGCGGGGATCGTCATCCAGCCGCCGCGCAGCGACTGGTGCAACGCCCGCTGCTACAGGGCGCGCATCGCCGGCAGCATCGAGGCGGCCATCGTGCTGCCGGAGATCGGCGGCTATCCGAAGGACCAGGTCGAGCTGATCGCGCCCGTGGGCGTGCGCGCCGCGCTCGGCATCGCGGACGGCGATCGGGTGAGCATCGAGGTCGAGATCGATGACTGAACCCGCAACGGCCGCGCCGCGCATCGAGCGCACCGCCGCGGAGCTCTGGCGCTACCCGCTCTCCGGCGCGACCGGCGGCTCGGGCATCACCGCCGTCGATGTGATCGTGGTGGACCTGGAACGCGCCGACGGCGTTGCCGGCACCGGGTTCTCCTATGTTCTCGGCGGCGGCGGCGAAACCGTGCACGCGATGGCTGCCGACATGCTGGCGCGCTTTGTCGACGGCCGCCCGTCCGCGCCGCCGCAGGCGCTGTGGCGGACGCTGGCGGGGTCGCTCAACCGGGTCGGGCGCGGCGTCGGCTATCTCGCCATCGCCGCTATCGACGTCGCCGCCTGGGATCTGTGGGCGACGGGGCACGGCCTGCCGCTCGGCGTCGCCATGGGCGGCGCGGCGCGTTCCGTGCCGGTATATGGCAGCGGCGGGTTCAACGCCGCGCAGGACCCGGAGGACGCTGCACGCCGCGCCTCCGAATACGCCGCGATGGGCTGCAAGGCGGTCAAGCTGCGGCTCGCGGGAGACGCGGCGGATATCGACAGGATGCGCGCGGTCCGTGACGCGCTGCCGACCGACGTCGGGCTGATGGGCGATGTGAACGAAAAGGCGGATCTCGTCCGCGCCCGCCGTCTGGCCGAGGCGTCGGCCGAGTTCGGGCTGCTGTGGCTGGAGGAGCCGCTGCCGGCCCATGACGCGCGGGGCTATGCCGCGCTGGCCGCCGCATCGCCCGTGCCTATCGCGGCGGGCGAGCATCTGCAGGGCACCGTCGAGTTCGCGCCGTTCTTCGAGAACCGCGGCTGTGCGGTCGTGCAGCCGGATCTGGCGATGGTCGGCGGGTTGACCGAGGCGTTGCGCGTGGCGACGCTGGCCGAGCATTTCGGAGTGGTGGTGGCGCCGCATTTCCTGCCGGCCCTGTTCGTTCACCTGGCCGCCGCCGCGCCCGCGCTGAGCTGGCTGGAGGATTTCCCCCTGCTGGAGCCGCTGTTCGACGGGCTGCCGGAAATCCCCGTCGGGGGCGTCATGGCGATGCCGGAGGGTCCCGGACACGGCATGCGCTGGGCCGAGGGCGCCCGCGAGACATTCAGGGCACGCTGAACCGCTGTTGAGTTTCGCCGTGCCTGTTCCCATCTGGAAGGGATGAAGGGTGGAATCCGCAATCGCATTCGCATTCTCGCGTCGGTCGCGGCGATCGTCGCGGTGACAGCTGCCGCGCCGGCATTCGCGGAAGAAACCACGGTGCCGAACGTCCCCGGCGGTAACGGGATCGATTCCGCGCTCGACGGCGCGCTGCATCAGCCGCGCCGCGACCGGGAGTACGAAAGGCTGCAACGCGAGGACCGTATCCGCGAACGCGAGGAGCGGCGGGAGGATCTTCGCGACAAGCGTGTGCTGGAAGACCGCCGCGAATCTACTAACGAGCTGCGCGAACGCCACGAGCAACGCCGGCGCGATCTGGAGCAACGCCGCGAAAAGCGCAAGGAACGCTGGGAGCGCGAAGAACGCGAGGAACGCGAGCGCCGCACGCGCTGATCCCGCCGCGGGCCCGTGAGCCGCTGTTTCAACCGATTTCACGTAAGATGCCCCTCCCCTCTGCAGAGCGGGACGGCGCACCGTGCCGCCGCGCCTGCCATGGGGAGGGGACCGATCATGCTCAGAAACCGTGCTCTCGGCGTCCTGTCGGTGACGGCCGGCATTGTCCTGAACAATCTCGCTTATCTGATCGATATCGTGCGCGGCGTTCATAACGGATTCATCTATTTTGGCGACAATGCGCTTCTCACGGCGATTGCCGGGGTTGCGCTGATCCTGCTCGGGATGTTCGTGCTGATGCGCGCCGGAGCTTCATCGGAGTAACGTTCCGGAAATCGGCGCGGTTTTTCCGGGCGCGTGCAGGGAAGTTGCCGCTTGCAATCGCCTTGATGCCAAGGCAAGTTTGCCTTGGTGTCGTCCGTAAAATTGCGGACGAGGGGGGCAAGCGCGACCGGCCCGTTTGAGGGCAACCGGTCGCCGGCCCGTGGGAGCCGTCAGCCGGCGATGCGGGCAGGCGGTACGACCGGCGAAACGCAGCAGACGAGAGGGGCGGTCCGGTGCGTATAATGACTCGGTGGAGCGGCGCCAGCCGGCTGCTCCGCATACTCTCTTCGTTTGCTGAGCACCGGGAGGTGATCATCCGCTCCGGCGGACGGGTCGCCTATATCCCGATGCCGCGCATGGCGCAGGCGATGCTGCTCATCG
>WHUE01000005.1:25533-87510 GCA_009377375.1 Alphaproteobacteria bacterium | reverse complement strand
CTTGATGTCGACGGGCAGCTTTTCCCAGGCATTCAGGTTGATGAAGTTTTCGAGCAGCGTCGCCGGCTCGTGCCAGCCGGGATAGTAGTAGTACTTCGCGCTCTTGTAGAGGCCGAAGGCGAGGTCGTTATAGGGGCCGACCCATTCGGTCGCGTCGATCGCACCGGAGGCCAACGCGGGCGGAATCTCGCCCCCAGGCAGGTTGATGACGTTGCCGCCCGCGGCCTTTACCACCTCGCCGCCGAGCCCGGGGATGCGCATCTTCAGCCCCTTGTAATCCGCCGGCGACTTGATCTCCTTGTTGAACCAGCCGCCCATCTGGGTGCCGGTGTTGCCCGACGGAAAGAACTTCGCGCCCATGTTCCTGTATATCTTGTCGGCGAGCTTCTGCCCGTTGCCGTACTGGAACCAGGCGTTCTGCTCCTGCGCGTTCATGCCGAACGGCACCGAGGCCAGGTACTGTGCGGCTGCGACCTTGCCCTTCCAGTAATAGGGCGCGCCGTGGCCCATCTCGACCGTGCCGGAGCCGACGGCGTCCATGGATTCGAAGGCGGGCACGATCTCGCCCGCGCCGAACACCTTGACCGAGAGCCGGCCCTCGGTGCCCTTCGTGATCATGTCGGCCAGCAGGTTGGCGCCCGTCCCCAGCCCGGGGAAATTCTTGGGCCAGGTCGTCACCATCCGCCATTCCATCTTCCCCTGCGACAGCGCCGGCGCCGGGAAGCTGCTTGCGGCCGCTGCGGCCGCGACGCCGCCTGCGGCGCCGGTCATGAACTTGCGGCGGCCGATGCTGCGCTTGGCTGCGCCCGTGCCTGCGACTTTCCTGGTCATCTCCTGGTTCCTCCCTTGGCTTGGTCCCCCGACCGCGTTCCGCCCGGCGACACGCTTCGCTTCCTGACTGAAGCGGCGGAACCCGACAGATACGGGAGCGTAGCGGGGAGTCTGGAACGATTCAAGCCGACGCGGTAAGGGGATATTCAGGCGGCATTGAGCCGATGCGCCGCCAGCCGTCGGCGCCGAGTCCTTCCAGCGGGCGGAAGCGGGCCTTGTAGGCCATCTTCGGGGACTGTTCGATCCAGTAGCCGAGATAGACGTAGGGCAGGCCGATCTCCTCGCAGCGCTCGACCATCCAGAGCACCATCCAGGTGCCGAGGCTGCGGCGGTCCTGCGTCGGGTCGTAGAAGCTGTAGACGGCGCTGAGCGCGTCCTGCTGCATGTCGGCCAGCATCAGCGCGACCAGATCGCCGGCGCTGTCGCGGTACTCGATGATCCGCGTGTCGATCGGGCTGTCCTCGACCATCGCCTGGTAGTCGCGGAATCCCATCGACGACATCTCGCCGCCGGCGTGGCGGGAGCGCTGGTAGCGGGTGAACAGCCGGAACTGCTCCATCGTCGCGTGCGCCGTCATCTCATGGGCGGTCAGGTCGGCGTTGCGGTTCGCCAGCTTGCGGAAGTTGCGCGACCACTCGAACCCGTCGACGACCACGCGCACCGGCACGCAAGCAGAGCATCCCGGACAGGCCGGCCGGTAGGCAAGCCCGTGGCTGCGTCTGAACCCGGCCCTGGAAAGACGTTCGTAAAGCTCCGCCGCCTGGATGGTGGCCAGATCGGTGACGACCTTGCGCTCCACCCGCCCCGGGATATACGGGCAGGGCAGGGCGCGGGTGCCCAGGAAGAAACGGTGGGGTTGCTCGCGCAACGGTCGATTCATGGTACGCGGTTGCTTCTGCCATCGGTGCCGGAAACCTCGAAATCTAATACGGATTTCGCGGCGCGCAAGAGCCGCGTGCATCGCGGCAGGATGAGAGGCCGGACGAACTCAGCGGACCCGGGGACCGGACCAGTCGCGCTGCAGCGTATGCGTCGCCGGCGCGCCCGCAGGGGCGGCGGCCGGCGCGGCGGCATTTCCACCGCTCGCGGGCGCCGCGGCAGCGGGCTCGGGTGCGGGCTGGCGCAGCAGGACGATGGAGATGCGGCGGTTGCGGGCCGAGGTCGGGTCTTCGGGCAGCAGCGGGTCCTGCGCGGCGCGGCCGGCGACGGAAGCGATGCGTTCGGCGCCCAGCCCCGCCTCGTCCAGCACGCGGCGGGTCGCCTGGGCGCGGTCGCTGGACAGTTCCCAGTTGCCATGGCCGCGCTTCGCGCCACGGAACGGCACGGAGTCGGTATGGCCGGTGACCTTGATCCGGTTGGGCAGGGGCAGGATGGTCGCCGCGACCTGGGCGATCAGCTTGCGCGTCCGATCGTGCATGTTGGCGTTGCCCGACGCGAACATCGGCCGGCCTTCCTTGTCGACGATCTGGATACGCAGCCCCTCCGGCGTGCGATCCACCAGAATGCTGTCGGCGAATTCCTTCAGGTCGGGCGAGCCGTCGATGGCCTGGCGCAGCTGCTGCTCGGCGGCGTCGAACCGGGCGTTCTCCGCCTCGCGCTGTTCCTCGGCGCGGGCGAGCACGGCCTTCTCTGCTTCCCTGAGCGCGTCCTCGGCGGTCTCCGACTTGTCGTTGGCGCCGCCTTCCTCCTCCGCGTCGCCCCTGGTGGCGCCGCTGGTCGGCTCCAGGCTGAGCGACACGCTGGGGACAGCGGTGCGCGACGTCATCGCGCCGGGCGTGGAGATGGTGCGCCCGCCGAGCATGCCGCCCGCGCCGCCGGTGCTCTTGGAGACCGATGACGGCGAGAAGTAGTCGGAGATGCCCTGCTTCTGCACCTCCGTGGTGGCGTTCAGCAGCCACAGCAGCAAGAAGAAGGCCATCATCGCGGTCACAAAATCCGCATAGGCCACCTTCCACGCGCCGCCGTGATGGGCGGCATGGGCGACCTTCTTGACCTTCTTGATGATGATCGGCGCGACGTCCGAATTGTTCAGTGCCATGGCGCGGCGCTACCTCTGGATCGCCGGCAGTTCGTTGACGGCCTCCTCGACCTCATAAAAGGTGGGACGGACATCCGACAGCAGCGCCTTGCGGGCGAACTCGATCGCCACGGCCGGTGCGTGGCCGGCCAGGTAGGCGAGCAGCCCGGCCTTGATGCACTGGTAGTATTTGGTCTCCGCCTCGTAGGTCGCGTTCAGCATGTTGGCGACCGGGCCGACGAAGCCGTATGCGATGAACACGCCGAGGAAGGTGCCGACCAGCGCGCCGCCGATCAGCTTGCCCAGCACTTCCGGCGGTTCGGTGATGGACCCCATCGTCTTGATCACGCCCAGCACCGCGGCGACGATTCCGAGCGCCGGCAGGCCGTCGGCCATGGTCTGCACCGCGCCGGAGACCTGGGCGAGCTCGTGATGATGAGTCTCGATCTCCTCGTCCATCAGCGATTCGATCTCGTGCGGGTTTTCGGTGCCCAGGCTGATCATGCGCAGGTAGTCGCACATGAACGTCACGAAATGATGGTCGTTGTGAAAGGTGGGGAACTGGGCGAAAAGGTCGCTTTCGTCGGGGTTTTCGATGTGGGTTTCGAGCGCCAGCATGCCCTTGCTCTTGGCGAGCTTGAACACCTGGTACATCAGCGACAGCAGCTCGATATAGGTTTCCTTGTTGTGGCGCGGCCCCTTCAGCGCGTGACCGAAGGACTTGGCGGTCCGGCCGATGACCGCCTTCGGGTTGCCGATAATGAACGCGCCGATGGCGGCGCCGACGATGATGATGCCCTCGAAGGGCTGCCAGAGCACGCCAAGCTTGCCGCCCATCGCGGCATAGCCGCCGAGAACGCAGGCGAACACCACGACGGTGCCTATCACAAGGAACATGGAAGACCTCGGAAACGGAGCCGGATTTCAGTAGCCGCAGCATCCGGGAATTGGGTTAAAAAGCTGTAAACCCTATCCATTGATTATCAATGAGTTAGGGCATTTGGGCCGGTTTCCGAAGGGGTTGACGCGGCCGCGCCGCCGGTGGAGTTTAGCGGCCCGCGAGTCACAGAAGAGAGTCCCGATGCCCGACAACGTCGTCACCGCCGAAAAGCTGCAGGAGCGGCTCGCCGCCAATGCGTTCAATGCCTGGATGGGGCTGGAGATCCTGTCGCTGGACGAGGACAGCATCGAAATCGGGCTGAAATGGCGGGAGGAAATGATCTCCAATCCCAAGGCGCGCTGGACGCATGGCGGAATCCTTGGGGCGCTGGTCGACGTCGCCGCCGATTTCATGATCGCCGCAAAGATCGGCGCGCCTGCGCCGACCGTCGACATGCGGGTGGACTATCACCGCGCCGCGACGCCGGGCGACCTCAAGGCCGTGGGACGGATCGTGCGGCTCGGCAACACGGTTTCGACCGCGTCCGCAGAGGTGTTCGACGCCGAGGGACGCCTGATCGCGAGCGGGCGCGGGGTCTATCTCACAGCCCCGCCGAAATCGTGACGGCCGCCGGTTGTCGTGCGGTTTTGACAAGCCTGTTCGGTTCGGTCCATCATCCGTCCCAACCCCGCGTGGGATAAGTGGGACGACAGGGTGATATGAGTATCGAAAAGACCGATTTCCGCCAGACGCTGGGCTGTTTCGCCACCGGCATTACGGTGATCACCACGGTGGACGACGATGGCGGTCCGGTCGGGCTGACGGCGAACTCGTTCACCTCGCTGTCGCTGGATCCGCCGATGGTCCTGTTCTGCCTCGACCGCAACATCCAGAGCTTCGAGGCGTTCCATGACAACCGCCATTTCGCGGTCAATATCCTCAGCGCCGGCCAGAAGGACGTATCCTCGCGTTTCGCGCAAAGCGGGGCCGAGAAATGGAGCGGGGTGGAGTTCGAAACCTGGGAAACCGGCTGTCCCATCCTGGAAGGCTGTCTCGCCAACCTGGAATGCGACATCGAGTCGATCCATGAGGGCGGCGATCACGTGATCATCATCGGAGAGGTGAAGCGCATCGCCCGCGCCGACGACGGCTCGGCGCCGCTGATCTATTTCCGCGGCAGCTATGCCGGGCTGAACGGCGGCTGACTTTCGTTCCGGGCGGCGCGGCGGCCTCGCCCGCGAGAGCGCTCTACCCGTCGGCATCGCTGGACAGCCGGCGCGCATCGAAGCCGTGCCCGGCGAGCCCGTCGACGATCCGCTGCGCCGCGCTGTCGTCGCGGATTTCCACCACGAAATCGATGCCGGTCATCTTCACCGGAATGTCGCGGTACCAGCGGTCGTGATGGACGTCGACGATGTTGCCGCCAAGCTCGCCGATCAGCGCGGTGACGGCGGAGAGCTGGCCCGGCCGGTCGCTGACCTCCACCCGGATCCGGACCAGCCGTCCGTCCCGCACCAGCCCGCGCATCAGCACCGACGACAGCAGCCGGGAATCGATATTGCCCCCGGACACCACCAGCCCGCAGCGCAGCCCGGCGAACCGCGCCGGGTTCGTCAGCACGGCGGCCAGCGGGGCCGCGCCCGCACCCTCGACCACCAGCTTCTCGATCTCTGCGGTCAGGTGGACGGCGCGCTCGATCTCCGCCTCGCTGACCAGCAGGATATCGGCCACCAGGTCCGAGACGATCGCGCGGGTCAGGGTCCCCGGCGTCTTGACCGCGATGCCCTCGGCGATGGTCTCGCCGTGGACGTGCGGTTCCTCGCCCGCCAGCGCCTGCCGCATGGAGGGGTAGAGGGCCGCCTCGACCCCGACGATTTCGATCCCGGGCTTCATCGCACGGGCCGCGATGGCGCAACCTGCAACGAGACCGCCGCCGCCGACCGGCACCACCAGCACGTCCAGGTCGGGCGCGTCCTCCAGCATCTCCAGCGCCACCGTCCCCTGGCCGGCGATCACCAGCGGATCGTCGTATGGATGAACGAAGACCGGCCTTTCCGCCGCGGCCAGAGCATCGGCATGGGCGGCGGCCTCGGCCAGGGTGTCGCCTTCCAGCACCACGCGCGCACCCAGCCGCTCGGTGTTCGCCACCTTGATGAAGGGGGTGACCGCAGGCATGACCACGGTTGCCGCGATGCCCAGCCTGGTCGCATGGTACGCGACCGCCTGGGCGTGGTTGCCGGCGGAGACGGCGATGACGCCCCGCTTCCGTTCCTCCGGGCCGAGCGCCAGCAATCGGTTGAGCGCGCCGCGCTCCTTGAACGAGGCCGTGTATTGCAGGTTTTCCAGCTTGAGCCGGATATCGGCCCCGGCGATTTCCGACAGCGTGCGCGATGTCACCAGCGGCGTGCGCGCCACCTCGCCGGCGATGGCCGCCCGGGCGGCGCGAATGTCGTCGATGGTGGTCATGGCCGGAGTGTCAGGCAAAACGCGCCCCGCGTCGAGTGCGTCGCGATGGCCGTATTCAGCGCGGCTTCGGCGGGACGAGCGTCAGCCGCTCCGCATCCGCCCCGGCTTCCGGACCGATGCGGAGCAGGGCGTTGTCGCGCCAGCGTGCCGTCATATCGCGGTAATGTCGTGAGAGCACATGGCCCGACTGACCGGTGGCCACGATGAAGCCCGAGGCGTCCAGCGCGGCGAGGTCGTAGACGGCCCGGAAGCCGGCGCCGTGGATCGCCGCAAAGGGCGCGCGGATATTGGCGGTGTCCGACTGCGCCCGGTTGACCGTGAAGGCACCGCCATCCACCGCAGGCCTCATCCCGAACAAGCCGCCGATCGCGGGCACGCGGCCGAGCACCGGATGGTCCAGCCGCGCCACGTGCACGTCGCCCCAGCGCCAGCGCGCCGGATCGTCGCCATGAGCCGCAGCCAGCGGCGCCACCGCCGCCTCGAGCGCCGCCGACAGCCCTGCGCCGCAATCCTCAGCTTCCCGGGTCGTCGCGTCGTTGCACCATCCAGTCCGGCCGGTCAGAACGAGCCGCAGAGATTCCGGCCGCAGCCCCTGCCAGTGGGGAAAGAGCGCACCCAACTCGTCGGCGAAGACCGTGCGCGCCGTCTCGCGCAGCCAGGCGGTGAAGATCAGCGGTTCCGGCCGGTCGCGCGCCATTGCGCCGTCCCAGCCGCGCAGCAGCGCCAGCGCCCGGCGCGCGGTCTCGCTGGCGGGTGCCGCCAGCGGCAGCATCAGCGGCAGCAGGTCGCGCGCCGCCAGGGACACCGCGTCGCGCTGGATTTCCGCCATCGAGGCGGCATCGTGACGGTCCTTCTCCGCTAGGCGCTGCTCGATCCGCCGCGCCCGATAGCCGGCGGTGCGGTTGCGGCCCAGCGGGTGAGGGTAGGCATCGCCGGCGACGGGGTTGTTGGCGTTGACCAGCCGGCCGGAAGGCGGGTTCTCGATCTGCGGCAATTCCTCGAATGGTACGAAGCCGGTCCAGTCGAACCGGCCGTCCCAGCCCGGAGCGGGCGCGCGGCCGGCGCCCTGCCGGCGGATCGGGATTCGGGCCGGCGCGATCATGCCGGTGCGGCCTTCCGTGTCGGCATAGGCGATATGCAGATGCGGCGAATGCCAGTCGCGCAGGGCGGTGTGGAACGCCATCCAGTTTCGGGCGCGGTTCAGCCGGTACAGCGCCTCCGCCGAGCGGTCGTCCGGCCGCAGCCCCGCGGCGGCGAGCGCCAGCACCTCGCCCGGCTTCACGATGGCGTCGGGGCCGGGCTGGAGGTCGCCGATCACCGGGCCATGGCGGGTCGTGCGCACGACGAACGCCTCGTCCGCCGCGCCGCGCACGCGGATCGTCTCCGTCCGGGTTCCGAACGGGCGCGGCCCCTTCGGCGTCAGGTAGCGTTCCGAATCTCCGGGATCGACGCGCTCGACGAACAGATCCTCGACATCGGTCTCCGCCGAGGTGAAGCCCCAGGCGATATGGCCGTTATGGCCCAGCACGTGGAACGGTACCCCGGGCACGGTCGCGCCGGACAGCGTCCGGCCCGGCGTCCGGACGCGCGCGAGATACCACAGCGACGGCGCCCGGAGCCGCAGATGGGGGTCGTTCGCCAGCAGCGGCTTGCCGGAAACCGTGCGGTTTCCGTCCAGCAGCCACCAGTTAGAGGCCGAGCCGAAGCCCAACGGATCCGGCGCGGCGGCGAGCGTCACCGGTGCGCCGGCCGGGTAGGGCGGCAGCAGCAGGTCGACCTGCTCCGGCGTCAGCCGCTTCAGCAGCGCCGCCGCCAGCGCCTCCTCGCGCCAGTTGCGGGAGAGGAACACCGCCATCATCCGGCCCCAGACCAGCGAGTCCGCCGGCTTCCACGGCTCTGGCGCGTAGCGCAGGGCAAGGAACTCAACCGGCCAGGCACCGTCATGCCGGACGAGCCAGGCATTGACCCCGGCGGCATAGGCGTCGACCGCCGCCCGCGCTTCGGGCGACAGCGCGGCATACTGCGCCTCCGCCAGCCGGTAGAGGCCGAGCGTGCGCATGTGGCGGTCGAGCGCCAGGGCGGGCGGTCCCGTGACCTCCGCCAGCCTGCCGGCGCCGAGCCGGCGGTGGAAATCCATCTGCCACATCCGGTCCTGCGCGTGGACGAAGCCGAGTGCGAAATAGGCGTCTGCGTCGTTCGCCGCCTCGATGCGGGGAATGCCGAAGCGGTCGCGGGTGACGGCGACGGCGGCGGCGAGGCCGGGGAGCTCGATGCTTCCCTGCGTCTGCGGCAGCGCCGTGCGCAGCCACAGCCAGCCGCCGCCGGCCGCCAGCGCCAGCAGCAGAACCAGACACGTAAAGCCACGAAGGACCCACTTCATGACGTCACTTTAGGGCAATATTGTCATGGAATAACAGGATATTGCGGTTGTTTTTTAATGTGAATCAGGAATCGGTGCCGGCGGTTCCGCGCCCCCTACGATCCGGCCTTCGCGCGTATGGTGGATCGGCTGATGTACGCCTTCGTGCTTTACGAGAGCATGACCGACGATCCCGACGACGACTAGGGTCCGTACCCAATTGTCATCCCGGACGTCAGGAACGCCCGAAAACCAAGGGTTTTCGAGAGCGTTCCTTGCGATCCGGGAACCAGCCGGCACCCGTCACCGGCCGCTGTCCTGGATCCCGGCTCACTGACTTTCCTTTCCAAATCAAGGATTTGGAGGAAAGTCGCGGCCGGGATGACACTGGAAATATTCTAATTGAGTCCAGACCCTAATCGCCGGTCAGCCTGCGGGCGGTTTCCAGCGCAGCGTAGGTCAGGATGCCGTCGGCGCCCGCGCGCTTGAAGGCAAGCAGCGCCTCGGCCATCACCCGGTCTCCGTCGACCCAGCCGCGCTCGCCCGCGCCCTTGAGCATCGCGTACTCGCCGCTGACCTGGTAGGCGAAGGTCGGCATGCCGAAGGCGTCCTTCACCCGGCGCAGCACGTCGAGATAGAAGATCCCCGGCTTCACCATCACCATGTCCGCGCCCTCGGCGATGTCCAGCGCGACCTCGCGCAACGCCTCGTCCGTGTTGCCCGGGTCCATCTGGTAGGTCTTCTTGTCGCCGCCGGCGAGATTGGGGGCGGAGCCGACGGCATCCCGGAACGGGCCGTATAGGGCGGAGGCGTACTTGGCGGCATAGGCCATGATGCGCACATGGGCGAAGCCGTCGGCGTCCAGCGCCTCGCGAATGGCGCCCACGCGGCCGTCCATCATGTCCGAGGGCGCGATCACGTCGCATCCGGCGCGGGCCTGCACCACCGCCTGGCGACACAGCACCTCCAGCGTCTCGTCGTTCACCACGTAGCCGCCGCGCAGCAGCCCGTCATGACCGTGGCTGGTGAACGGGTCGAGCGCCACGTCGCACATCACGCCGACGGCATCGCCATGCGCGGCCTTCACCGCGGTCACCGCGCGGCAGGCCAGGTTGTCCGGATTGGCGGCCTCGCTGGCGTCCTCGTCCTTCAGCGCCGCGTCGACGGCGGGAAAGACGGCGACGAGCGGGATACCGAGCGCCACGGCCTCGTCCACGTCCCGGACCAGCTCGTCGATGGATAGCCGGTCCACCCCGGGCAGCGACGACACCGGCTCGCGCGCCGCCTTGCCGTCATGAACGAAGACCGGCCAGATCAGGTCGTCCACGGAGAGCCGGTGTTCCGCCACCAGCCGGCGGTTCCAGTCGTCGCGCCGGTTGCGGCGCATCCGCGTCGTCGGGAACCGCGCGGCGGGAATTTCGGGTGTACGGGCCATAGGGTCTCCCACGCGTCAGGCGGCGGCCATGCCGCATTCGAGGTCGGCGAGGATGTCGTCGATATGCTCGATGCCGACCGACAGCCGCACATACCCTTCCGTTACCCCGGTCGCAAGCTGTTCCTCCGCGGAAAGCTGCTGGTGGGTGGTTGTCGCCGGGTGGATCGCGAGGCTCCGGGAATCGCCGATATTGGCGACATGATAGAACATCTGCAGCGCATCGATGAAGCGCCGGCCCGCCTCCGCGCCGCCCTCGAACTCGAAACCCACCAATCCGCCGTAGCCGCCGCTGAGATACGCGTCGGCGCGACGCTTCTCCTCGCCCGTGATGTTCGTCACCGCGATCAGCGCCGAAGACTGGCCGGAGCTGACGGCGAGGGCGGCTGCGCCGCCTTCCAGCGCCGCGACGCGCCGCTCCAGCACGTCGCTGGTCGAATTCATGATGCGGGTGTAGATGTTGCCGAACTCCTTCAGCGCGAACAGGTTCGCGGCGTGCTCGGTCGAATCGAACTGGTAGGAGGTGGTCTGGTAGATCGGGACCGCGACGGCGTTCGTCGCCTCGTCCCGGCGCCAGCCGGCATGCAGGACGACGGTTTCCGGATTCCTGCTGTCCATGATTTCGACCCTCCGTTGGCGCGGCGCTGCACCGGCGCATAATCCACGTTTTGGCCGCGCCGCCAAGGGCGCCTTGATCGGAATGCTCACCCGGACGTACGGTTGCGGACAGAAATCCGGCCGATATATGTTGCTTAGATATCGAAGCAAAGCCGGATGGAGGGACGACCCCGCATGGGCATCACCGTCACGAATCTGTCCGACGCCATCGGCGCCGAGGTCTCCGGCGTCGAGCTGAGCCGCCCGCTGGACGAGGCGACGGTGGCGGATATCCGCCGGGCCTGGCTCGACAACGTCATTCTGGTCTTCCGCGACCAGCAGGTCTCCGACGACGATCAGGAGCGCTTCTGCCGCTACCTCGGCGAGCTGGAGGTGGTGCGCTCCGCCAGGGCCGCCGATTCCGCCCATCCTTCGGTGCTGCTCATCACCAACGTCCGCGACACGGGCCGCACCACGGCGCTGGAAGACGGCGAGATGATGTTCCACTACGACCAGTGCTACTACGAGCATCCGGCGATGGGCTCGACGCTGTTCGCGATGGAGGTGCCGGAAACCGGCGGGAACACGCTGTTCGCGAGCTGCTATGCCGCCTACGAGTCGCTGAACGACGCCATGAAGCGGCGGCTTGAGGGGCTGCGGGCGCTGAACTACTACGACTACGCGCGCGATCCGACCGTCCGGCCGAAGAGCCTCAACCCCGACGCCCCGCAATGGGCCCATCCGGTGGTGCGGACCCACCCCGAGACCGGCCGCAAGGCGCTGTTCGTCAACCGGCTGATGACCATCCGCATCGAGGGGATGGCGGCGGACGAATCGGACGCGCTGCTCGAGGCCCTGTTCGAGCGGATCGAGGACCCGACGCACCGCTACGAGCACGTCTGGCGGACCGGGGACATGGTGATCTGGGACAATCGCTGCTCGGTCCACGCGCGGACCTATTTCTCCCCGGACGACCGGCGTATGATGCGGCGCGTGACGATACGGGAAACGCAGCCAGTAGTGTGACGTGCCGAAGCGGCTGACAGAGGACCAGGTCGAGACCTTCGCCAGCGAGGGCTATGTCTGTCCGCTCGACGGCATCGGCGGGGACGGGGCGCTGGACTGCCTCGACCGGCTGGACGCCTTCGAGGAGGCGACCGGAGACGCCATGTCGGAGCGGCTGCGCCTCAAGGCGCATCTGGCGTTTCCGTGGATGACTGCGCTGGCGGGCGATGCGCGCATTCTCGACGCGGTCGAGGATCTGATCGGCTCCGACATCCTGCTTTATATCTCCTCCGTCTGGGCCAAGAATCCCGGGGATCAGCGCTACGTCTCGTGGCATCAGGATTCGGCCTATTACGGGCTCAAGCCGCACGATGCGGTGTCCGTCTGGCTGGCGCTGACGCCCAGCACGACGGACTGCGGCAGCGTCAAGGTCATCCCGGGCAGCCATATCGGCGCCCCGCGCGAGCATCTCGAGACCTGGGACGACATGAACATGCTGTGGCGCGGCCAGGCGATCCGCGGCATGGATATCGGCCGCGCCGTCGACATGCAGCTCGCGCCGGGCCAGTTCTCGATCCATCACGAGAAGCTGGTGCATGGCTCGCTGCCCAACGACTCGCCCAACAGGCGCATCGGCATTTCCTTCACCTACGTGCCGGCGCGGGTGCGGTCCGTCGCCGGACGGGGCGCCGCGATCCTGCTGCGCGGCCGCGATCCGTTCGATCACTGGGACGCCGATCCGGCACCGCGCTTCGACCTCGACCCGGTGGGCGTCGGGGCAATGCATCGCGCGCTCGTCGCCTATCGCGATCCGGCCCGCGTGCCCGAAGGCGGACGTGCGGTGATGACGTCGATGGAGCGCCGCGCGCTCCGCGCCCATCTGCTGCATCGCAGTCCGCCCGCGCGTTAGAGGCGTCCGGGTCAGGGAGCTTCTGCCGCCTGTTAGCGACGCGGCCCCTCTGCGCTTTCGTGCCAGTGGCGCAGCAGCCGGTTCGACAGGGCGTTGAGCGCCGCGAAAATCGCGATCCCCGCCGCCGACAGCAGCAGGAGCGCGGCGAACAGGCGGGGGATCTGCAGCCGGTATCCGGATTCGAGAATGCGGTAGGCGAGCCCGGTCTGCGCGCCGCCGGTGCCCGCGACGAACTCCGCCACGACGGCGCCGACCAGCGCCAGCCCGCCCGAGATGCGCAGCCCGGCCAGGAAGTAGGGCATTGCCGTCGGGATCCGCAGGAACCGCAGCGCCTGCCATGGCGTGGCGTCGTAGAGCCGGAACAGATCGGCGAGGTTTCGGTCGGCGCTCTTGAGCCCCGCCATCGTGTTCGCCAGCACCGGAAAGAACGCGACGATCAGCGCGCAGAGCACCAGCGCCGCGAAAGCGTTGTCGACCCAGATGATGATCAGCGGCGCGACCGCCACCACCGGCGTCACCTGCGCGATCACGGCATAGGGAAACAGCGCCCGTTCGAGCCCGCGCGACTGCGCCATCGCCAGCGCGAGCCCGGCGCCGCCGACCGCCGCCGCGCAGAGCGCCGCGGCGGTGATGCGCAGCGTCACCCAGAGCGAGCCGAACAGCAGGCCCGCGTCGCGCCAGAGCGTCTCGGCGATCAGCAGCGGGCCCGGCAGCACGTAGTGCGGCACCTGGAACCCGCGCACGGCGGCCTCCCACGCGGCCAGCGCGGCGAGGCCCAGCGCCAGCGGCGGCAGGCGGTCGAGCAGGGCCCTCATGCGGAGGCCCCGGACAGCGCGTCAGAAACCTGTCCGCACATCGCCGCGAACTCGGCCTGGCCGCGCATCGCCGGCGCGCGGAGGCGGGGGAGCGCGACCTCCAGCTCGGCGGCTATGCGCCCCGGCCGGCCGCTCATCACCGCGACGCGGCGCGACAGGTACACGGCCTCGAACACGCTGTGGGTGACGAACAGCACCGTGCAGCCGCGCATCCGCTGGATGGAAAGCAGATCGTCGTTGAGCCGGAACCTCGTGATCTCGTCCAGCGCCGCGAAGGGCTCGTCCATCAGCAGCAGCCGCGGTTCGGTCACCAGCGCCCGGGCGATGGAGGCGCGCATCCGCATGCCGCCGGAAAGCTGTCGCGGCCACGCCTCCTCGAAACCCTCGAGTCCGACCGATGCGATGGCGGCGCGGACCCTGTCCCGCGCCCCGGTCCGCGACGCGCCGCCCAGCCGCAGCGGCAGGAAGACGTTGTCGAACAGCGTCGCCCAGGGCATCAGCGTCGGCTCCTGGAAGACGAAGCCGATGTCGCCGGGACCATAGCCTGGCCGGCCGCCCGGCCAGGCTATGGTCCCGGCGTCGGGCGAATCGAGCCCGGCCACCAGCCGCAACAAGGTGCTTTTGCCGCATCCCGACGGGCCCAACAGCGCGACGAAGTCGCCGTCCTCCACCGCCAGCGAGACGCCGTCCAGCGCCGTCGTGCCGCCGGGAAAGCGGCGCGCGACGCCGCTGATCGCGAGCAGGGTCATCTCGGCGCGGGCAGGAAGCGGGTGGTGAAGGCGGCGCGCCAGTCGAGATCGTGCGGGTAGAGCCCCATCGACGCCATGGTGTCGTGGAAGCCCTGCCAGCGCGCGCCGGTCATCGCGCCGATGCCGCGGGACTTCGCATCGCCCGACGCGACGATGCCGTACTTGATCATCTGCGACCGGCCGAAGGCGAGCAGGGCGTCGGTCATCTCCCGGTTGTCGCGCTTGATCAGCGCGTTGGCGGGGGCGGGGTCTCCGGTGAGGTAGTCGCGCCAGCCGTCGATCGAGGCGGCGACGAAGCCGCGGACCAACTCCGGATTCTGCTCGGCAAGCGCGCGGGACGTCTGTATCAGGGCGCCGTAGCTTTGATAGCCCGCATCCGCCAGCAGCATCACCACCGGCTCGATACCCTCGCGCCGGATCAGGAACGGCTCGCTGCCGAGATAGCCTTGCTGTATGGCGGCGGGGTTCACCAGAAACGGCGCGATCGAGAAGGTATAGGACCGGATCTGGTCGTCGGTGTAGCCGAACCGGGCCTTGAGGAACAGCCACGAGCCCGCCCGCGTGTCGCTGCCGATCCAGACCCGCTTGCCCTTCAGCGCCGCCAGGCTGTCATTGCCCTGTCCCGGATGGGCGATCAGCACCTGCGGGTCCTTCTGGAAGATCGCGGCGACCGCCACCATCGGGATGTTCTCGCGCACATAGTTCAGCGCGATGAACGAGTTGGACGACAGCGCGAATTCGACCTTGCCGGCGGCGAGAAGCTGGGCGTGGTTGATCTGCGGCCCGCCCTGGCGGATCGTCACCGCCAGCCCGCGCCTGGCGTAGAATCCCTTCGCCAGCGCCTGGTAGAATCCGCCATGCTCCGCCTGCGCCCGCCAGTCTGTGCCGAAGGCGACGGGCTCCGATGCCCGCACCGGCCCGGCCAGCAGGACGAGAAGGGCGAGGAGGGCGGATCGGAAAGCGGTATGCATGGCCTCGGACTCCTCCGGCACGGTCGGTTCCGAATAGCAGAACAGAGCGGTATTGGGAAACACGAGGGCCATGGCATCGCTGCCATGGCCCTCGGCGGCTGGCTGGCGCGACAGGTATGTTGCTGCGCCGTCCGCCCGCGGTGGACCGTGAAACGGTTGCGAGCACCGTGGGCCGACGCCACCAGGTGCGCTGCGGACTCCCCGTTCACAATCCCGTCGCAAAGATAATGCCGGGTTTTCCCGCAGGCGCCGTTCGTTATGATGGCGGCGGACGTTGGGCAGAAAGGACAGAATGGAATTCAGGACCATCGGGGACGGTGCGGCGGCGCTGACGGTCTCCGTTGTCGGCCTCGGCTGCAACGCCTTCGGCCGGCGCATCGACGAGGCGCGGTCGGCCATGGTCGTCCATGCCGCGCTGGATGCCGGCATCACCTTCTTCGACACGGCGGAGAGCTACGGCGGCGGCGAATCGGAGGCCTTCATCGGCCGCGCGCTGGGGAAGCGGCGCAGGGACATCGTCATCGCCACCAAGTTCGGCTGGGGGCCGGGCGGCGCGGGCGCCGCCGGGATCGCACGGGCGGTGGAGGGCAGCCTGCGCCGGCTCGGCACCGACTGCATCGACCTGTACCAGCTTCACAAGCCGGATTCCGCCACCCCGCATGAGGAGACGCTGCGGGCGCTGGACGCGCTGGTGCGGGCGGGAAAGGTACGCCAGATCGGCTGCTCCAACTTCTCCGCGGCGCAGCTTAAGGCGGCGGACGCGGCCGCCGCAGCTTGCGGGACCGCGCGCTACGTCACCGCGCAGAACGAATACAGCGTGCTCGACCGCGGCATCGAGGACGGGCTGGCGCCCGTTTGCGACTCGCTCGGGGTGGGCATCCTGCCCTTCTATCCGCTGGCCCGCGGACTGCTCACCGGCAAGTACCGGCGGGGCGAGGCTCCGCCGCCGGGGTCGCGCCTTGCCGTCGGTGGCGACTGGCGGGTTTCTGGGACTCTGGAAGACGCGGATTTCGACGTGCTGGAAGGGTTGGAAGGCTTCGCCGCCGCGCGCGGCTTCGACCTGCTGACGCTGGCGTTCTCCTGGCTTCTGGCGCGGAAGGCGGTGCCGACCGTGATCGCCGGCGCGACCGGACCGGAGCAGGTCGCGGCGAACGCCACCGCCGCATCCTGGACGATGACCGAGAACGATCTGGCGGAGATCGACCGGATTCTCGGCGTCGCCTGACGGCGGTGCGGTCAGCCGCGCGCCCCGTCCAGATGGGCGAGGCAGGCGTCGGTCAGCTGCGCGATCAGCGCATCGCCGGTCTTCTGGCCGGTCAGGTCCTTCACCTTGTGGTGCAGCACGTCGTTGGCCCAGGCGGCATGCAGCATCTGGATCACGAAATCGGCGGCGCCGTCGGGGTCTGGCCGGTGGATATCCGCCCGGCGCGCCAGCAGCAGGGGCAGCAGCCGCGCGCGCACCTCTCCCCAGGCCCTGGCGTAGCGGGCGTGGAATCCCTCGTCGACCCCGCTGCGCTCGATGAACACCCGGGTCAGCGAGCGCCGGCCCGCCGCATGGCGGAACAGGCCGCGGACGATCTGGCGCACGCATTCGTCCAGCGGCGCGGACTCGGCCCGCAGCAGGTCGCACAGAAACTGCATGCGCTCCACCAGCATCCCGCATTGCCGGTCGTGGACGTGGAGCAGCAGGCTCTCCTTGTCCTTGAACCGGGCGTAGAACGAGCCGACCGAACAGCGCGCCCGACCGGCGATGTCGCCGACCGTGGTGCCCTCGTAGCCGCGCTCGGCGAACAGCGTCTCCGCCGCTTCCGTGATGCGGGCCAGCGTCTCTCGGCTGCGCGTCTGCTGCGGCGCGCGGCCGTGGGCCCGGTCGATGACGACGGCGGCGGTCATGCTACTCCGCCGCAACGGTGGGGCTCACGCCCACCTTGCGCAGCCTGGGCATGACCTCGGCGGCGAACAGCCGCGTGTTCTTCTCGGTCAGCTCCGCCGACAGCGTGCCGAACTGCAGCATGGTCACGAGCTGGCCGAACCCCATCTTGCCCTGCAGCTCGGCGAGGCGTTCGAAGACGGTTTCCGGACTGCCGCAGAGGAACATGCCGTTCTCCATCAGCTTGTCGACCGACAGGTATTCCTCGCGGAACTTGTACTTCACCTCCATCACGAACTTGTAGGACCGCATGGAGGAATAACCAGGCGGCAGCTTGTATTGCGCCGGTGTCTTGAGAAACTTGTTGAACAGACTCTCGATGGCGGCGCCCGCTTCCTTCTTCGCGATCGCGTCCGTCTCGGCGACGTAGAGGGGCAGCGCCCAGCCGAGCTGGTCGGGCGGACAGTCGTAGCCGTACGCCGAACAGCGGTCGCGATAGGCGTTCAGGTTCTTGATCACCGACTCCGTGGGGCTGAAGGTGATCAGGTAGGTATAGCGCCTATCGGGATGCGCCGCCCAGTCGACGGTTTCCTGCGAGCCCTGCGACGGCACCCAGACCGGCGGATGCGGCGTCTGGTAGGGCCGCGGCCACAGGTTCACGTACTGGAACCGGTAATGATCTCCGTCGAACGGAAAGGGGCCTTCCCTGGTCCAGGCCTCCACGATCAGGTCGTGTGCCTCCTGGAACCGGGCCAGCGAATAGCCGGGATTGGCCATGCTGGAATGGTACTCGCAGCCGATGCCGCGCACGAAGCCGGCGATCAGCCGCCCGCCGGACAGGTTGTCGAGCATCGCGTATTCCTCGGCGATGCTCAGCGGGTTGTCGAGGATCGGCAGCGCGCGCCCCAACACGCAGATCTTCGCGTTCTTCGTCTGCCGCGCCAGCGCGCCGGCCAGCACGTTGGGCGCCGGCATCAGCCCGTAGGCGGTCTGGTGGTGCTCGTTCACGCACACCCCGTCGAATCCCAGCTCGTCGGCGCGCACCAGCTCGTCCAGATAACGGTTGTAGAGCTTGTGGCCTTCCTTCGGGTCGTAGTAGCTGTTGGGCAGGGTGACCCAGGCGGCCTCGTGCGTCTTGTCCCAGTCGGGATCGAGCGGGCCGTACGGCATCAGGTGGAAGAAGTAGAATTTCATCGGGCCGCTCCTCCTGTAATGGCGTCTACGGCGGTGAGAAAGTCGTCGAGCTTTTCCTGCTGGGGGAGGTGGCCGCATTCGGGGATGATCCTGACCTGCGCCCCGGGAATGCCCTCCCTGTAGGCCCCGGCCAGCGCGACCGGGAAGATGAGGTCGTTCTCGCCCCAGACGATCATCGTCGGCACGTCGATGCGGTGCAGCCATTTGTGCAGGCTGGGGTCGTGGAAGCGCGGGCTCCACGCCAGCTTGGCGGTGGTGAAGTGGTTCTTCAGCGCGATGTCGGCCATCTCCTCGCCGACATTCGCGGCCAGCCGCGCCTCGGCCATCGCCTGGTCGAAGAAGGTGTTGCGGACGCGCTGCTCGTTCGACCAGAGGAAGATGTCGCCCTTCTGCACGCCCTTGATATGCAGCCCGCCCGGCGAGACCAGCGTCAGGGTCTTCAGCCGCGCGGTGGATCGGACCGCCATCTCCGCGGCGAGCCAGCCGCCCAGCGAGTTGCCGGCAAGGTGCACGCCCTCCAGCCCGAGCTGGGCCATGAAGTCCAGATAGAAGAAGGAGAGGTCGTGGACATCGTCCAGCCAGAGCGGCGTGTCGGACCGGCCGTAGCCGGGATGGCTGGGCACGATCAGGTCGAACCGTTCCGCCAGCCTGTCCATGTAGGGCGCCCACTCGCTGGCCCCGCCCGCGCCGTGCAGGAACAGCATCGGCGCACCCGCGCCGCCGCGCAGCACTTCGATGTTCGTGCCGTTGACCGCGATCGTTTCCGCTCTGTGATCGGCCATGCGCCGCGCCTCCCTTCCATCCATGTCCTTGAAACCGAACGTTTATTCTAGTATGAGGCCGGGCCGCCCCGGACGCAACAGCCGCCGAAACACTTACATATCTAACGTTCTGTCCCCGATGCGCCCGTTTTGCGGGGCAAACGCGCCGAAGCGGCCAACGCTCCGCTTGACTCGGTCCCTTGGTGCGATACGAATAGCGCAGCAAAGCGGGCAGGGCCGTATGCAGAAACGCCCGCGCGCGGAACCGCATTTTTGGGAGAACGCACCATGGACACCGCCGTCGATCCGGAAGAAAAACTGTTTCTTCACGACCCCTATCTCGAATGGTGTGCGGGCGAGGGCATCCCCATCGTCGAGGATTTCGGCGTGCATCTTCCCGATGTCGAGTGCAAGCGCTGGGACCGCTGGGGCGCCAACGGCGCCTTCGTGCACCTCAAGGGCCGGGGCGACTGGCTGTCGGTCATCGTCGTCGAGCTGGAGCCGGGCGCGAAGAGCGATCCGCAGCAGCACATGTTCGAGGAAGTGGTCTACGTGCTTTCGGGCCACGGCTCGACCACGATCGAGACCGCCGACGGAAAGAAGCACAGCTTCGAATGGGGCAAGGGCAGCCTGTTCGCACTGCCGCTCAACGCCAGGTACCAGCATTTCAACGGCAGCGGGCAGGAGCCGGCGCGCATGGCGTCGACCAACAACCTGCCGATGGTCATGAACGTCTTCCACAACGAGAAATTCGTGTTCGAGAATCCGTTCCGCTTCCCGGAGCGCGAGGGCAGCTCGGACTACTATTCGGGCGAGGGGCTGTTCATTCCCAAGCGGCCGGGCCGGCACATGTGGGAGACCAACTTCGTGCCCGACCTCGCCAGCTTCGAGCTGCAGAAGTGGAACGCGCGCGGCGCTGGCGGCTCCAACATGATGTTCGTGCTTGCCGACGGCACCATGCACGCGCATATGTCGGAGATGCCGGTCGGCACCTACAAGAAGGGCCACCGCCACGGCGCCGACTTCCACGTCATGTGCGTCACGGGGCAGGGCTACTCTATCCTCTGGTACAACCAGGACGAGGAGATCGTGAAGGTGCCGTGGGAGCACGGCACCGTCTTCGCGCCGCCGGACCTGATGTTCCACCAGCACTTCAACACTTCGCCGTTCCCGGCGCGCTACCTGGCGACGGCCTGCGGCGGGCTGCGCTATCCGCTGATGGAAGAGAAGCGGCGCATCTTCATGGGCATGGACGTCGACATCAACAAGGGCGGCGCGCAGATCGAGTACGAGGACCAGGACAGGCGCGTCCACCAGATGTTCCTCGACGAGATCAAGAAGACCGGCGCGGTCTCGAAAATGGGCGACTTCATCGACGAGAGCCAATACACCGCCTGACGCACACGGCGTTCGGACGACGCGGCGGCGGGGCCATCCGGTCCCGCCGTTCAGCTATTCCGATAGCTTCGATATATGCGCGGCGCTGGCGCGGGTGTCCTTAAGCAGCGGCTCGCCGTAGAGGAGGACCGCGCCGGCCGCGTCGCCCGGCTGCGGCACGCGGATGGTTTCCGAATTCCTGAAATCCATGAGGGTGGCCTCGCCGCGGCGGCGCGAATGGTCGAGGCCGAGGACATGGCCGATCTCATGCGCCGCAACGTAGCGGACATCGGGCGTCGCGGGGTTGCCGTCGAAGTTCGACTCCCAGGGAAGGTTCGGGTTCAGGCAAATGGCCGCATGGCTGGTTGTGGCGATGGCACCGAGGCTCAGAGGAACCGACTGGACATCCGCATAGGCGATGCCGCGCGGCTTTCGCTGGAATCCGATGACCAGGTCCGCCGGCTCTCCGCCGCGTGCGGGAACGAACCGGACATCGGCCACGCGCTCCCACGACTCCATGGCGCGGCGAATCTCGTGCTGGAAGCCGTCCGCCGTCGGGCCGTCCGGACGGGGCGATGCGCGCAACGGCTCCATCGTCCTGCAGTTACGGGAACCGGGGCGGTCCAGCGAGGCGGCGATGAAGGCATAGCGAATGACCGCCCCTTTGCCGGCGGCGGGTTCACCCCATTTTGTGCTCTTGTCGTTGAGGGAAAGAAGACGGAAACCGGTGGCGGCCAGATTGTCGCCCGCAGCGGCGCTGAAACCGTACCCCGTACAGATGAGGCATATGCTGACTACGCATGCGCAAGCGCGCACTACCACTGACTGCACTGGCTACTCCGTCGTGACCGGCGGGCGGCACCTGCCGGGCACCCCTCGCTTTATCCTCGGACCGATTTTCCTGTGACGGTCCTACCAAATGGTTAAGGCTGTAACCGGCCGTTTCACTGCCCCGTTCACCGGAAGCGGCTCCCGACACCCGGTCCGTCCCCACTATGTCACCATACTGCCACAGCTCAGCGCGTATTTCCATAAAGGCTCACACCGCATCTCCATAAAGTGAGTCGGGGAAGGGCAGGGATTGCCAAAAAACGACGGCGGCCGCCGGTGTTTCCGGCGGCCGCCGTTTCGAATTTCCGCCGCTCCGGACGCCGGTGGGACTCAGCCCTTGATGCCGAGCGCCGTCTTGACCTTCCGCACGGTCTCCGGCGGCGTCGCCAGAACCTCCCTGACCAGCGTTTCCACCTCTTCGTGCGAGGCGGGGATGACGTCGAGGCCGCGCCGCTTCGCTTCCTTTACATAGGCGGGATCGTGGACCGTGTCCCGGTAGGCCTTGCGCAAGGCGGCCAGCCTGTCGGCCGGCACGCCGGGAGACGCCACGAGCGTGCGCCCGATGGCTGCCCGCGACGACAGGAACGCGAAGATCGCCTTCTGGTCCGGCGTCTCGGCGAGCTCCGTCAGCAGCGGCACGTCGGGCAGCAGCGGGTGGCGCTTCTCGCCCGACTGCACCAGGAAGCGGATCTTGTTGTTGTCCACCCAGTGCCGGTGCCGGTTGAAGACGGAAATCGCGGGGCCGGCATCGCCGTTGACCTCGCCGCGCTCCAGCGCCAGGTCCATGTCGCCGCCGCCCTTGTAGCCCAGGATCACCTTGAACTTTGTGCCGAGCACCGCATTGATGAGCGTGGGATCGGTGAAGGTTTCGGAGCCGCGGCCGGAAGCGCCGATAATGATCTCGTGCTTCTTCACGTCCGCCAGCGTCTTCGGCGGCGTCGAATGCCAGACATAGATGCCGCTGTTCGAGCTGGTCGAACGGCCGAGATAGTCGAACTTCGTGACGTCGAACTTCACCCCCGGCATGCCGAGAAGCTGGGTCTGCGCCAGCGAGTACTGCAGGTGACACAGGATGGTGCCGTCCTTGGGGGCGACGTTATAGCAGTAGTTGGCGCCCTTGATGCCGCCGCCGCCCGGCATGTACTGCATGATGACGGTGGGCTTGCCGGGAATGTGGCGGCCGATGAAGCCGCCGATGGTCTTGCCGTAAAGCGCGTTCTCGCCGCCCGAGCCGGAGCTGACGACCACGGTGACGGTGTTGCCCTTGTAGAATTCGTCCGGCGGTTTCGACTGGGCCACGGCCGCCGTCGTTGCGAACAGCGCCGCCGCCAGCGCAAGCGACGCGGCAGGGATGTAACGATGCATCGGATCCTCCCTCTGTGAATCGGAATTTTTATTGGCATCCCGCGCAGGGATGCGGCGAAGCGGACGTTACTGCCGTTTCAGCGAGCCGTACCGAAGCGGTCAGGCCGCCACGCGCAACATGTCCGCGCCTTCGTATGTAAGCCCGGCGGCCTCGATCGCCTGGCGTACCGTCTCGATCTCGGCCGCGCCGAGCTTCGTCAGCGGCGGGCGGACGACGGCCCTGGGCATCCGGCCGAGCATGACCAGCGCTTCCTTCATCCGGTTGTGCATGTCGGTCGACGGGGCGGCATAGAAGCAGCGCGCGGTCGGGTTGATGCGGTCGTTGATCGCCTGCGCGCGCTTCAGGTCGCCGGCCTGGATGGCCTGCCACAGCGCGACCTGGAGATCGGCGATGACGCTGCCCGACCCGGACAGCAGCCCGGCGGGGCCCATCGTCAGCGAGGCCATCAGCCACGCGCTGTTGGTGCTGAGCACGTTGATCGGGCGGGAAAGAGCCTGGAGCGTGCGGATATGGGTCTCGTGGACGGCCCCCGCGTTCCAGTCCTTGATCGCGACGAAGGAGGGAATCTCCTCCGCCATGCGCACCAGCGTCTCGACCGGGTAGGCATAGCTCTCCGGATACTGGAAGGCGATCAGCGGCAGGTCGGTGGCGTCGGCGATGGTGGAGAAATGCACCAGCGCCATCTCCGGCTTCATCTGCCCCTGCATCATCATGATCGGCTGCGGCGGGAAGACCAGCAGCGCCGACGCGCCCGCCGCCTCGGACATGCGGGCGATCATGGCCGCCTCATGGCTGCCGTCCGCCCAGATGCCGGAGATCAGAGGCAGCCGGCCACCGACCTCGTCCACCGACAGCTCGAGGATGCGGCGCTGCTCGTCGACGCCGCAGGCGTGGATCTCGGAGGCATGGCCGTTGACCGTCATCGCCGAAATACCGTCCACCGCGGCGACATGGGCGAGATGGGCGCGCGTCGCCTCTTCGTCGATGGCGAGCTCGTTGTCGAACGCGAGCAGCGTTGCCGGAATGACGCCCTGAGGCACGTAATTCTTGAAGCGGGTCATCGCGAATCCCCTTGCGGTTGTCATGGTCAGTTTATCACCCTCCTGATCGTTCCGTGAAGCCGCGCGAAGCGGGCTAAACCGGCCGTCGTCATGTCACCGCATGGCCACAATCATCGTCCCATCTCCAGATCGCGACAGGTTTTTCATGGCATGGAAATGGGCCGTTTTTTCAAGTGGGCGGGGATCGCTCTCGCTGGGCTTACAGTTGCGCTGGTTGCCTTCTTCGCCCTGGTCTTCAACTGGAACATGCTGCGCGGCGTCATCAACGACCGCGCGTCGGCGGCGTCGGAACAGGATATCGAAATCGGAGGCAATCTCGACGTGGATCTGTCATGGGCGCCCCGCATCACCGCCGAGAAGATCACGGTCGGCAACGCCGAATGGGGCAGCGCCCCGGAGATGGCGGAGATCGAGCGTCTGGTGGTCTCCGTCGACCTGTGCGCGCTGCTTGGCGGAACGGTGAAGCTGCCGCAGCTCGAGATTGAGAACGCCCGCCTGCTGCTGGAGAAGGACAAGGCCGGCGAGAAGGCGAACTGGAATTTCGGCGACAATCCGGCGGCCGGCGCGGTCAACCGCACCGTCGTGCCGAAGGAGCGCGCCTCGTTTCCGGAAATCGGCCGGCTGCGGATCGTCGACAGCCGGCTGGTCTACCGCGAACCCGCCCGCGGCATCGATCTGGAAATGGACGTCTCCACTGCACGAGGCGCCACGGAGCAGGACGACCGGGTGAAGTTCAGCGGCAAGGGCGAGTTCGAGAAGGCGCCGTTCCGTCTGTCGATCGACGCCGGCTCCATCATCGCGCTGCGCGACGAGGACAACCCCTATCCGCTTGACGTCGATATCCGCATCGGCAAGACCGCTGCCAAGCTGTCCGGCAGCATCGACCGGCCGCTCGACATGCAGGGTGTGGACGTGAAGCTGCGCCTCGAAGGGGCCAACCCGGCGGAGCTTTTTCCCATCATCGGCCTGCCGGTTCCCGACCTGCCGCCATACAGCATTTCCGGCAATCTGCTTCGCCGCGGAGAGGCATGGGAATTCCGCGATTTTGCCGGCAAGGTCGGCGACAGCGATCTCAAGGGCGTCCTGAAATACGCACCGGGCGATGACCGTCCGACGATTACCGCAGACCTCACCTCCAGCCTGCTGGATTTCGAGGACCTCGGCGGGTTCGTGGGTGCGGCGCCGGCGGAGACGGAGAAGACCGAGCTTTCGGAGAAGACCGAAAGGAAGGCCCGCCGCGCACAGCCGCCGCCGAAGAACGGGGAAACGCCCCCGGAGACCGAGCGCGTGCTGCCGGACACGCCGTTCGATATCGGCAGGCTTCGCGCCGCCGATCTCGACGTGAAGTTCCGCGCCACGCGCGTTCTGGCGCCGAACCTGCCGATCGACAGGCTGACGGCGCATCTGACGGTGAAGGACGGGCTGCTGCGTTTCCAGCCGCTGAATTTCGGCATCGCCGCCGGCAACGTCCGCTCGCAGATCGTGCTCGACGGCAGCAGGGACGTGCCCCGGGTCCAGGCCGATCTGGAGATACTGCACGTCAAGCTCGCCTCGCTGATGAAGGGGACCGATTTCGCGGACAGGGTGGCGGGCGAATTCGCCGGGCGCGCGAAGCTGAAGGGCCGTGGCGCGTCCACGCGCGAGATGCTGGCGACCGCCGACGGCGATATCGCCATCCTGATGAACGAGGGCCGCTTCAGCAAGCTGCTGCTGTCGCTCGCCAGCCTGGACGTGCCGAAATCGCTGGAGGGGCTGCTGTTCGAGGACGACGCGATGCGCGTACGATGTCTGGTGGGCGACTTCAAGGTGGAACGGGGGGTGATGCGCAGCCGCGCCCTCGTATTCGATACGGAGGAGGTGCGCGTCGACGGCGAAGGCACCGTCAACCTGGGCACCGAGCAACTCGACCTCACCGTCCTTGCGCATCCCAAGGAGGCAAGCATCGGCGCCCGCACCCCCATCGAGGTCGGCGGCACCTTCGCCAATCCGGAGGTCGGTCCAAACGAGGCGGCGCTGGGCGCGCGGGCCGGAGCCGCGGCCGCGCTGGGCGCGCTGCTTACGCCGCTGGGCGCCCTGCTGCCGTTCATCCAGCTCGGCCTGGGCGAGGACAGCAACTGCGCCGCGCTCGTGCACAACGCGCGCGAGAAGACGGAAAGGAAGGGAGGCGGAGGGCGATAAACCGAACCGTTGTTCGGTTTCATTGCCGGCTCCGACTACGTCGACATACTTCGCGCGGCACAAATCGTCAGCGGCCTGAAACGCGCCGCGACAAGTGTTTATTCAGTACTCGTGTCGGCGCGGCCCCAGATTCAGCACCAATACATACGGCCCCGTATCACCGTTCCGAGGCGGGTTCGCGATGGGCGTTGACGTCGGGCGGCGAGCGATGGCTGTAGTAGCGCCCATCAGGCCGGCTCCCCGGCATGCCATAGACCAGATGAGGAGGAGTTTAAGGTGAGTGCAGAGAGCGTAATCGCAGGGTTGGATGAGGTGGTCGACGACTTCGCGAAGCGCACGCGCTTCTTCAAGGAAGAACTGACCCCGGCGCGCGCCCGGATGTTCGTCACCCAGCATCGGCAGAACTCGCGGCACCGGAACTCGGTACTGAAGCTGCGCGTGGCGACCAACTGTCCGCACTGGGACATCAAGCTGGACATCATCCATGCCTGCTCGCAGGAAATCATTTCGGACGATGAGTATTTCGGCGGCAAGGCCCACTGGCAGGTGCTGGAGGACCTTGGCGTCTGCATCGGCATGGACCGCGAGGAAATCCATGAGGCCCCGCTGCTGCCCACGACGCGCATGGCCTGGCACGCCTGGAGCGGCCTGATGAGCAACTCGCACTGGCTGGAGGGGCTGATCGCCAACACATGCGCCGAGCGCCCGAACATCCCCGGCTACGGCGAGGACCTCGTGAAGGAGAAGGGGTGGTTCGGCATGGAGCGCGAGCGCTGGAAGGCGGTGTTTCCGGACCTCGCCGATGATGAGCTCACCTTCTTCGAGGCGCACGGGGAGGCGGACCTGGAGCATTCCGACCTCGGCTGGAAGACCGTCGCGAAGTTCGCCGAGGAGCTGAAGATGGAAGACGCGGTAATCGAGGCGTGCCGCAACAACCTCGTGGTCTGGGAGCATTACCTCAACGGCATCGGCGACGCCGCGGACAGGATGAACTGACGGCGCTGCCGACGCGTCCGCGCCTGCACGGGCTCCGGCTTGACGCCTGCCGGAGCCCGTGCTTTCTCAGCGTCAGCTGCCGGACGGCGAAACGCAATTTCAGGGAGAGGACAGGCTATGGCCAAGTTGGAGCTGACGCTCGCATCGAGCCCCTACGAGCATGTGCGGGATTTCACCGAAGGCGACATCGACGCGGAGGGCATCGAGCTCAACTACCTCAACCTTCAGATCGAGGAGATGTTCCACCGCTTCATCAATTTCCGGGAGTTCGACGTCTCGGAAATCTCGTCGGGCAAATACACCTCGATGATCAGCCAGGGCGACAACCGCTTCGTCGGCATCCCGATCTTCCCCTCGCGGGTGTTCCGCCAGTCCTCCGTCTACCTCAAGCGCGGCAGCAAGATCAAAAAGGCCGAGGAGTTGGCCGGCAAGAAGGTCGGCATCCCCGAATGGGGCCAGTCCGCGGCGGTCTATTCGCGCGGCTGGCTCGTGCACGACGTCGGCATCCCGCTGAAGGACATCCACTGGGTGCAGGCCGGCGTCGGCACGGCGGGCCGCAAGGAGAAGGTGAAGCTGAAGCTGCCCAAGGGGGTGAAGCTGACCCCGGTGCCGGACAAGTCGCTGCAGGAGATGCTGCTGTCGGGCGAGATCGACGCCATGCTGTCGGCCCATCCGCCGCCGCTGTTCGAAGCCGGCGATCCCCGCATCCAGCGGCTCTACAAGGATTACCGCAAGGTCGAGGAGAAGTATTACAAGGACACCGGAATCTGGCCGATCATGCATCTCTACGCCATCCGGCGCGAGGTGTTCGAGGCCTATCCCTGGGTCGCCCAGTCGCTGGTCAAGGCGTTCACCGAGGCCAAGGACCGCGCGCTCTACCGCGCGACCGAGACCACCGCCTGCCGCATGCCCTTCGCCTGGTGCTACGAGGCGGCGGACAAGGCGCGCCAGCTCTTCGGCGAGGACTTCTACCCCTACGGCATCGAGCCCAACCGCACGACGCTGGATGCGTTCCTGCAGTACGGCTACGAGCAGGGGTTGTTCCACAGGCGGATGGAGCCCGAGGACCTGTTCCCGAAGGAAGTGCAGAGCACGTTCAAGGTCTAGGACGGGACAGGGCGCATGACCGACATCAAGCTGACGCCGGAGGCGGTGGCCTTCACCACGGGGCTGACCTACGACGACCTGCCGCCGGAGGCGCTGCGCATCGCGCGGCGCTGCGTGATGGACGGGCTGGCCGTCATGCTCGGTGGCACCGAGCAGGAGGCGCTGCGCATCATGTCGCGCTACATCGACTCGGTCGGCGGCACCGGCGACGCCCGGCTGATCGGGGCGGCTTCGCGGCGCGTGCCGGCGCATCTAGCGGCGCTGTGGCACGGGCTCGCCGGGCATGCGATGGACTGGGACGACACCCAGCTTTCCGAGAACCCGGGGCGGCTCTACGGGCTGCTGACGCACCCGACCATTCCGCCGCTGGCGGCCTGCCTCTCGGTCTCCGACCTGCTCGGCGGGGTGGACGGCAAGCGATTCCTAACCGCCTTCAACGCCGGGTTCGAGGTCGAGTGCAAGATCGCCGAATGCATCAGCCCCGACCACTACGTGAAGGGGTTCCATACCTCCGGCACCATCGGCACGTTCGGCTCGGCGGCGGCGGCGGCGAACCTGCTCGCGCTCGACGGGACGCAGACGGCGCACGCCATCGGCATCGCCGCCTCGCTGGCCGCCGGCATCAGGGTGAATTTCGGCACCATGACCAAGCCGCTCCATGTCGGCCGCTCGTCGGAGAACGGGGTCACCGCGGCGCTGCTGGCGCGCGAGGGGTTCACCGCCGACAAGGACGGGCTCGACGGCCAGTGGGGCTATATCGCTGTCGCCGGGCGCGGCGGCGAGCCGGAGCTGGTCGCAGGGCGGTTCGGCAAGCCGCTGACCATCGTCTCGCCCGGCGTCTCGATCAAGCCGTACCCGTGCGGCGTGCTGACCCATCCCAGCATGGACGCGATGCTGAAGGTGATGAAGGACCACGCGCTGACGCCGGACGATATCGAGAAGGTGACGCTGTTCGCCGGCTCCAACATCCTCAATCCGATCCGCTACCCCATCGCGAAGACCGAGCTCGAAGGCAAGTTCTGCATGGCCTTCCTGCTGGCCGCCATCATCATCGCCGGGCGCGCGGGCAAGCGTGAGTTCACCGACGGGTTCGTGCTGTCGGCCCCGGTCCAGGCGATGCAGAAGCGCATCGGAACGGAATACGACCAGTCCATCGAGGACATGGGCTGGGACCGCATCCGCAGCCGGGTCGAGGTGTGGACGAAGGACGGGAAACACATCGTCGAATGGGCCGATGAGAACTACCGCGGCGGGCCGCACAACCCGATGAGCGACGCGGAGGTCGAGGACAAGCTGCGCGACTGCGCCGCCGGAATCCTCGACGACGCACGGCTGGCGAAGGCGATGGAGGCGGTCTGGGGGCTGGACGATCTTGCCGACGTCAGCGTGCTTCTGGAGCTGCTTGACTGGAACGCGCCCGTCGGGGGAAGCTGACCGCAACGAGGGGCGGCACGCCCCCCGGCATGAGAAACCCGGCAGGAGGCGGCCGTATGATCGGCATCTCGAAGTGGCGCGTGCAGGGCATGCGGGATCCGCTGATGCAGCGCGTCAAGCAGCAGCTCGGCGTCGAGACCGTCCCGTTCTACGAAAACGAGAGTCCGGAGAAGGCGGCCAGCAAGCGCACCATCCGCGAGCTCGGCGCGCGCCGCGACGGCCCGCTCAATCCGGACCGCGTGGCGGTCGACGATCCGCAGGCGATGGCCGAAACCGTAAAGGGGGTGGCGCGCGACCTCGGCGCCGACATGGTCGGCATCGCCAGGCTGACGCCGGTCATGATCAATATCGGCGAGAACCTGCCGCACGACACCGTCATCTGCATGGGGTTCCACGAGGATTACTGCGCCGTGGTGAAGGGTGCCGACGCGGTCGAAGCGCAGGCCTTCGGCGCCTACCAGCGCTGCGCAGAGACCTCGACGGCGCTGGCCGAAAGGCTGCGAGGCATGGGCTGGCCGGGCCTCGCCCATCACAACGGCGGCTGCGACGTCATGGCGATCCCGGCGCTCTACGCCGCGGGGTTCGGCGAGCTCGGCAAGCACGGCAGCCTGATCAATCCGGAATACGGCGCGAGCTTCCGGCCGAGCTTCGTCACCACCACCATGCCGCTGGCGGTGGATGCGCCGCTGGTCTTCGGCGTGCAGGACTATTGCGAGAACTGCAACCTCTGCACCAACAACTGCCCGGGCGACGCGGTCGCGACGGCCGAGCCCATCGTCACCGAGGGCGTCAAGCGATGGATCGTCTCGACGGAGAAGTGCTACCCGTATTCCCGCTACCGGCAGGAGTACTGCCATATCTGCGTCGACGTGTGCCCGTATATCCACAAGGAGAACGGCGACGGGGAACGGCGCGGCATCTACAAGCAGTACATGAAGGCCCGCCGGGACGCGGGCTGGAAGGCGCCAAAATCCGACGTCGTCCACGCCGCGACGGAGTAGGGAAAGCTCAGCGAAGCGCAGCCCGGACTTCCGCCGAACGGTCCCACAAATTGGGCACGGCATCGGCGCTGTAGCCGGACACGAAGCCCTTCGCGATGCCGGTCGCCGGGTCGAACACATGCCGCGCCACCGCGCCGATATTGGCGCCGTAGACATGGATGCTGATCGACGGCCGGTCCGCCAGCGCGTTGGCGACCGCATGGATGTCGCCGATGGCGGGCGAGACGGCGCCGACCTTGCCGGGGGTCAGCCGTTCCTCGCCGGTCTTCACCAGCGGCGCCCCCGCCTCGCCGGCGGCGAAATTCATCGCGTCTTCCGCCCCGCGCAGCATACCGATCAGCCCCCACACCGTGTGGTCGTGGACCGGGGTCGACTGGCCCGGCCCCCAGACAAAGCTGACCACGGAGAACCGCTCCATCGGGTCGCAGTAGAGCAGGTACTGGCTGTAGCGTTCGGGATGCGGCGCGGCGAAGGCGTCGGGCAGCCAGGTGTCGTCGGCGACCAGACGGGACAGCAGCGCGGCGCCATCGCCGCGCAGCGCCGCCTCGTCGCCGCCGGCGCGGTCGGCGAGGCGGGTCATCTCCTGCACGAAGCGGCGCAGCGGCGCGATATCGCTCATGACGTATTCCCGATCAGCCCGCCAATGCTACCATGCGGCCCCGTCGGCCGAAACGAACGGAGAAACCGCGTGCTGTTCATCCATAACGACGTCGCCCATGAGCTGCTGACCATGGCGGACTGCATCGAAGTGCAGGACCGCGCCTTCCGCGACCAGGCGGAAGGGACGGCGGCGCAGAAGCCGCGCTCCGACATTTATGCGCCTTGCGATCTCGATCACGGATACTACCGCGGCGGCACGGTCGAGGGCTATTCCGGCGGCTATTTCGCGGTACGCATCAAGTCCGACATCATCACCTGGCCGGTCTCTCCGGACGGAAGCTGGAACGAGGACAAGCACTGCATCGCGCCCGGCACCTATTGCGGGCTGGTGATCCTCTATGCCACCGCCACCGGCGAGCCGCTGGCGATCATCAACGATGGCATCATCCAGCACATGCGCGTCGGCGCCAGCGCCGCGCTGGGCGCGCGCTACCTGGCGCGCGAAGACGCGGCCACGGTGGGCATGCTCGGCTCCGGGGGCATGGCGCGGACCTATCTGGAGGGATTCTGCGCCGTGCGCGATATCCGCGCGGCGAAGGTCTTCAGCCCGACCCGCGCGAACCGCGACGCCTTCGCGGCGGAGATGAGCGACCGGCTCGGCATTGCTGTGGCGGCGGTCGACTCGCCGCAGGAGGCGCTCGCCGGGGCCGACATCGTGTCCACCTGCACCAGCTCGATGACGCCGACGCTGAAGCCCGAATGGCTGTCGCCAGGACAGCACGTCACCATGCTCGGCCCGTCCGAGGTCGACGACGCGGTGCTGGAGGTCTGCGACGTGCGCATCGCCCAGGCGGCGGAGGGCGGCATGGATGCGCCGGGGGCGGAGCGTGGCATCGGCCATTCCGCCGTCGCCTGGGTGGCAGGCACGGCGGAGGAGCGCAAGCGCCTGCCCGCGCCGAAGACCGGCGGCCGGCGTTCGGCGTTCAGGCTGCCGGATTTCTGCGACCTCGTCACCGGCCGGGCGGAAGGGCGCACCGCGGCGGACCAGATCACCTTCTACCGCAACCTCGGCAATCAGGGCCTCCAGTTCTCCTCGGTCGGCGGGCTGCTCTATGAAAAGGCCGTCGCCGCGAAGAAAGGCCGTTCCATGCCGACCGAATGGTTCCTGGAGGACATTCGGGATTGAGGGTCGGAGCAAGGAGGAGCGAGCGATGTCTCTATCGTCGACTACCACGACTGAACGCGACCGGCCGCCGAACCCGCATCCCGGAGAAATCCTGCTGTCGGGCTTCAGGCAGATTTCGACCTCATGCAGCGCCGCCGGGAGATCGGTGGCGAACTGGCGACCATAGACCCGCGCGCAGCCTGATCGGGCGACCGCCCGTCAGTCGCCGAAATAGGCGCCTTCGCGGAAGACGGTCTCGACCTTCTTGTTTTCCTTCGAGTCGCCCTTCATCTCCTCGCCCTTCGCATTGACGCGGGTGGGGTTGGCCTGCTTGCCGAGATAGGGGTTGCCGACCCGGATCATCACCAGCGGCTCCTCCGACGTGGCGTAGAAGCGGTAGTAGTTGCCCTTGGGCAGCATGATGCCCTGGTGCTTCGTCAGCTCGACCATCTCGCCCTCCGGCCCGAAGAACCTGGCGGAGCCCTGCAGCACGATGAAGGAATGGTCCTCCGAGGTATGGGCGTGCAGCTCGTTCTCGCCGCCCGACGCGTAGATCTTGAGCCGCAGAGTCAGGTCCTCGGTCGCGGCCAGCATGGTGTCGGTGCGGCCCTGGTCGAGAAGCTGTCCCTTGAGCGAGAACAGCGACGGCTTCCTGTTCTTCGCCATCTCCGCTTCCTGCTCGCGCATCGTTTCGCCGGTCATCGCCGGTTTGAGAAATTCGGGTACGTCCAGCATGACGGTGATCCTCCACGGTGACGGCCGCGCTCGCCGGCGCGGTCCCTGAACGCCATTTTACGGGGGCGGCCGGGATGGCACAATCGGGCGGTTGAGTACGACGATAATTGTTGGTACACATACAATTATTGCAGACGCGAACGGCAGCATCCGACCCTTGGGAGACGGCAGTATGGCGACGAGGCTCAAGTCCAAAGCGGGCGAGGACAAGACGCGGATCGAGGCGCTCCGCAACCTCCGCAGCACGCTCGAATGGCTCGGCGACGATGTGTTCTATCTCGACCGGGACGAGGTCGATCCCGTGGTCGAGATGTGCACCCTGACCAAGGCCTTCGACAGTTCGAAGGTGCTGGTGGCCAACCGGGTGAAGGGCTACCCGGATACCCGTATGATCTCCAACCTCTATTCGAGGAAGGACCGCGTCTGCCGGTTCCTGAATACCGAGACCTATCCCGACACCAAGTTCGCGGTGCTGGACGCGCTGAAGAACCCCATCGCGCCGAACTACGTCGAGTCGAAGGACGCGCCGGTGCACGAGGAAGTCTACTACCCCGGCAAGGACTTCAACCATATCGAGGAAATCTTCCCCGTCGCCCAGCACACCTGGACCGACGGCGGCAAGCTGTTCGGCGCCGGCTGCCACTTCTTCATGGGCGAGGAGTGGGTGCCGGGCGGTGGCAGCCAGATCTCGATGTACCGGATGGGGTTCCGCGAGGGCCACAAGCTCGCATCCATCAACATGGTGCCGGGCGGGCAGGGCGACGTCATCTGCTCGCGCCACAAGGGCAAGAAGATTCCCTGCACCGTCAACGTCTGCCCGCCTGTCGGCGCGGAGCTGATGGCGGTGTCCACGCTGAACCCGGTTGTCTTCCCCGGCCACACCGACAAGATCGGCACCGCCGGCGCGCTGCAGGGTTCGCCTATCGACCTGGTGAAGGCCAGGACGGTGGACGCCTGGACCATCGCGCAGTCCGAATGGTCGCTCGAAGGCTACGTGGTCGAGGGCGAGCGCGTCTGGGAGACGGACGAGGCGGAGCAGCTGGGCCAGCAGGGCGTGACGCCGATGCATCCGGAATGGGCCCGCAGCATGGGCCATGCCTACCGCACACCCCGCGCCTTCGAGCTGACCGCGGTCACGCGCCGGCGCAAGAATCCCATTGTCTACACCCCGCATTTCGGCGCGTTCTGGTACGAGGCGCCGTTCATGTGCGCCGCCGTCTACGAGCTCTGCGACCGCATGGCGCCGGGCTTCGTCACCGACGTCGCGTCATGGCTGGGCCTCACGCTGTGGGGCGGGCTGATCATTCAGGTCAAGAAGCAGAAGCGGTCCGACGAGGGGCTGCAGCGCAACATCCTGTCCGCCGTGATGGGCTGCTGGCGCGGGCTCCGGCTCTGCGTGGTGGTGGACGACGATATCGATCCCTGGCAACCGGAAGACGTGGTCTGGGCGATCCAGTCACGCACCAGCCCGACCAAGGACCTCGTCGTGTTCAACGAGTACGGCCGCGGCCAGGCATTCCAGCCCGGCGAGCACAAGATCGGCAACATCTCGGTCTCCGATGGCGGGCTCGGCATCGACGCCACAGCGCCGCTGGGCGCGGAGGCCTACAAGCGCTCGCACTACCCGGTGGAGGACCTCGACCTGTCGCGCTGGTTCACCCAGGCCGAGGTCGACGGGCTGCGCGATATGCAGGACCCGTATTTCCGATATCTCGGCCTCAACGGCCACGGCTGAGGGCGGGATAAGGAAGACGGACAGGGCGTCCCGCCCGCGGGCGGGACGCCGACATGCCGGATGAGAGGGAACCGGAGGTTCAGGCCTTGACCTTGCTCTTCTCCTTTTCGAACTTTTCCTCCATCTTCTCGCGCTCGCCGTCGTCGAACTGCTCGCGGGCGCTCGAGAACATCTCGTCTTCCTCTTCCTCGATGTGGTGCTCCAGAATCTCCTTGAGGACCATGATCCCCGCCGTCCATTCCTCGCTGCCCTTGTTGCGGGCACGGGACAGCTTCTCGACCAGCTTGTCGGCCACCTCATGCTCGACATAGCCTTCGCGGGCGTCCATCGCAGCGTCCTTTCCCTCCGATTTGATGATCGGGTCGTAAAGGGCCTTTTCCTCCGCCCGCGCATGCTTCACGAGCGCGGTCTTGAACTCGCTGAAAAGCTCCGACCGCGTCCTGGCGTCCTCGGTGTCGCACATCTTGGCCAGCAGGCCCTTTACTTCCTCATGCTCCTGGTGAAGCTTTTCCAGTATTTCCATGACTTTCTCCGATGCGGTAAGGGGGTGAAGCGCCATGGCTGAACGCCGTCGACTCGCGGCCGGTTCCCGGGGCGCCGTCAAATTTCCGCCGGGATCTGCAATCCGGGATGCTAACAGCCGTGGCTGAGACCTCCCGCCCCGATTGCCCGTCCTTCCGGGACGTCCTCGCCGGCAACGCGCGAAGCTGGCCGGACCGGCCCTACGTCATTTCGATCGACCAGGAGGGCAGGGCGCTGTCCTACGGACAGCTCTGGAAGCTGTCGAATCGCGTCGCGCATCATCTGGCTTCGGCGGGCATCGGCGCGGGCGACCGCGTCCTGCTGCTCGCCGAGAACTCCATCGAGAACATGGCCGTGTTCGTTTCCGTGCTGCGGCACGGGGCGACGCTGGCGACCGTGCATGTGGAGATGAACGGGGCTCATCTGGCGGAGATCGTCCGCGCCATCGCGCCGAAGCTCGTGCTGTATCAGGATGGGTTGGGACTCGAAGCGCTGCGCGACCAGGCCCCGCCGGGCGACTGGCGGCCGCTGGGTGAGTGGCGGGCGGAGGCGGCGGGCTGCACCGGGTTCTTCGCCGATATCGCAACCTTGCCGGAGGACGATCTGCCGAGCGTCGCAGGACCCGACGACGCCGGGGTCATCTTCTACACCTCCGGCACCGTCGCGCGGCCGAAGGGAGTGATCCAGACCCATGCCACCGCCTGGTGCAACTACGACGCCACGGCGGACTACCTGGGGCTGCAACCCGGCGACCGGGTGCTAGACTGCCGGTCGTACTCCTGGCTGTCGGCGCAGCATATGAGTCTCGGCGCGCCGCTGGTGGCGGGGGCGACCTGCGTGATGGCGAAGCATTTCTCGCGCTCGCGCTATGCCGCCTGGCTGAAGGAGCACGACGTCGATATCGGCTTCGTCGTACCGACGATGGTCAACATCCTGCTGGAAGACGCGCCGCCCGGACTGTCGGCCGCCACGCTGCCCCGTCTGCGCTTTCTGACCTGCTCGTCGGCGCCGCTGCTGGAGGAGCAGTGGAGGCGGTTCGAGGACCGGTTCGGGATCGTCCTCGCGCAGAGCTGCGGCTCATCCGAGGCTGGCAACACGGCGGCGCATCGCGGCGCCGACCGCAAGATCGGCACGATCGGCCCGCCGCAGAAATACCAGGTCATCCGCATTCTGGACGCCGACGGCAACGACCTGCCGCAGGGCCGGACCGGCGAGATACTGGTGACCGGCGGCAAGCAGCAGGCCTTCGGCTACCTGATGCCGGACGGCACGATCGACCGCACCCCGGCGGAAGGGCACCGCACCGGCGATCTGGGCTTTATCGACAGCGACGGGCATCTGCACATCACCGGGAGGGTGAAGGAGCTGATCATCCGGGGCGGCGTCAATATCGCGCCTCTGGAGGTCGACGCCGTCCTCGCCGGTCACGACGCGGTGGCGGAGGCGGGGACCATCGGTGTGCCGCATCCGATCTATGGCGAGGAAGTCGTGAGCTACGTCGCCCTGAAACCCGGCCGCAGCGCCGACGCCGCTGAACTGATTGCGCATTGCGCGGGACGGCTGCCCCCCTTCAAGACGCCGAAGGCGATCTATTTTCTCGATGTCCTGCCGAAGAACGCGCGCGCGAAGCTGGACCGCACGGCGCTGTCCGCGCGTCATGCGGCGCCGGCGCCGGAAAGCGCGCCGCCGCTCAGCCGTCCAGGTACCGGATCGCGCGCGTGACCAGCGCGGCGGCGTCGCTGCCGGGAATCTGACGCTTCGCCACCAGGATCGTCATGGCGGCCTTGGGCACGCCTGCGGACTTGTTCGGCAGCGACTTGCGCGCCAGCTGGACCGCCTGGATGGCGTAGTCGAAATCGTCCATCACGTCGTCGGCGCCGGATGCTTTCGCGGTGGAGGGCGTTGCGCTGCCTGCCGCCGCCGGCCTGGCTGGCGCCAGCGAGCGGGCCTTGAGGCGCTCCCCTTCCATGCGGGCCCTTTTCACGGCGGCTTCGTTTGCCGCGGCCATGACGTCGGCAATCGAGGTAAAGCCTGAATCGTGGGACATGACTGGACCGGTTGAATCTTGCTGCTGGGAACCTCGCTCGATGGTATTTTCCGTTCCTTAAAACTTGCTGAACGGGCCCGCCGCCGCTACGGAGAACCTTGACCGGCGCACGCTTCTGCCGCAGTAAGGGAAGAACCGAACAGGGAGAACACCATGAGCGCGAACCTGCCCAACGACCCCGTGGCTCGTTTGAAATATCAGGTCGCGGCGGTGACGCGGATCCTCAACGACGAGGACATTCTGGATTATTCCGGCCATGTCAGCGCGCGCCTGCCCGACAATTCCGGCTATATCGTGCAGTCGATGCACGGCAGCCGGGCGGAGCTGACGCCGGACGACCTGTTCACCATCGGCTTCGACGACGAGATTCAGGAAGGCCCGGACGAGGATGGCGTGCGTCCCGTGTCGGAGCGCTTCATCCATTCCGAGATCTACAAGGCGCGGCCCGACGTCAACGCCATCCTGCACGCCCATCCGGACGTGCCGGTGCTGTTCACCATCGCCAAGGGCGCGAAGCTCGAAATGGTGAAGAACCACGGCTATCGCTGGCGGACCGGCGTGCCGACCCATCCGGACACGGCCCATATCAACACCGAGGCGCTCGGCCAGGAGCTGGCAGGGACGCTCGGCGATCATCAGGCGGCGCTGATCCGCGCGCATGGCGTCGTGCTGGTGGCAGAGGACGTGGCGCATCTGCTGATCGACGCGGTGCATTTCGACGACAACGCGAAGGCGGTGCTGGAGCTGTCGCGGCTCGGCCCGCCGCTGCCGATGACCGACGCGGAGCTCGACATCTTCGAGGAGCGTTTCGACCGGCCGCGCCATGCCAAGAAGCTCTGGAAATACTATGCCGGCCGCGCCCGCTCCGACGGGCTGATCCCGGACGACTGGCCGGTCGGCCCGTAAGGAGGCGAGCCATGCGGGTCAACCGGCTGTCCGACGCGCTGGGGGCGGAGGTTGTCGGCATCGACGTGTCCGACCCCGCGACCTACGACTTCGACGCCGTGCATCGGGCGTGGCTGGCGCATCAGGTTCTGGTCTTTCGCGACCAGAGCCTGGCGCCGGAGGACCATATCGCGTTTTCCCGGCGCTTCGGCGATCTCGAAGTGCATCTTTCCGCCGACCATCTGCATCCCGAGCACTCGGAAATCCTGCTCGTCTCCACCAGGCAGGAGAACGGCCGTTATATCGGCGCGGTATCGGCGGGGGATTACTGGCACTCGGACCTCTCCTGCCAGCGCCTGCCCACCAGCGCCTCGCTGCTCTACGCGCTGGAGATGCCGGATGTCGGCGGCGACACGGAATGGGCGGACATGTATGCTGCCTACGAAACGCTGCCGGCGGCGACGAAGGCGCGCATCGCCGACCTGAAGGGGGTGCATACCTTCAACCGCATGCGCAATCCGCGCGTGCACGTGCCGGAAGTGCATAACGACGACGCGAAGATGCGCTATGGCGAGCGGAGCCCGGACGACGCCATCCACCCGATCATCCGCACCCATCCCGAGACCGGCCGCAAGGCGCTCTACGTTTCCGAGCGTTTTACCATCGGCATCGAGGGGATGGACGATTCCGAGGCGCAGCCTTTGCTGGACGAGTTGATCGCTCACCAGAAGAGGCCGGAGCTCATCTACCATCACAAATGGACGGTAGGCGACCTGGTCATCTGGGACAACCGCTGCACCATCCACTACGCCTGCCGGGGCTTCGCGCCCGGCGCGATCCGCCATCTGCACCGCACCTCGGTGATCGGCGACGTGCCTTACTGAGCCGCGGTTGAGGATGCGCCGGCAGCGAGCCGGCGCTGCTCGTCCGCCTCGCTGCAGAAGAACGTGAAGACGCCGAACCGGCGGCCCCGCGTCACCGGCATCGCCTCGTGCAGCAGCTTGCAGGAGAAGACGACCGCGCTCCCCGGCGGCGGGGCGTATTCGCGCGGGCCGTAATCGGGAAAGCGCAACGCGCCTCCTTCGTATGCGCCGGTATTCAGGTTCACGCTCATGGCGAAACGCCGGTGCGCAGTCGCCGCGGTGGTATCGTCGCGATGGGCGCGGAAGAAGCCGCGCTCGGCGGCGTCGTAGCAGCCGATCCGCAACCCTTCCATGAAATCGATGCGGAACTGGAAGGCGGCGAGGATCGCCGGGCCGACCCGCGGCGCGATGATTCCGGCCAGCTCCGGGATCAGCGAGTCGCCGTCGGGGAGGAAGACGTCCTGCCGCCGCTTGGTCTCCGACTGGACCGCGGCGTGACCGGCGCCGGCCGCGGAGACGGTGCCCTCGACCTTCTCGTTCCGTTCCCAGTACGACATCAGCCGCGCGCACAGCTCGGCCGGAAAGAGGTCGGGCAGGATCAGGACCGGGGCGTGCATGTCCGGCGGAAACTCCATCGCCGCAATCTCCGGCATATCCCCGCTGAAATCAATCCGGCTATGCGGGGGTCCCGGCGCCGGCCGGGCCGCCGAACTCACCGGCCGCTATGATGCGGGCCATCTCGTCGCGGATGGCGTCCATCAGCACGGCGACGGCGGCGCTGGGCGGACGTTCGGCGCGGCGGACCATCGTGCGGGTGATCAGCACCCCGGTCAGCGGCACTGCGGCGAAACGATTTTCGGTAACATAGGGCATGATCGACGAATGCGGCAGCAGCGCGAAGCCCAGACCCCGGGCGACGAAATCCTTCACCACGTCGACATTGGCGACCTCGTGGCTGATCTGGAGCACGATGCCCACTTCGGCCGCCAGATGGTCGAGCCGCACGCGGCTGCCGGCGGGGCGGGGCAGCAGGATCAGCGGGATGCGTCGCAGGCTTTCGATGGTGCAGGCGGCCTCCGGCATGCCGGGCGCGCCGCGCGGGCCGATCAGGTAGACCTGCTCGCTGACCAGCGGCTCCAGGATCTGGCCGGCGCGCGGGTCGGGGTCCACCATCACGGCGACATCGATGCGGCCGGTGTCCAGCCCTTCGAGAAGCTGGTACGGCACCCCCTCGACGAAGCGGAGGTGGACGGCGGGGAATTCGCGGGTGAAGCGTTCCGCAAGCGGGCCGTACAGCATGCGGCTTGTGGTCGAGGTGGTGCCGATCACCGCTTCGCCGGAGGGCAGCCGCGCCTGCGCCATCACCTCGGCCTGCGCTTCCGCCACCTCGTCGAGCACGCGGCGCGCCCGTTCGACCAGCAGCGTGCCCGAGGGCGTTATGGTCACGCCGCGCGCATGACGCTCGAACAGGGCGACGCCCAGCTCCTGTTCCAGCGCGCCGATCTGGCGGCTGAGGGCGGATTGCGCCACGCGCAGCCGCGCGGCGGCTTCCGAGAAGCTGCCGTATTCGGCGATGGCGATGAAATAGCGGAGCTGGCGGAGGTCCAACCGAAAATACCTATCTCGTTTCGAGATAGGTATAATGCCAAGACGGTATTTGAATCAATCGGCGCGGCAGGATAAAAAAGGTCGCTATTTAGAGGGCGTATGACAACAAGGCCGCAACAGGGGGCCGGTCGCGCCTGCAGGGACCCAGACAAGCCGGGAAATCTTGAGAGGAAATCATGGCTGACACCAATACCGCTGCTGCGGTAGGAACGAACACCAACGTCGGCGCCCGCATGACCTACGAGGACATGCGCGAGTGGATCAAGGAGGCCGAGAAGCTCGGCGAGGTGAGGGTCGTCGACGGCCTGAGCTGGGAGTCGGATATCGGCGAGGTCGCCGAGGTCGTGCTCCACGACGAGAACGCACCCTGCATCATCTTCGACAATGTCCAGGGCTGCCCACCGGGCTTCCGCATGCTCATTAACTTCTTCGCCGGCAAGCGCCGGAACATGACGATGGGCTTCCCCACGGACTGGAACAAGCTCGAGCTCACCGACGCCGTGCACAAGCACATGAAGAGCGTCAAGCCGATCCCGCACAAGATCGTCAAGAGCGGTCCGATTCTCGAGAACGTGCTTGAGGGCGACGACATCGACGTGGAGAAGTTCCCCGCCCCGATGTGGCATGACAAGGACGGCGGTCGCTATATCGGCACCGGCTCCTACAACATCACCCGCGACCCGGAGAGCGGCTGGATCAACATCGGCACTTACCGCGTGATGATCCAGAGCAAGAACGAGGTCGGGTTCTACATCTCGCCCGGCAAGCACGGCCGCATCCATCGCGACAAGTACGAGGCCAACGGCGAATCCATGCCGGCCTGCATCGTGCTCGGCGGCGACCTGATGGCGTTCCTGATGGGCTGCACCGAGATGCCGCCGAACGAGAACGAGCTCGACATCCTGGGCGGCTATCGCGGCCACGCCATCGAGTGCATCGAGGGCAAGCATACCGGCCTGCCGTTCCCGGCCAATGCCGAGATCGTGCTGGAAGGCTTCATCCATCCGAACAACCGCAAGCTGGAAGGCCCGTTCGGCGAATGGACGGGTTATTACGGCTCCGACGTCCGTCCCGAGCCGCTGATGGAGATCAAGGCGATCTATCACCGCAACGATCCCATCATCCTCGGCTGCCCCCCGCTGCGTCCGCCGGATGAGTTGGCCCGCTACCGCGCGGTCACCCGTTCCGCGGCGCTGAAGGAGAACATCATCAAGGCCGGGGTGCCCGATGTTCAGGGCGTCTGGGCGCATGAGTGCGGCACCGCCCGCATGCTGCTCGGCATTTCCATCAAGCAGCGCTACCCGGGCCACGCCATGCAGACCGGGCACGTCGCCGCGATGTGCCATCTCGGCGCTTACGCGGGCAAGTACGTGGTGGTCGTGGACGACGACATCGACGTCTCCAACCTGGAGGAGCTGATCTGGGCGATGATCACCCGCTCGGACCCGGCGACGTCGATCGACATCATCCACAACTGCTGGTCGACCCCGCTCGATCCCCGGATTCCGCCGGACGAGAAGGCGAAGGGCAACCTGACCAACAGCCGCGCGATTATCGATGCGTGCCGGCCGTTCCACTGGCGGGACGAGTTCCCCGCGGTGAACTCCCCGCCTGCGGAAAAGATGCGGGAATTCGCCGAGAAGTGGAAGCATCTGGTCGAGTAGCGGCCGCGCGGAGTTCCGCGTAGGCTGACAGTCTGCCGCCGCGTCGCGTGAAATCGCGGCGCGGCGGTTTTCGTTAAGGGACAAGATCATGATCAGGGAGGATCGGTTCATGAAGACAAGAATGTTTCTCGCCGCCGCTGCGGTGACCCTTTGCGCCGTGACCGGACCGGCCAGCGCCTTTCCGGATAAGAACATCACTTTTATCATCCCGTTCTCGCCGGGCGGCGGGTTCGACGTCTATGTCCGGCTCATCTCGCCCTATGTGGAGAAGTACCTGCCGAAGAAGGTGTCGGTGGTGCCTAAGAACATGCCGGGCGCCGGCGGGCGCAAGGGGCTGACGGCCGGTTACCGTGCGAAGCCGGACGGGTATACCCTCGCCATCGCCAACGTGCCGGGCGTTGCCATTCCGCCGATCCTTGGCCAGAAGGTGTCCTACGACCTGACGAAGATGAACTGGGTCGCGCGGCTCAGCGTCGACCATTACCTGCTCGGCGTAGCCGGAAAATCCGACATCGCGTCGGTTGACGCGCTGAAGACGCTGTCCTCCAGCCAGGCCATCAAGCTGCCGGCCACCGGCGCGGGCTCGACCGCGCATGCGATGTCCAAAATCTTCATCGGCGTCGTCGGATTCAAGGGAGAGGTGGTGTCCGGCTACCAGGGCACCAAGGAGATGACCATCGCCGTCATCCGCGGCGACGTGCCGGCCTCGACATTGCCGGTGAACTCCACCCGGAAGTACATCCAGTCGGGCGACATCAAGGCGCTGATGACGACCGAGGAGATCAGCTCTCTGCCGGGCGTCAAGACCGCCAAGGAAATGGGGTATGGCGACCTCGACGGGCTCGCCATCCAGCGCCTCGTGGGCGCCGCGCCGGGCGTGCCGCACGCCGTGCAGCAGATCCTTTCGGATGCGTTCACCAAGGCAATGGCCGATCCGAAACTGGTCGCCGCCGCGAACAAGGCGAAGCGTCCGTTCGCTCCCCTCAGCGGCGCTGAGGCGAAGCGGGTTCTGGACAAGCAGCTCGCGGTCTATCTGAAGTTCAAGGACGACCTCGCGAAGTAGTCCCGGACGGGGCAGGGAACAGTCGAGGCGGGATCCCGCAAGGGGTCCCGCCGGCCGTAGAGGGACACGAATCGTGTTTGATCCCCTTATCGACGGGTTGGTCATGATCCTTCACTGGAAGGGCATGACCATGCTGGCGCTCGGCGTGCTGGTCGGGCTCGTGTTCGGAGCGATTCCGGGGCTTGGCGGCTCGACCGCGATCGCCCTCTTCATCCCTCTGACATTCGATATGAAACCGGAGGAGGCAATGGCGCTCGCCGGCGGCATCATGGGCGCGGTGTCCTTCGGGGGCTCGATCACGGCGGTTCTGCTGAACACGCCGGGCACGGCGCCCAGCGCGGCGACGTGTTTCGACGGATATCCGATGGCGCAGCAGGGACGCGCCGGCGCGGCGATCGGTGCAGCGGGCGCCGCGTCCTCGGTGGGCGGAATCATCGGCGTGCTGCTGCTCGTCGCGGTTATCCCGATCGCCAAGGGCGTGATTCTGGCATTCGGCCCGCCGGAATTCTTCATGCTGGCGATACTGGGACTCGCCGCCATCGCGGCGTCCACCGGGGGCATGTTTCTGCGCGGCCTGATCGCCGGCGCGCTGGGACTCGTGCTGGCCTTTGTCGGCTACGACTCGGTCAGCGGCGGCGAGCGATTCATGTTCGGCATCGATTACTTCTGGGACGGAATTCCACTGGTGCCTACGCTCATCGGCCTCTTCGCGGTGGGGGAGATGATCAACCTGTCCATCTCCGGCGGCACCGTGGCCCGTACCAGGGAGCTGGACATGAAGGTGTCCGGCGCCTGGGAAGGGGTGGTCGCGACCTTCCGCGAATGGGCGGTGGTGGTGCGGGGCTCGGCGCTGGGCGCGTTCATCGGCGCGATTCCCGGCGTCGGCGGAACGGTGGCCGGATTTCTCGCCTACACCACCGCCATGCACAGCTCCAAGGATCCCGAGAGCTTCGGAAAGGGCAATATCGTCGGCGTCATTGCGCCGGAAGCCTCCAACAACGCCAAGGATGGCGGCGCGCTGCTGCCGACGCTCGCATTCGGCATTCCGGGCAGCGCCGAGATGGCGGTTTTCCTCGGTCTGCTGATCCTTCACGGGCTGGAGCCGGGTCCGCTGCTGCTGATCGAGCACGAGGCGACGATCATGAGCCTGATCGTCTCGCTGACGATCTCCTGCATCATCGCCACGGTCATCGGCCTGCTCTTCACGCGCTGGCTGTCGCTCGTGACGATGGTGGATGTCCACGTGCTGGTGCCGGTCGTCGTCGCCGTTGCCTTCATGGGTTCGTTCGCGCTGCACAACAAGGTCGGCGACGTGATCCTCACCGCCGCGTTCGGCATCGTCGGTTACCTGATGATCAGGTTCCGCTATCCGCGCGTGACGCTCGTCATCGCGCTCGTGCTGGGCGAGCTGGCGGAACGCAGTTTCCACCAGGCGATGAACATGACCGGCGGCGGCTGGTCCATCTTTTTCACCCGCGGCATATCGCTCGGGATCTTCGTTCTCATTGTGGTGGCCCTTATGATACCCGCGCTGCGCTTCGTGCTCGACCGCCGCAGGCGTGCGGCCGCGGCCGGCGGGAGGAGCTGACGCCATGGCGGCCGGCAAGCAGATATTCATTTCCGCGCTGGTGCTCCTCGGCGCGCTCGGCTTTCTCGCCCTGGGTTACGAGCTGCCGGGCAAGGGGCGGGACGTGCCCGTCCTGGTCGGCTGGATCGCCGTGGGCCTCTGTGTGCTGGACGTCGTCGCCCAGACGCCGACGGCCGCCGGGCGATGGATCGCCGCGTTGCTTTCCGGCTCCGCCAGCGGGGAACCGGAAGACGAGCCGCGGGGCCTGTCCCTGGAGCTCAAATCCTTCTTCTGGGTTCTCGTCGCCTGCGCCGGTGTGATCGTCTTCGGATTCCTGTGGGCGGTTCCGGTCTATGTGTTCGCCTATATGACCCTGCACGGGCGCAAGCCGGTCGTTCAAAGCGGGTTGACCGCGCTGGGCGCGACGGCTTTTCTGTGGATCGCATTCGAGCTCCTGCTGGAGTACGAAATCTACCGCGGTCTCCTTTTCTCGGATTTGTAAGAGGTCATGGCAAGCAAGCATCCCGTCGCCGACGCGCAGGACAACGTCGGCTGCCAGCTGATCTACCGGGACCTGCGCGACTGGCTGGCCGAAGCCGAGCGCATGGGCGCGGTCAAGGTCGTGAAGGGCGCCAACTGGCAGGAGGATATCGGCCTCGCGGTCGAGGTCGTCTGTCATGACGAAGGCACGCCCACCGTCGTGTTCGACGACGTGGAGGGCTGCACGCCCGGCTTCCGCGTGCTGATCAACTGGTTCACAGGCACGCGCAAGAACCTGACGCTGGGCTTCCCGCCGGAGCTGAACCGGGTGGAGTTGAGTCACGCCTATCACCGGCACACGCGCGGGCTGAAGCCCGTCCCGCATCGCATCGTTGCAAACGGCCCGGTGTTCGAGAACGTCGTCGAGGGCGACGATATCGACATCACGAAGTTCCCCGCGCCGCTGTGGAACGAGGACGACGGCGGGCGCTATATCGGCACCGGCTGCTTCAACATCACCCGCGATCCGGACTCCGGCTGGCTCAACTGCGGCGTCTACCGGGTGATGATCCACGACGAGAAGCGCGTCGCGCTCTACATCTCGCCGGGCAAGCACGGGCGCATCCATCGCGACAAGTACATGGCGAAGGGCGAGAGGATGCCGGTCTGCATCGTCGTCGGCTCCGACCCGCTGTCCTTCCTGACCGCCTCCACCGAGGTGCCGGAAGGGGTGTGCGAATACGACATGATGGGCGCCTATCGCGGCGAGGCGATGGAATGCGTCACCGGCCGCCATACCGGGCTGCCGTTCCCGGCCAACGCCGAGATCGTGATCGAGGGCTTCATCGAGCCCGGCAACGTCGCGGAGGAGGGACCGTTCGGCGAATGGCTCGGCTATCAGGGCGCGGCGATGCCGGCGGAACCCTGGGTCGACATCAAGGCGATCTATCACCGCGACAGTCCGATCATTCTGGGCGCCGCGCATATCCGCGCGCCGTACGAATACGCGCGCTACCGCGCCATCAGCCGCTCCGCCGTGCTGAAGGAGAACATCGCCCGCGCCGGCGTGCCCGATGTGACCGAGGTCTGGGCGCACGAGGTCGGCGGCTCGCGTCTGCTGCTGGCGGTGGCGATCAAGCAGCGTTATCCCGGTCACGCGACCCAGGCGGGGCAGATCGCCGCGATGTGCCATGCCGGCGCCTATCTCGGCCGCTACGTGATCGTGGTGGACGAGGATATCGACGTCTCCAGCCTCGACGAGGTGATCTGGGCGATGCTGACCCGCTCCGATCCCGCTACCTCGATCGACATCATCCATAACGTCTGGTCCTCGGCGCTCGATCCCATGATCTCGCCGGAGGACCGCGCTGCCGGCAAGCTCTACAACAGCCGCGCCATCATCAACGCCTGCCGGCCGTTCCACTGGCGCGACGAATTCCAGAAGGTGAATGCCCCAAGTCCCGAGAAGCGCCGCGAGGCGTGGACGAGATGGGGCCATCTGAGAGAGTGAAGAGGAGAGAGCCGTGGACATGAACCGGATGGTGCAGACGGATCTGCGCGACTTTCTGGCCGAGGTGGAGGCGGGCGGCGAGCTCAAGACCGTGACCGGCGCCCACTGGGACAAGGAGATGGGCGCTGTGTGCGAGGTGCTCTACCGCGAGAAGGTCGACAAGTCGCCGCTGCTGCTGTTCGACGACATCCCGGGTTATCCGAAGGGCTTTCGCTGCGTCTACGGCATGCTCGGCTCGCCGTTCCGCCTCGCGCTCGGCCTCGGCATGGAAGGCGGCAGGGAAGACAACCGGCTGGACATGCTGAACGCCTACCGCGCCAAGATGCGCGAGCACGCGCCGATCCCGCCGCGCATCGTGAACAGCGGCCCGATCATGGACAACGTCGACCGCGACGACGAGGTGGATGTCGAGAAGTTCCCGGTGCCGATCCATCACGAGCTCGACGGCGGCCGCTATATCGGCACCGCCTGCGGCGTGGTGATCCGCGACCCGGACACCGGACGCGTCAATGTCGGCACCTACCGGGTGATGGTGATCGACGGCAAGCGCTGCGCCTCCTACATCTCCAACGGCAAGCAGGGGCGTATCTACCGCGACAAGTATTTCGCCAAGGGCGAGCCCTGCCCGGTGGCAATCATCGTCGGCATCGATCCGGCGACCTACATGGCGGCGCGCTATACGCTGTCGGACAAGGTGGCGGAGTACGACTGGGCCGGCGGGCTGTGCGGCCGCCCGCTCGACCTGGTGGAGGGCGAGCTGACCGGCCTGCCGTTTCCCGCCCATTCGGAGATCGTGCTCGAAGGCTTCATCTCGCCGGACAAGAAGGTGCTGGAGGGCCCGTTCGGCGAATGGACCGGCTACTACGCCGGCGACGCGCAGGAGGAGCCGCTGATCGACATCAAGCGCGTCTATTACCGCGACGATCCGATCCTGACCTGCGCCGCCAGCCAGAAGCCGCCGCACAGCCATCTGTTCGAGCGCTGCTTCATCCGCTCCGCCGCGCTGATCGATTCCCTCGAAGGCGCCGGTGTGCCAGACATCAAAGGCGTCTGGGTTCACCAGGCCGGTTCGGGGCGGACCTTCGTGGTGGTCTCTATCAAGCAGCGCTATTTCGGCCATGCCAGCCAGGCCGGCATCGTCGCCTCGCAGGTCAATCCCATCGGCTATTGCGGCCGCTACATCGTGGTGGTGGACGACGATATCGACCCGACCGACATCCACGACGTGATCTGGGCGATGGGCACGCGCTCCGATCCGCAGAAGGATTTCAACCTGCTGACCGAATGCTGGTCGTCGCGGCTGGACACGATGGTGTTCGACAAGAAGCTGACCAACAGCCGCGTCGTCATCAACGCCTGCATCCCCTACGAACACATCGACGATTTCCCCAAGGTCGCCCAGACCTCACCGGAGCTCGCCCGGGAAGTGCGCGCGAAGTTCCCCGACGTGTTCGCCTGAGGAACGTGCCGTCATGGAGCACGGCATAAACTGGCCGGCCATCGTCGCCGCGGCGATCGCCGGGTTCGCGTTCGGCGCCGCCTACTACATGACGCTGGGCCGGCGGTGGATGGCGGCGGCCGGCAAGAGCGAGGCGGAATGCAAGGCCGCCGGCATGGCCGGGCCGATGATCGTCAGCGCCGTCGCGCAGCTCGTCGTGGCGCTGATGCTGTCCGGGCTGCTGGCCCACCTGAAGATTCCCGGCGTGAGGGGCGGGCTGCTCACCGGCGCTTCGGTCTGGTTCGGTTTCAGCGTCACCGTCATCGCGGTCAACTACGCTTGGCAGCGGGCGAAGCCGATGCTGACCGTCATCGACGGCGGCCACTGGCTCGGCGTGCTGCTGATCCAGGGCGCGATCCTCGGTGCGATGGGAAGCTGACGCCTACTCAATCGGCTCTATCGCGCCGAGCTGGAGCATGAGCTGGAAGCGGTCGCCGAGGACGAAGGCGTGGCTGATCAGCCCCGCGCGGAACAGGAAGATGGCGACGCCGGTGTATTCGATCTTCCGCCCCGTCGGCGGCACGTTGAAGATCTCGCCGCGGTGTGTGCCGGTATAGGTGAGGCAAGCGGCGAGCCGGTCGCCTTCTGCAATCGTCTGCTCGAGCGCGTTGTGAAAGTCGGGGAAGGCGGCGCGGACGGTTTCGGCATAGGCGATGAAGCCCTCATGGCCGGTCGTCTGCGTGCCCAGTGAGCCGCGGAAGACGATGTCGGGGGCCAGGATTCCGCCGATTTCGGCGAAATTCCATTGATTCCACAGCCCGTCGTAGAAGCGCCGCACAAGCGCCCTGTTGCTCTCGATATCCATCGAATTTCCCGTTCCCGCGCCTGTTTCTTGCGCCGTTTCTTTGGTCTATGATCGCCGGTAAACCAATGCCCGGAACAGGGTTATTACCGGAGAGGCCTCGCCATGGACAGCGGCATCGAACAGCCCCGCCAGATGAACGTGCAGGAAATTACCACTGCCACGGACACGCGCGACATCCTGGCGCGCGAGACGGCATACCAGAAGGCCAAGGGGTTCCGCGACTGGACGATCATCGACGTCGACGCCCACCATTCGGAGATGGCGTCGTGGAAAGAGGTCGTCCGGCATCTGGAGGATCCCATCCTGCTGCACTACGCGGAGGAATTCCAGGGCCGCACCGGCGGCGCGCCGGGCCTGTCGAACCACATGCCGGGGCTGCGCTACCAGGACATCGGCGGCCGCATCCGCCATCAGCAGAAGCTGGCCGAGCCGGTGCCGGAGTCGGACGAGCACCGCGACGTGACGCTGGTGCGCCGCTCGATGGAGGCGATGGGGATCGACTACCAGGTGCTGTTCCCGGGCAACATGCTCCAGCTCGGCACCCACCCGCAGCCGAATGTCGAGGCGCAGCTCGCGCTCGCCTATAACCGCTTCGTCTGCGAGCGCATCCTGCCGGCGGACGAGCGCATCAAGTCGTTGCTCTACCTGCCGCTGGCGGAGCCGGACATGTGCCTGCGCATCATCCGCGAATTCGCCGACCATCCCTCGGTGATGGGCTTCATGGTCACCAGCGTGCGGTTCAAGCCGGTCCATCACAACAGCTATATCCCTATCTACCGCGAGCTGGAGGAGCGGGGCCTGCCGCTGGCCTTCCACGCCGGGCCCAACTGGTCGGACGACTACATGAAGCAGCTCGACCGCTTCATCTCGATGCACGCGATCTCCTTCGTGCTGTGCTCGCTGGTGCATCTGACCAACTGGATCGTACACGGGCTGCCGGAACGGTTCCCGAAGCTGAAGACGATCTGGATCGAATCCGGCCTCGCGTGGATTCCGTTCCTGATGCAGCGGCTGGACTCGGCCTACATGATGCGCCAGTCCGAGGCGCCGCTGCTGAAGAAGCTGCCGAGCGAGTACATGCAGGACATGTTCTACACCTGCCAGCCGATCGAGACCTCGAACATGGCGCTGACCGAGGCGGCGCTGAAGGCGATGAAGGCGGAGACCCAGCTTCTCTATGCGTCCGACTGGCCGCACTGGGACTTCAATCCGCCGAGCACGATCTACGACCTGCCGTTCCTGGACGAGCAGGCGAAGCGCAATATCCTGGGCGAGAACGCGGCGAAGCTGTTCGGACTCGATGTCAACAGGGCCCGGGCGGCCTGAAGGGAGAAGGAAAGGAAAATGACCGACATTTTTGTGGGGAACGAGGACGAGTTCAAGGACCGCGGCCGCAAGGTTATCGCCCACGGCGATCTGGAGATCGGCGTGTTCCGGCTCGACGGCGGGTTCTACGCCTACGAGAACCGCTGCCCGCACCAGGGCGGACCGGTCTGCCAGGGCCGCGTACTCAACCGGGTGATGGAGGTGCTGGGCGAGGACAAGACCAGCCAGGGCCTGAAATGGGCGGAGGAGGACGTGCATATCGTCTGCCCGTGGCATGGCTTCGAGTTCAACATCAAGACCGGCCGCCACCCCGGCGCGAAGGGCGTCCGGTTGCGCCCCTACGACGTGAAGGTGAAGGACGGCGAGGTCTATGTCGTCGTCTGACGCCGGAAAAGCCCCGACGCCGGAGGCCGACGCGACGAGCCTCGATGAACTGGCCGAGCGCGTGTTCGAGATCGCCGAGCGCGCGCTGGATGCGGATCGCACGGACCAGCTCAGCGACGAGGCGATCCAGAAGCTGCTGACCGCCGGCGCCCGGCTCTTCGCCCGCAAGACCGAGCTGGAGGACCGGCTGTTTCTGCCGTTCGTGTCGCGCCAGGTCTGCACCGCGACCGACGTGTGCCAGACCGCGACCGAGATGCTGCGCGCGGTGGACCTCAACACCTTCGACCTCGCCATGTGGTACTCCCGCCCGCGCCCCGACGACGCGCCGTAGAGCCGGCTGTTCCGGCCAGGGGCGGGGATGCCCCCGGCGGCGACATTTCGTCGCCGTATGCCTGACGACGGGGCGGAAATGGCCTATAGTTCGCCCTGAAAGCGATCTTCCGCGCATCCGCATTCAAAGTCAGGGGAACACACGATGTCGACGTCCACCGCAGAGGCCAAGGACGGGCCGAAGAAGCAGAAATGGGCCCGGTTCAACTGGGAGGACCCGTTCCTGCTCGACGAGCAGCTCAGCGAGGACGAGAAGATGGTGCGCGACACTGCGCGCGACTTCGCCCAGGAGAAGCTGCTGCCGCGCGTGATCGAGGCGGCGCGGAACGAGACGGTCGACCGCGACATCTTCAACGAGTTCGGCGCGCTCGGCCTGCTCGGCAGCACGCTGCATGGCTACGGCTGCGCGGGGGTGAACTATGTCTGCTACGGGCTGGCGGCGCGCGAGGTCGAACGGGTCGATTCCGGCTACCGCTCGATGCTGTCGGTGCAGTCCAGCCTGGTGATGTGGCCGATCTATTCCTACGGCAACGAGGCCCAGCGCGAGAAGTACCTGCCGAAGCTGGCGAGCGGCGAATATGTCGGCTGCTTCGGGCTAACCGAGCCGGATCACGGCTCCGACCCCGGCGGGATGAAGACCCGCGCGAGGAAGGTCGACGGCGGCTGGACCCTCAAGGGATCCAAGATGTGGATCTCCAACGCGCCCATCGCCGACGTGTTCGTGGTCTGGGCCAAGGACGACGAGGACACGATCCGCGGCTTCATCCTCGATAAGGGGATGAAGGGGCTGAGCGCGCCCAAGATCCAGGGCAAGCTGAGCCTGCGCACCTCCATCACCGGCGAGGTGGTGATGGACGAGGTGTTCGTGCCCGACGAGAACCTGCTGCCCCACGCCAAGGGTCTGGGCGGTCCGTTCGGCTGCCTCAACAACGCGCGGTTCGGCATCTGCTGGGGCGTGATGGGCGCCGCCGAGGATTGCTGGCACCGGGCGCGCGACTACACGATGGAGCGCACCCAGTTCGGCCGGCCCATCGCGGCCAACCAGCTCATCCAGAAGAAGCTGGCCGACATGCAGACCGAGATCGCCGTCGGGCTGCAGAGCTGCCTGCGGCTTGGCCGGCTGATGGACGAGGGCAACTGTGCGCCCGAGACCATCTCGCTGATGAAGCGGCACACCACCGGCAAGGCGCTGGACATCGCCCGCGTCGCCCGCGACATGCACGGCGGCAACGGCATCATGGACGAATACCATGTGATGCGGCACCTGATGAACCTGGAGACGGTCATCACCTACGAGGGCACGCACGACATCCACGGTCTCGTGCTCGGCCGCGCCCAGACGGGCATCCAGGCTTTCGTCTGAGCCCCGCTGCCAGCATCATCGCCCATTGCCATGGTAGCCCCGCTTTCGCATGTCCGCGTGCTCGACATGAGCCGCATTCTCGCCGGGCCTTGGGCCGGCCAGACGCTGGCCGATCTCGGCGCCGAGGTGATCAAGATCGAGCGCCCGGTGCGCGGCGACGACACCCGCACATGGGGGCCGCCCTTCCTGCATGACAAGGATGGGAACCAGACCGACGATTCCGCCTATTTCCTGTCCGCCAACCGGGGCAAGAAGTCCGTCACGCTGGATATCTCGCAGCCCGAGGGGCAGGAGGTCGTGCGCAGGCTCGCCGCGGTCTCCGACATCCTGATCGAGAACTACAAGGTCGGCGGGCTGACCGCCTACGGGCTCGGCTACGAGGCACTGAAGAAGATCAACCCCGGCCTTATCTACTGCTCGATCACCGGGTTCGGACAGACCGGGCCGCTGAGCCAGCGCGCCGGATACGACTTCCTGATCCAGGCGATGGGCGGATTCATGTCCATCACCGGCGAGAAGGACGACAAGCCGGGCGGCGGGCCGCAGAAGATCGGCGTCGCGCTGTCGGACATCCTGACCGGGCTCTACACCACTGTCGCCGCGCTGTCCGCGCTGGCCCAGAGGGAAAAGACGGGCGAGGGCTGCCATGTCGACATGGCGCTGCTGGACGTGACCGTGGCGGCGACCGCCAACCAGGCGCTGAACTACCTGGTCTCCGGCAAGGCGCCGCAGCGGATGGGCAACGCCCATCCCAACATCGTGCCCTACGAGGCCTTCGCCGCCGCCGACCAGTACATCATCGTCGCCGTCGGCAATGACGGCCAGTTCGTGCGCTTCGTGGAGACCGCCGGCAGGGGCGACCTCGCCGCCGACGAACGCTTCGCCACCAACGAGGCGCGGGTGGCCAACCGCGAGGTGCTGATCCCCATCATCCAGGATTTCCTGAAGCAGCGCCCGGCCGCGGAATGGATCGCAGCCTTCGAGACCGTCGGCGTGCCCTGCGGGCCGATCAACGATCTTGGGCAAGCCTTCGCGGAAGAGCAGATCGTCCATCGCGGCTTGCGGATGGACCTGCCGCACCCCGTCACCGGCACCGTGCCGCAGGTCGCGAACCCGATTCGCTATGTTGACCAGCCGCTGGACTACCACCGCGCCCCGCCGACGCTGGGCCAGCACACCGACGAGGTGCTGGGGGAACTGCTGGAGATGGACGCGGCGGCGCTGGCGAAGTTGCGCGACGCCGGCGTGATCTGACGCCGCGCACGGCGATTCTTGACACCCCGGCGCGCGCAGGATTATTCGTACACAAATGATTGCAGTCCGGGGTCATCCGCGCTGCCGGCCGCCCGGGAGGTCGATACCATGAGCAAGATCGAGCCTCTCTGTGCCGAGCGCGGTGACGAGGGAAACGGCTATGTGCTGGAGTTGCAGGTGGGCCACCTGCTGCGCCGCGCACACCAGCGTCACTGCGCGATCTTTCAGGAGAATATCGGCGCGGCGCAGCTGACCCCGCTTCAGTTCGCTGCGATGGTCAAGCTGCGCGATCTGGCGGAAGTGTCGCAGAACCAGCTCGGCCGGCTGACCGCGATGGACGCGGCCACGATGCAGGGCGTCATCAAGCGGCTGGCCGTGCGCGGGCTGATCACCCGCCGTCCCGATCCCGGCGATCGCCGCCGCCTGATCCTGAGCCTGAGCCCTGCCGGCGAGGCGCTTATCGACGGCGCTATCGCCAGCGGCGCGGAGATCAGCCGCCTGACCCTGTCGCCGCTCAGCCCCGCCGAGCGGCGGACGCTGCTCGACCTGCTGGCCCGCATCGCGGAATAGGGGAGAGCCGTTCGGCCGGTCAGACCCGGTCGAGCGCCTTGAGCATTTCGGCGATGGCGGTGAACTTGCGCCGCGGCGCGCCGCCGCAGGCCGCTTCCACTTCCAGCCGGTTGATCTCCAGCCAGTCCTCGAAGCTGGTGCGTCGGACCGAACGCGCGTCGAGCAGCGCGTCCAGCGCGTCCGGCCCCGGGCGGGGGACGCCGGCGAACTCCCCGATCAGCAGGTCCACCACGCCATAGGAATCGAGCCGGTTGGTGCCGATGGTGCCGACCGCGCCGCGCTTGAGCCAGCCGGCGGCGTAGACCCGCGGCTTCACCCGGCCTTCGTCGTTGACGACGATGCCGCGGCGCTCGTCGAAGGGAATGCCGTCGATGGCGCGCGCGCGCGAGCCGATGCAGGTCACGACCAGTCCGCAGGGGACATCGAAGGTTTCTCCCGTGCCGACGCAGCGGCCGTTCTCGACCCGCGTGCGCTCCATCCGGATGCCCTCGACCCGGTCGCCGCCGAGTATCTCCACCGGCATGGCGTAGAAACCGAGATGGATGGTGCGGCGCTTGACGCCTGGCTTCGCCTGGCTGAGACCGCGCAGCGTCTCCAGGATGCGGGTCTTCACCTTCTGCTCGCGGTCGTCCAGCGTGTCCGGCACGGCATCGGGCAGCTGCGCCGGATCGACCACGCAGGTCGCCGCTTCCAGCTCGCCCAGCTCCTTGAGCTCGGTATTGGTGAAGCTGGCCTCGACGGGGCCGCGCCGGCCGAACATGTAGATGTCCTTCAGCCTTGCGGCGTCGATCCGCTCGATGGCGTAGCCGGCGATATCCGTCTTGTCCATCTCGGCCGGGGTGCGCGAGAGCACGCGGGCGACGTCCACGGCGACGTTGCCGACCCCGATGACCGCGGCGGCATCGACGTCGAGATCGGGATTCAGGTCGCGGAACTCGGGATGGCAGTTGTACCAGCCGACGAAGGCGTTGGAGCCGAACACGCCGGCCTTGTCCTCGCCGGGAATACCGAGGCTGTTGTCGTAAGGAGCGCCGTAAGCCAGCACCACCGCGTCGTAGATATCTTCCAGCTCGGCCAGCGAGACGTCCCGGCCGAGCTCGACATTGCCGACGAAGCGGATGCCTTCGCTGGAGGCGGTTTCCGAATACTTCTTGTCGACCCGCTTGGTGCTCTGATGGTCGGGCGCGACGCCGCCGCGGATCAGGCCGAACGGGGTCGGAAGCTTGTCGATGATATCGATGCGCGTGCCCGGCGCCTTCTCCAGCAGCGCCTGTGCCGCGTACATGCCGCCGGGCCCCGATCCCACGATCGCGACGCTGCGGTTACCGCCCTGTTTCAATGCCTGTTCCCCGGCAGGTTGTATTCTCCACGTGAACCGAATGATAGCCGATGGCGCGCAGGAATAAACCCCCCGTATGGCAGCTGCCGATGATGGAAGCCCCGGTGCGAAGGGAACAAAAAGAGGCCCGGCCGATCGCCCGGCCGGGCCCTGAAAAACGCGTCGCGACGGAAGCGGTTCAGGCGTCGACCGTCCAGGTCCGGCCGCGGCGCAGCAGGGCGTTGAGCTCGCCGGGCGGCGAGGCTTCCGCCGCCTTTGCGATCTGCTCGTACACCGCCTCTTCATAGGAGGTCGCCGCCGGGTCGCAGAAGATCACCCCCATCGCCACGGGGAAGTGCGGCGGCTGCATGGCGGAGAGGAGCTGCGCCAGCGGGCGGTTGGTCTCGTCGTGGACCAGGATGTCGCCTTCCGTCACCCCGTCCTCGCCGATGGTGACCACCTCGATCTCCATCTTGCCCGGCTTCATGCGCAGGCCCTTGTTGCCGTCCTTGCCGAAGATCAGCGGCTTGCCGTGCTCGCACTTCACCTGGCCGTCGGCCGAGTTGTTCTTTTCGGTGAAGCCGGAATAAACGCCGTCGTTGTAGACGATGCAGTTCTGCAATATCTCGACGAACGAAGTGCCCTTGTGCGCCTTGGCGCGGATGAGGACGTCCGGCATCAGCTTCTGGTCGGTGTCGACCACGCGGGCGACGAAGCGGCCGTTGCAGCCCAGCACGAAATTGCAGGCGGACACCGGCGCGTCCACCGACCCCATCGGGGTCGAGGGCGAGCGCGTGCCGACCTTGGAGGTCGGCGAGGCCTGGCCCTTGGTCAGCCCGTAGATCTCGTTGTTGAACAGCAGCACCTGCAGGTCGATGTTGCGGCGCACCACGTGCATGGTGTGGTTGCCGCCGATCGACAGCATGTCGCCGTCGCCGCCGATCACCCAGACGTCGAGCTCCGGGTTGGTCAGCTTCACCCCGGTCGCGATCGCCGGCGCGCGGCCGTGGATCGTGTGGAACCCGTAGGTCGCCATGTAGTAGGGAAACCGCGCCGCGCAGCCGATGCCCGAGATGAACACCGTCTTCGCCGGATCGGCCTGCATCTCGGCCATGGTGCGCTGCACGCCCTTGACGATGGCGTAGTCGCCGCAGCCGGGGCACCAGCGCACTTCCTGGTCGGAGGCGTAATCCGCCGGCTTCAGCTTTTCGGGCGGGCTCTGAACGTTCATCGTCAGTCCTCCAGACGGGCGCGGATTTCGCGCTCGAGGTCCGACACCTTGAAGGGCAGGCCGCTGATCTGGTTCAGCCCTTCGGCCGGGACCAGGTACTGCGCGCGCAACAGGGTGACGAGTTGTCCGTTGTTCATCTCCGGCACCAGCACCTTGTCGAACCCGGCGAGCAGGTCGCCAAGATTGCGGGGCAGGGGCCAGATGTGACGGATATGGATATGCGAGACCTCGAGCCCTGCCGTGCGGCAGCGCCGCACCGCCTGCTCGATGGCGCCGAAGGTGGAGCCCCAGCCGACCACGGCCAGCTTGCCGGTTTCCTTGCCCTCCGACACGGTCTGCAGCGGGATGTCGTCGGCGATGTTCAGCACCTTCTGGGCCCGCACCTTGGTCATCTTGTGGTGGTTGTCGGGCTCGTAGCTGATGTTGCCGGTGTCGTAGCTCTTCTCGATGCCGCCGATGCGGTGCTCGAGGCCGGGCGTGCCCGGCACGGCCCAGCTGCGCGCCAGCGTCTTCTCGTCGCGCAGATAGGGGTGGAAGCCCTCGACTTTGGTCGCGAACTCGACCGGGAACTCGGCATAGTCATCGACATTCGGGATCAGCCAGGGCTCCGCCGCATTGGCGAGGTAGCCGTCGGTCAGGAACATCACCGGCGTCATGTACTTGACCGCCAGCCGCACTGCCTCGATCGCGGTGTCGAAGCAATCGCCCGGGGTGCAGCTCGCCACCACCGGCAGCGGCGAGTCGGCATTGCGGCCGAACACCGCCTGGTACAGGTCCGACTGCTCGGTCTTGGTCGGCAGGCCGGTGGACGGGCCGCCGCGCTGCGAATTGACGATCACCAGCGGCAGCTCGGCGATGAACGCCAGCCCTATGGCCTCGGTCTTGAGCGCGATGCCGGGCCCGCTCGACGAGGTGATGCCGATGGCGCCGGCATAGGAGGCGCCGAGCGCGGAGCACACCGCCGAAATCTCGTCCTCCGCCTGGAAGGTGACGACGCCGTACTGGCGCAGGTTGGACAGGATATGCAGCAGCGGCGAGGCCGGCGTGATCGGGTAGGAGCCGAAGAACAGCTTGAGCCCCGCCTTCTTCGCCCCGACCAGCAGCCCCCATGCGGCGGATTCGGTGCCGGTCACGGCGCGGTAGGTGCCGGGCGCGACATCGGCCTTGGGCACGATATAGGTGCTGATCTCGCTCGGCAGCTCGGCGGTCTCGCCATAGGCGTGGCCGGCGTTGAGCGCGGCGATATTGGCGTCCGCGATGTCCGGCTGCTTGGCGAAGCGGGTCTTCAGCCACTCGATGGTCGGTTGGCGGTCGCGGTCGTACATCCAGCACAGCAGGCCGAGCGTCCAGAGGTTCTTGGCGCGCAGCGCCTCCTTCTGGTTCACGCCCGTGCCCTCGACGGCGGCGAGGGTCAGCTTGGAGATGTCGATCAGAAGCGCGCGATAGGGCTCCAGCGTGCCGTCTTCCAGCGGGTTGGCGGCATAGCCGGCCTTCTGCAGGTTGCGGTCGCTGAACGCGCCGGTGTTCACGATCACCGTGCCGCCCAGCGTCAGGTCGCGCAGATGCACCTTCAGCGCCGCCGGGTTCATCGCCACCAGCACGTCGGGCTGGTCGCCCGGCGTCATGATGTCGAACGACGCGAAGTTGATCTGGAAGGCCGAGACGCCATAGGTCGTGCCGGCCGGCGCCCTGATCTCCGCGGGGAAGTCCGGGAAGGTGGCGAGGTCGTTGCCCATCAGGGCCGTCGACTGGGTGAACTGGGTTCCTGTGAGCTGCATGCCGTCGCCGGAATCGCCGGCGAAACGGATGACGACGGAGTCTATTTCCTTCCGTCCGGTGTCGCCGGTCGGCTTAAGCTTGGTGGCCATGAAACTCGATCCGATTCAATCGTCTACTCTCGGGGAACGGCCATTTGTATGTATACGTACAAAAGGGCGATGAAGTATCCCCGCACTCCCTCAATTGTCAAGACAGTGGCATGCAAAATCGATTCCGGACAATCCGGTTCGCGGGCCGCGCTTGCGCCCGAACTCTCCCTGTCTTCCGGCGTGACCATACGCAGTCAGTTGGGCCTTGACAATGGGCGTCTGTGCCGCAAAACTTGTATGTATACAAACAAAATTCCGGCGCGAAGTCAACCGGCCGGAAGAGGTGGAGCGCCAGCATGGCCGACGACGTTCCCAGCGCCCCCGCGGACGGGCTGATCCGCTGCGACGCCTGCCCCGTGCTCTGCCGCATCCGCGAAGGGCGGACCGGCGCCTGCGACCGCTACGCCAACGAGGGCGGACGGCTCGTGCGGACCGATCCGCTGGTGGTGGTGCAGAAGGTGCTGGACGAGAAGGGCGACATGGTGCCGTTCCTCGCCGCCGCGGAGAGCTGGGACGGCGCGCTGGTCAGCCAGGCCCCGACCTTCCTGACCGGCATCGGCGCGACGACGACCTATCCCGACTACAAGCCCGCTCCCTTCATCGTCGCCAGCCAGCAGGACGGGATCGACATGATCACCGTCGTCAGCGAGGGCGTGTTCAGCTATTGCGGCGTCAAGGTGAAGATCGACACCGACGCCTATATCGGTCCCGAGCCCGCCGCCGTGCGGGTGGATGGCGAGCAGGTCGGCCACGTGACCACGGCGGAATACGGCTCGCAGATGCTGGCTATCGGCGGCGTGCGGCACCTGACCGGCGGCAGCAAGAAGGAGGGCAACGTCACCTGCGATACGATGATGCGGCTCTGCAACAAGGAAGCGGTGGAGTTGACCATCGACGGCGGCGCCGAGGTGGTGGTGCAGGCGGGCATGCCGCCGGTCATCAACGGCGTGCAGGAGGAACGCATGCGGGTGGGCTGCGGCTCGGCCACCGTCGGCATCTTCGCGCCGCAGTGGCACGGCCATGTGGACGAGGTGATTGTGGTGGACGACCACATCACCGCAGTCCTCAGCGAGCACCAGGCCGGCAAGTTCATCGACATGCCGCCCGCCGGCATCCGCGTGCGCGGCCGGCGCTCCACGCCGGGCCGCTACTTCCAGGTGGCGGATCACGGCGCCGGCTGGGGCGGCACCGATATCAGGGACCCGCTCGATATCATCGAGAAGATCGACGAGAAGACGGCCTGGCCGGGTCTGCGCCTGCTGATGGTGTCCACCACCGGCCAGGATTCCGCCTGGTACGTGCTGGACGACGCGCTGACCCCGCAGCCGGCGGAGATGCCGGAGGATGTGCGCATCGTGGTCGAACGCATCGGCGAGAACTGCGAGCCGGCGCTCTGCACCGTCATGTTCATGGCGGGGGCGGGCGGATCGCTGCGCGCCGGGGTGACGGTGAACCCGGTGCGGCTGACGCGCAGCGTGCGCGGGCGCGAGACGCGGGTGACCTGCGGCGGCGCCCCGGTCTATGTCTGGCCCGGCGGCGGCATCACCCTGATGGTCGATGTCAACGAGATGCCGGACAAGGCATTTGGTCATGTGCCGACACCGGCGCTGGTGGCCCCCATCGAGTTCACGCTGACGCGCGACGATTTCGAGGCCATCGGCGGCTATGCCGACCGGGTACGTCCGCTGGACGACGCCCTGGCCGCGCACGGGCGCGTGCGTTCCGTGCTGTGGCGGGCCGCCCATCCCTGGCCGCTCGATCCCCCGGCGCACGAGCCGGCCGGGTAGGGGGCGGCGATGGCCGGGGGCGCGCAGATCTCGATGCTGGCCGACGGAAGGAGGCTGCATCTCCACCACGGACCCATCGACCTCGTGGTGGAAGGGTTCGGCGAGCGGGCCGAAATCGACGCCGCATACCGGCAGGCCAGCGCGGTCTTTCCCGCGATTCTGCCCCGGCTGGTCGAAGAGCTTCCCTGTTTGCGCCGCGCCTCCCGTCCGGGCGACCGCGACCTTTTCGAAGGTCCGGTCGCCCGGCGGATGGCGGCGGCGGCGGTCCCGCACAGCGCGGCGCATTTCGTCACCCCGATGGCGGCCGTCGCCGGCGCGGTGGCGGACGAAGTGCTGGCCGCGATGTGCGCCGGACCGGCCCTGTCGCGGGCCTATGTCAACAACGGCGGCGACATCGCGTTTCACCTGGCGCCCGGCGCGAGCCTGACGGCCGGGCTGATCGGCGACTATTTCGCCCCTTCCGTCGACGGCGCGTGCCGGCTGAGCCACGACATGCCGGTGCGCGGCATCGCCACAAGCGGCTGGAAGGGGCGCAGCTTCTCGCTCGGCATCGCCGACGCGGTGACCGTGCTGGCCCGGGACGCCGCCGCCGCCGACGTGGCAGCGACGCTGATCGCCAACGCGGTGAACGCCGACCACCCGGCCGTCAGGCGCGCGCCGGCCGACAGCATCGACCTCGACAGCGATCTCGGCGCGCGCGAAGTGACGGTCGCCGTCGGGGCGCTGGACCCTGACACGGTGGCGGTCGCCCTGGAATCGGGCATGCGTTGCGCGAAAGGGATGGTGACGGCTGGACAGGTCGTCGCCGCGGTGCTTGTCTTGCAGCAGGAGATACGCGTCGTCGGGGTCCCGCCCGACACGCTCATTGCCGCCCACGCGGCCTGAGGGAGAGCGGAACGATGGACGATTCACGCAGCATCGGCGAAATCCGGACGACCGGCGAGGGCGATTTCGGCCCGCTGGTGAAGGTGCGCAAGTTCGTGCTTCACGTCGAGGACGTGCTGCACGAGTTCGGCCCCCCTGCGGCGAAGCCGCAGCGCAAGGGCTATATCGCCGCCGTCGCCCACAACCCCTATGCGGGGCGGTACGTCGAGGACCTGATGCCGCTGATGGAGGCGCTGAAGCCGCTCGGCACGGCGATGGCGCAGCGGCTGATCGATGCGCTGGGCGGCGCGTCGAACGTCGTCGCCTACGGCAAGTCGGCGGTGGTCGGGCTGGCGGGCGAGCTGGAGCACGCGGCGCTGTGGCACGAGCCCGGCGGGTACGGCATGCGCGCGCTGATCAAGCCGTCCAAGGCGATCGTGCCGTCCACCAAGAAGGTCACTTCCGCCGGACGTCCGGTGGACGTGCCGCTGGCCCATGTGAACGCGGCTTACGTGCGCAGCCATTTCGACTGCATCGAATGCTCGATCCCGGACGCGCCCCGCGACGACGAGATCGTCTGGATCCAGGCGATGATGACGGCGCCGCGCATCTACGACCGCGCCGGCGGGCTGAAGGATTCCGACGTGAAGGGGGAAGACGGCCTGAAATGAGCGCCAAGATCCGCAAGACCCAGGTGATCGTGGAGACCACCCATACCGAGATGGGG